>JBOHNC010000133.1:0-5370 GCA_050730415.1 Planctomycetota bacterium
GTACCAGCACAGCGCGCGAGCGGAACTTCCGCTCATGGTGGTCAACTGCGTGGCGATCCCCGAAACGCTGCTCGAAAGCGAACTGTTCGGCCACGAGCGCGGCGCGTTCACCGGCGCTCAACTGCGAAGGATCGGGAAATTCGAACAGGCCCACCGCGGGACGATTTTCCTCGACGAAATCGGCGACGTGCCGCTGAGCATCCAGGGCAAAATCCTGCGCGTCCTCCAGGAGAAAACCTTCGACCGGGTGGGCTCCAACGAGCCGGTCCGGGTCGATGTACGGGTTCTGGCCGCCACCAACCGGAACCTTGAAAAAGGCATCAAGGACGGCAGCTTCCGCGAAGACCTGTACCACCGGCTGAACGTCGTCACGATCGACATTCCGCCGCTGCGCGAACGCAACGGCGACATCGACCTGCTGACGCGGTTTTTCATGGCGCGCTTCGCCGCCGAACTGGGCTACAAGGACCCGATCCTCTCCGAGCAGGCCCTGACGGCGCTCAAGAGCCACCGCTGGCCGGGGAACGTCCGTGAGCTGGAGCACTGCATTCACCGCGCGCTGATTTTCACCCGCGGGTTTCCGATCCATCCTGAGGATGTCCATCAGGCGCTGGAACGGCCGGTCGCGGCCGGCGGCGCCGACGCCGCTGCCGCGCTGCCGCCCGAGGAGCGCTGTCGCGAGATCATCAAGGAACTGATTCAACATGCCGGGCCGGAGCACGGCTACCGCGAAATCATCGAACTGGTCGACCGCATCCTGATCACCGAGGCGCTGCGCTCGACCAACGGCAATCAGACGCACGCCGCGCGCAATCTCGGCCTGACCCGGCCGACCCTCCAAGCCAAAATGCAGAAATACAAAATTCATCGTTCAACCCAAATCAGCTCCTGAATCAACCCCCTCCATCCTACCCAAGTGCCAAAATATTTTACAAAGCCGCCCCCAAGTGCCAATAAATTTTACATCTTCCGCACGTGCGCGAACAATTTTTACCCTCGCAAGAACTCGGCCACATCCATCGTCCCTGAAATCCATGGAGTAAAATCATTTCATGCGCCGAACGCACCGTGCGTTCCTTGCAGCCGGCCGGAGTGGCCCTGATGGTTCGAAACATTGCCGCCGTGGCGATCAACACCTTCCGCGAAGCCGTCCGCGACCGTATTTTGCATGTGCTGCTGCTGGGCGGCGTCATCATGATTCTGGGTTCCTACGCGATCGGCTACGCCGCGATTCCGACCGCCACCGCCGACACCGCCGGGCCCAACGCCATCCAGATGGAACCCTACCTGAACGACCGCAACAAGGTCATCGAGGACGTCTGCCTCGGGACGATGTGGGCGCTCAACGTGGTCATCTGCGTTTTCATCGGGACCGGAATGATCTACAAGGAAATCGACAAGCGGACCCTGTTTACTGTCCTGACCAAGCCGATCGAGCGCTTCGAATTCATCCTCGGCAAATACGCCGGCCTGGCGCTCACGGTGCTGATGCTCTGCGCCGCGTTGGGCGCGGTGTTTCTGGTGTACCTCTATTGCATCGTGGGCAGCGTCGACGGCGGGGTCGTGCAGGAGCTCGGTTTCCTGGCGCTGGAAATGCTGCTCATCACCGCCATCGCGATCGCCTACGGAGCGGTCTCGACGCCGATCCTGTCCGCGGTGATGACCACCTTCACCGTGTTCATCGGCGAGAACGTCCGCAACATCGTGGAACTGTCCCGGTTCGGAACCTACACCGGCGCGCAAAAGTGGCTGTACACGGTGGAGCTGATCCTGCCCAACCTGCAGAGTCTCAACCACCGCAACGACGCCGTCTGGGGCTTCATGCAACCGTGGAGCGTCTTCGGCGGCGCGGTGATTTACACGGCGGCCTACGTGAGCATGCTGCTGATCGTCGCCTGCGTGGCTTTCCGCAATCGATCCTTCTAACCACCGCCTCGCAAGCGTGCATTTCTCCTGCGCAAATAATATGCGCAAAATATAGTGAAGACCGCCTGACCCCGCCCCTTTCACGGATTTTTGGAGCGATTTTCCGCTCCTTCCGCCGGGAATTCAAGCCTCGGGAAAGGCGTGCAAATGCCTCTGGAGTGGGTATACTGAACACCTTCGGCAGGCTGGGCGAGCCTGCCCGCTGGCGGTTGGCCGCGGCCCCGCGAGCAGGCGGTTTGGCGTAGCGATTGCACTTTCCTCCCAGCACGTCGAAGTCTTTGCGTCAATCGGCCAGAATTGGCCGGCGTGAGCATTTTCAGAGTTCATTCATGGCCAAAAACCGCACCACCTCCCAACATATCGATCGCGCCAAGGCTCTGCTGCGGCCCAACATCGCCAAAATGGAGGGCTACCAGCCGGGCGAGCAGCCCGCGCCGGGCGCCAAGGTGATCAAGCTCAACACCAACGAGAATCCCTATCCGCCCAGCCCCCAAGTCGTCGCGGCGCTGCAGAAATTCCTGTCCGACGGCGGCGATCGCCTCCGCCTGTACCCCAACCGCTTCGCCCAGAGCTTGCGGGCGAAGGCGGCGCAAATCTTCAACCTGCCCGAAGACTACATTCTGTGCGGCAACGGCTCGGACGAACTCCTGACCATGATCACGCGCGCCTATGTCGGGCCGCGCCAGCGCGGGGAAATCGTATACCCTTATCCCAGCTACATCCTGTACGAGACCCTGGCGGAAATCGAAGACGCCAAGTCGAAGACGCTGGATTTTCCGCCCGATTTTTCGATCCCTGAGGGCCTCGCGGTGACCTCGGCGCGGGTCCTCTTTCTGGCCAATCCCAATTCTCCCAGCGGCACGATCACCTCGCTGGAAAAAGTGCGCGCGCTGGCCCAGACCTTCCAGGGGTTGGTGGTGATCGACGAAGCCTATGCGGACTTCGCCGATTTCAACTGCCTGTCGCTGGTCCGTGAGCTGGACAACGTCGTGGTGTTGCGGTCGTTTTCGAAGAGCTACTCCCTGGCCGGGATGCGGCTGGGGTTGGCCTTCGCCCAGCCGGAAATCATCGCCTCCCTGATGAAAGTGAAGGAATCCTACAACGTCGACGCGCTGGCGGCGGTGGCCGGCGTGGCGGCGCTTGATGACCAGGCGCACTTGGCAAAGAACGTCGCGGCGGTGCGCGCCACGCGGACCAAACTTACCGAAGACCTGCGCAAGCTGGGCTGGGAGGTGCTCCCAAGCCAGGCCAATTTCGTCTACGCCCGCGTGCGCTGGAACGGGCCGACCGCCGAAGCCACCTATATGGCGCTCAAGCAGCACGACATTCTCGTTCGCTATTTCCCCCATCGGCTGCTGGAAGACGGCCTGCGGATTAGCGTCGGCAACGACATGGAAATCGCCGCCCTGGTGAACGTGCTCGAACGGCTGGCCAAAACCGGATCGCGAATTGGCGTGCAGGGTTTGCAGGTGGCGCCGTCCCATGCCAGCGACACCAACGCAGCGCGCTGAAGCGGCGCCCCGCCCCGCCCCATCCCGACCGGAACCGGGTAGCCGACCGCGCGCCAAGCCGCTCCGTCAAAGGATGGCGGCGACCACATCGGCGGCGGCGCCGAATTTTTCGATTTTGACTTCAGTTAATCGGGCGGCGCGGCGTTAAAAACGCGAGCCGTGCCTGTGACGCTGCGAGTGCGCGTGGCGGGCGGCGGCCGTGCGGCTCGGCGCGCGCGGCCGGAAATGGACCTCCAGGAAGACCTTGCCCATGGCTCGAACGACACGTTCCGGATCCAAATCGAAAGCGCCATCGAAGACGGCGGCGGCCCCGTCCGCGCGTGAACCGGCCGCGTCGCCCGCCGCGGCCGCCTCGGCTGGGCCGGGCCTGTCCGGCAGCGGTGGCGGCCGGCGCGCCACGGTGGAACGCAAGACCGCCGAAACGCACATCACTGTCACGCTAAACGTGGACGGCCAGGGCGACACGCTGATGCGCAGCGGCATCGGGTTTCTCGACCACATGCTGACGGCGCTGGGGAAGCACTCGTTAATGGATATCGGCGTGCAGGCCAAGGGCGACCTGCATGTGGACTTCCACCACACGGTGGAAGACTGCGGGATCGTGATCGGGCAGGCGTTGCGGGAGGCGCTCGGTTCGAAAGCCGGCGTGACGCGGTACGGTTTCGCGTCGGTGCCGCTCGATGAAGCCGTCACGCGCGCGACGGTGGACCTGTCGGGGCGGCCGTATTTCGAAATCCACGGCACGTGGCCGAAGGGCAAGGTCGGAGAGTTCGACGTGGAGCTGGGCGAGGATTTTTTCCGCGCGCTGGCGATGGAAGGGCGAATGAACCTGCACCTGGAACTGGTCAGCGGGCGGAACCTGCATCACATTCTGGAGACGGGCTTCAAAGCCGTGGCGCGCGCGCTGCGCATGGCCGTGGCGATCGATGCAAGAGAAGCCGGCCGCGTGCCGAGCACCAAAGGCATGATCTGAGGAAAGCGCGAGCGGAACAGGGAACAGGGGAGAATTATCCGCTCGGTCGGTTCTTCTGATGGGAGCGCCGGTGTTCACGTCTGTGCATTACCCACATGTTTTCGAGCTTCCATCTTTTCTTGCGCCCGAAGGGTGCACCTGTCGGTAGCCGGGGCGTGACCGAAGGTTCCGGTCCGCCGGAACCGCAGGGAACCCCCGGAAAGCGGTCGCCAGACCGCCCCGCGCGGGCCGGAGCGATGTCGCGCCGACGCGTTTTTCCGCGCGGAACGTCGTGGGCGACGCGCCGAAATACATTCCCCTTCCTTGAACGTTGCGTGCGGTTCCGCGCGATGGAAGGTCGGGTGCCTGGTTCTGCTTCGGATCGCGCGGGAGCGTTGCTTCGCACCGCCGACCCAGCACTTGCGCCAAGGCGGCGCCGTGCTGCTGGGCTGCCCTCGGCCGTCCCGCTGTGCGGGACTTCGAAGATAGGTGCGGACGCGCGCAAGATGTGGGTAAGGCTCAGGTCATCAGACCGGCTTCTTCGATGAATCCGCGTATTCGGCTCCGGGGTTCTTTCCAATCCTCTCGAATGCCCGCCGCATCGAGGGTTCGATCGCCGATCGACGCAAAAAAAACCGCGAGCGAAGCTGGTGCCTTGTCTCCTTGATCGCAGGAGAAAGCCGGTGGGCATGGATGCCGACCTCACCCAGCCGGCTGGAAGCCGGCGCCAGAAAAATGCAGCAGGGGATGCGCGCTCGCGCGCACAAGAGTCGGCAAGATGCCGGCGTTCCGTGCGCTTGCAGGCGCACCACATCTGCGGGGTGGAAGTCCCTGCCGGGCAGGCGCTCTCCGGCCCGTATCCGAAGGTAACGGCGTCGCCGCGAGGCGGGGTCGAGAGCAACAAGAGGAGACCTGCTTGGACCAGCCGGGGACAGGACGGGTGTTCCGTCCGGGTTCCCGCCGGGCAGGAGTCAGAGCGTC
>JBOHNC010000134.1:0-4201 GCA_050730415.1 Planctomycetota bacterium
CCGGCCGCCACGCCGTCGCGGCGTGCTCCGGCGCAGCCAGCCGCTGCGCCTGCGGCCGCGCCGCGTGTGGCCGCGCCCAAACCGGCTGCCGCCAAACCGGCCGCGCCCAAGCAAATGCACCGGCCGCAGCCGTCGGCCTACGATGAAGGCCACCGGTTGATCGGCGACATCCTGATGGAAATGGGGTCGGTCGAGCAGCCGCAGATCGACCAGGCGGTCAAGAAGCAGGAAGAAGAAGGCGCCGGGTTGCTGGGCGAAATCCTGATTGAAATGGGGGTCATCGACCAGAACCAGCTGATGGCCGCGTTGTGCGAGCAGTCGGGGCTGGACGTGGCCGATCTTTCGACGCTGCAGGCGGACGAGGAAATCATCAAGTTGGTGCCGGCGGACATGGCGCGGCTGTACCGGTTTGTGCCGCTGTACCAGGAGAGCGACAAGCTGGTGATCGCGATCGCCGACCCGACCAACCTGGTGATGCTCGACGACCTGAAGTTCATGCTCAGCCGGCCGGTTGAAGCGATGGGGGCCGATCCGGAAATTATCGACGCGTGGATCGTCAAACACTACCCGGAAGAATCGGCGAGCATGGAGGAAATTCTGGGCAGCATGGACTCCGATCTGGAGCAGTTGGACGAGGTCGATCCGAACGCGATCGACTCGACGCAGATCGAAAAAATGACCAACGCGGCGCCGGTGGTGAAGTACCTGAACATGGTGCTGCTGACGGCCATCAAGGACCAGGCGTCGGACATTCACTTCGAGCCGTTCGAGGCGGAATTCCGCATCCGCTACCGCATCGACGGCACGCTGATCGAGATGCCCTCGCCGCCGCGAAACCTGGCGCTGGCGATCACCTCGCGTATCAAGGTCATGGCCAACATGGACATCGCCGAACGGCGTCTGCCGCAGGACGATAAAATCGAACTGACCATCCAGGGGAACCGGATCGACCTGCGCGTGAGCACGCTGCCGACGGTGTTCGGCGAGTCGGTCGTGATGCGTATTCTGGACCGTTCGGTGGTGCAGTTGGACCTGGAAAAGCTGGGCATGCGCGAGGACGAACTGAACTATTTCTACGACACCATCGAACAGCCGAACGGGATCGTGCTGGTGACCGGCCCGACCGGTTCGGGCAAGACCACCACGTTGTACGCGGCGCTGTCGAAGGTGAACTCGCCGGACATCAAGATCATCACGACCGAAGACCCGGTGGAATACGATATCGACGGTCTGGTGCAGGTGCAGGTGAACGACGAAATCGAGGTGACGTTTTCGAAGTGTCTGCGGGCGATTCTGCGCCAAGACCCGGACAAGATTCTGGTGGGCGAAATCCGCGACCTGGAAACGGCCTCGATCGCGATCGAAGCCTCGCTGACGGGCCACTTGGTGTTCAGCACGCTGCACACCAACGACGCGCCGTCGTCGATTACGCGTTTGGTGGACCTTGGTGTGGAAGCGTTCCTGGTGTCGGCGACGTTGGACTCGATTGTGGCCCAGCGTCTGGTGCGCAAGATTTGCTCGCAGTGCCGGACGGAATATCACCCGACCGAAGAGGCGCTGCTGGAAATCGAGCTGACGCCGGAGCTGGTGGAGAACAAGCGTTTCTGGTTCGGCAAGAAGTGCAAAAACTGCAACAACACCGGCTACCGCGGCCGGGCGGCGATCTACGAAATTCTGAAGGTCAATCAGCAGATGCGGGAATTGATCGTGAAGAAGAAGTCGACGGAAGTGATCCGGGAAACGGCTCGCGCGCAGGGCATGCGGACGCTGCGGGAGTCGGGGATTCTGAAGATTTTCGACGGGATCACGACGGTCGACGAGGTGGTGCGCGAAACGCTGGCGTTCGAGTAGGCGGAGGTGGTGGCGAAGCGGGGTGCTGCACATGTGCATTCCAGAGTGAACAAGGGGAGCTGATTTCACTGGAAAATCGGTGGGTTGATGGATTAACATTTGGAGGTGGCGTACAATATCCACGCAGATTTGCACATGCGGTAGCAGCGGGGCGAGGCGAAGTTCGAGCCGGAGGCGCAGTCGGGCGTGGTTTTTGCATGGCCGGGTTGAGATTCTCCGGGGGCGGCTACAAGGCGTCGGGATGAGGGCAGGCGTATGAGCGTGACACGGGCCGAAAGCGGCGCGATCAAGAGCAAGCGGAAGAGCTTCACGATCGGCAGCGGGGTGCGCGGCAAGCATGTGACGGAGTTCACTCGCCAGTTCGCGACGCTGAACGCCGCGGGCCTGCCGATTGTGCGAGCGCTGGATATCATGCAGAACCAGCTGCCGCCCGGGACGCTGAAAGGCATTGTCGGCGATGTGCGCGACGACGTCTCCAGCGGTTCGTCGCTGTCGGAAGGCATGAGCAAGCATCCGGCGGCGTTCGGCGAGTTGTACGTCAACATGGTCCGCGCGGGCGAAATCTCCGGCGCGCTGGATACCATCCTGTTGCGTCTGGCCGATTTCCGCGAGAAGGCGGAAAAGCTGCGTCGGCGCATCATCGGCGCGATGGTGTATCCGACGGCGGTCATCAGCATCGCCGTGCTGATCCTGACCTTCCTGATGATTTTCATCATTCCCAAATTCCAAAAGCTGTTCCACGACCTGGGCGTCGATCTGCCGGCGCCCACGCGCCTGCTGATTTTCATCGCCGGCTTCATGGTGAACTACTGGTACGTGCTGCTGGGCACGCCGTTCCTCTTGTTCGGCATTTACGTATTCATGTCGCGCGACAAAAAGGGCCGGCGGATCATCGACAACATCAAACTGCGGCTGCCGATTTTCGGGCAGATCGTCCGCAAAGGCGGCATTTCCAACTTCTGCCGCACGCTGGGCACGCTGGTGCAGTCGGGCGTGGCGATTCTCGATGCGCTGGCGATCATCAAGGGCGCGACCGGCAATGAGATCATCTCCGACGCCGTCGGCAAAATTCACGACTCGATCAAGGAAGGCGATTCGATCGCCAACCCGATGGCCGATTCGGGCGTCTTCGACGATATCGTGGTGAACATGGTCCAGGTGGGCGAGGAAACCGGCGAGTTGGACGCCATGCTCATGCGCATCGCCGACAACTTCGACGAGCAGGTCAACGTGATGGTCGAATCGCTGATGAGCTTGCTCGAACCGTTGCTGATCGTCGGCATGGGCATTGCGGTCGGGTTCATCGTCATTTCGCTGTTCCTGCCGCTGGTCAAGATGATTCAGACCATGGGCAAGAACAACCATTAACAACGATGGATGGGCTGGGATTGGGCAGCAATCCCGGGGGATTTCCCTTCATACAATATAGAGCGACCGGCGAGAGCCAGCGTGCGGGCGGTTCCCCCGCTGCGGCTGCGCGCCGGACCGTTCCGGAGGGTTCCAGACCATGGTGCGCGTTCCCACGCTGGTTGGCATGAATGGCCACGTCAAAAATGAATTGGTGGCGCTGGAATACGGCAAGCCGCTGACCATCGGCCGCAGCCGCCGCTGCGATGTGTCGCTGCGCCGTTCGGAAATCTACCGCAAAATGAAACCCGATCAGCGCGACAATGACGTGGCGCTCAAGACGGTCAGCTCCCAGCATTTCAAAATCACCATGTTTAATCTGGGCTCGATTGAAATCGTGAACATGAGCGAAAACGGAACGATGGTCGACGGCAAGCCGGTCAACCGCGTCATCATCACCGACGTGAGCAACAAGCCGCACGAAATCCGCTTCGGCGCGAAGGAAAGCTTTCGCCTGGAACTGCGCGAACACGCCAAACTCCCCGAAATGCTGTAGGTGGCCCCAGGGGCCACTCCCCTCCCGGCAGCGCTTCGCGTTGCCGACTTCCTGGACATTTTGAAATCGGGCAGATCGCTCCTGTGGGTCGCGAAGACTCTCGGGGTCGCAGACACTCTGTTTGTTGTGGCGCCGGCTTCCAGCCGGCTGGTACCGGCGGCATCCCTGTCGCCGTTCTCTTCGGCGCGCGCGATGCACGCGTTCGCAAAGCTGAATTCACGGATTCGACAAAGAGCGGGTGATGTCACCCGCGCTCCGTGCGCTTGCAGGCGCACCACATCTGCGGGGTGGAAGTCCCTGCCGGGCAGGTGCTCTCCGGTCCGTATCCGAAGGTAACGGCGTCGCCGCGAGGCGGGGTCGAGAGCAACAAGAGGAGACCTGCTTGGACCAGCCGGGGACAGGACGGGTGTTCCGTCCGGGTTCCCGCCGGGCAGGAGTCAGAGCGTC
>JBOHNC010000135.1:0-3519 GCA_050730415.1 Planctomycetota bacterium
TTTGCCCGAACGCGCCCGCAGCGTGGTCCTCGGCATGGTCGACATGGTCCTGTACTGCGACGCCACCGCCGCCAAGGACAAGGACGGCAACTTCATCACCCAGCGCGTCTTGCGCACCAAACCCCACCCTTCCTACGAAGCGGGGGACCGTACCGGGCGCCTGCCGGACACGATTCCCCTGGACTTCGGGGCCTTCCGTAAGGCCTTCGATCCGAAACCCCAGGCGCCGGCCGAGAAGGCGAAGGAGATTTTGAAATGAACGAGGAAAACACCGACGCCGCGGAACCCAATCCGTTCGCGCCGCCGCCGCAGGAGCAGGCGGGAGCCGACGCCTGGAGCGAACTGGCCGAGCTGGACGAGGAGTTCGACCGGGCCAAACCCATCGAGACCGGCGATTTGCCGGACGGCAAGTACCAGGTGCGCATCCAGAAGGCCTATCTGGACAAGTCCCAGACCGGCAACCCGATGCTGAAGTACGACCTGATCGTCCTGTCGGGTCCGCACGCGGGGCGGCACCTGTTCAAGAATTCGATGCTGCTGGAAGCAGCGCTGCCGTTCTTCAAGGCCGATCTGAAGGCTCTGGGGATCAGCCTGCCGAAGTTCCACGACCTGCCGAACCACCTGAACCAGATGATCGACCAGACCCTGGAAGTCACCAAGAAGACCAAGGGCGAGTACAGCAACGTCTACTTCAACAAGCGCATCGAGATCCTCGCCGGCGATGGCGCCGGGGAGTCGGACGGTCCGGTGCCGTTCTAACCAAGCCCGCCAAAGCCAGCCGGTCAATCCGGGCATGTCCTGTGCCCCCGGCTGGCTTTTTTATTTTTTCGAGGTCCTGCCATGTCCTTTCGCATCGTGATCGACACACGGGAGCAGCTGCCCTACGGCTTCACCTGCGAGACCATCCGCAGGCGGTTAGAGGCGGGGGATTACTCGGTCGAAGGGTTTGAGGCGCTGGTGGCAGTCGAGCGGAAGAGCCTGGCGGATTTCGCCAGCACCGTGATCCATGACCGGGCACGGTTCGAGCGGGAACTGGTAAAGCTTCGCGCGTATCAGGCCGCCTGCATTGTGGTCGAGGCGGATCTCGACGCGATCCTGCGCGGCGAGCGCGAGGTCGAAATGCATGCAGTCGCGCCAGCGTCGCTGTTAGGCGCCAGTTTGGAAATCACCCTGCGCCACCGGATTCCCGTGTTCTGGTGCGGCTCCCGCCAGGCCGCGTGTTTGTTCACCGGTCAGTACCTGCGGATGTTTGTGCGGCACCACCTCGAGGCCCTGCGATGAAACAGGAATCCACCACGGTGCGCGGGCTCATCGAGCGGCTCTACTGCTCCAAGCCCAACTTTTCCGCCGGCGTCCTGCGCACCGATGACGATGAGGCCGTCCGGTTCCGCGGCAAGTTCTGTATGACCGAGGGCGAGTGCGTGACCTTGACCGGGCATTGGGACAAAGACCCCAAATTCGGTGAGCAGTTTTACGCGGAATCGGTCACGTTCGATTTGCCCGACACCAACGATGGACTGGTGCAATACCTGGCGAAGAACCCTGCGTTCAAGGGAATCGGCGAGGCCTCGGCCGAACGGATCGTGCGCGTGGCGGGTACTGCCGACGCCTTGGAATCCATGTTGGGCGGTGACCTGGAGGCGCTCCACGCCGCCACCCATGTGCCGAAAGCGGTGCTTGAAACCCTCCGCGACGCCTGGCGGGCCAACGCGGAACAGAACCGGATTCGGACCTACCTGGCGTCCTTCGGCCTGACCAATGGCCAGATGAACAAACTAATCGACCAGTTCGGCCAGAGCATCGTGGCGATTCTGAAGTCGGACCCCTACCAGCTTATCGAGATGATCGAGGGGTACGGATTCAAGCGCGTGGACGATATCGCGCGCAAGTTCGGCGTGCCGAAGGATCATCCCGGGCGCATCGACGCCGGCCTTTTGTACGTGCTGCGCGATGAAATGAACTCTGGCCACACGTGGACGGGCGGACTGGAACTGGTCGACCTCGCCAATACCCTGCTGGCGCTCGACGGGCTGGACAGCCGCAGCCGCATCCAGGAGCGTGCCAAGGCGCTGATCGCGGATGGCAGGGTGGCGGTCGATGGCCGCGCGCTATCGACGCCGACGATGGCCGAGGCCGAAACTCTGATCCGCGACACCTTCCGCGACCACGCCTGGCGGCCCGCACCGGTCGAAGGGATCGAGAACCGCGAGGTCGATCTGCAGGGTGACCAACTCCGCGCCTTTGAAACCGCTCTGCAGTACCCGATCAGCGTGATCTCCGGCGGCGCGGGAACTGGCAAGACCTACACGGTGGCGCGCTTGACGGCGGCCTTCATGGCTGCGGGACTGAACGTCGCCCTGTGTGCGCCCACGGGCAAGGCGGCCAAACGGATCGAAGAATTGCTCGAAAAGTACCAGGTTGCCTTGCCGGCGCAGACGCTCCACCGGCTGCTGTGTTACGACGGCCACGCCTTCAACAGGTCCAGCCTGTCCTTCGACTTTGAGGCCAAGTGCAACAAGCAGCGGGGGTACCAGGCAGTCATTTTAGATGAAGGATCGATGACTGACGTGCCACTCATGGCCGAACTGCTGAAACGGATCGATTTCTCGGTGACGCGCCTGGTGATCGTCGGAGACCACAACCAGTTGCCGCCGGTCGGCCCGGGCAACGTGCTCCGCGATGTGCTGGCGCACAAACTGGCGCCCACGGTCGTGCTGCAGAAGGTCCACCGTCAGGCTGGCATTTTGAAGGTGAACTCCAACCAGGTTTTGGCTGGCAAGGTGGCGCCTTCCGCCGGGCCCGAACAAGGCTGGTGGGTGCTGAACGGCTGCCGCGAGCCCTCCGCCATTCAGACGCAACTGCGCGATCTGTTCCGCGACGGGACGTTCAAGAATCTGAAACTCGACCCGCTTCGGGACGTGCAGATCATTACGCCGACCCACAAAGGGCCGCTCGGCACCCGGGAAGTTAACCGGATGCTGCAATTCCTGCACCACGGCGCAGTGCAGGGCAAGTTCGCCGTCGGCGACAAGGTGATCCAGACTTCGAATGACTACGAACTGGACGTCATGAATGGCACGCTGGGATTTGTCACCGAAATTACCGGCCGAGACCTGATGGTCAGTTTCGACGGGGGCGATCCTCTGCTGATTCAGGCTGAGAAGACCCAAAATTTGCAACTGGCGTACTGCATGACTGCTCACAAGGCGCAAGGCAGCGAATTCCCCTGCATCGTGGTGCTCTGCCACAAATCGCATTTTTTCGCCGACCGCAACTGGCTGTATACCGCCGTGACCCGGGCCTCGACGACCTGCATCCTACTCGGTGACCGCTGGGGGTTGAACAATACCGCGTCGAAAAACCGGACGATTTTGCGCCGGACGCTGCTCAGTAAATGGGCGGCCGATGGCGCTGCCGCAGCCAAACCTGTCGAGGTGTCCGCATGAGCAATCCTCCCGTCAATCTTGAAGTCGTGCCCGAAATGCTCAAGACGCTTCCACAGTGGGTCTGCTGGAAGTG
>JBOHNC010000136.1:0-3502 GCA_050730415.1 Planctomycetota bacterium
GAAAGAGGAAATCTAAGGCGCGGAAGAAAGTGCAAATCCAAGAAGCCGGGCTGGAGCCCGGCGCTCCCAGGGAGGCGGTCGGCTGAACTTCGCCTTCCACCGCCGATCCGCGATCCTCGCTTTACAATGGGAACCCGGTCGGCGCGACCTGTTCACGCGCGGCGACCGCCAGGGTTGCCTTCGCCGGCGAGGAAGCCGTTCCGCCGGCGCGAGAGAGAGAGAGAAAAAATGTTCGGCGCCATGCTGGCCGATCTCAAAGCCATCCGGCAGCGCGACCCCGCCTGCCGCTCCTACCTGGAAGCCTTCCTGTGCTATCCGGGCTTTCACGCGCTGTGCTGGTACCGGCTCAGTCACCGGCTCTACCGTTGGAACATGCCGCTGTACGCGCGCATCGTCAACACCTTCGCGCGCTTCCTGACCGGCGCGGACATCCATCCCGGCGCGACCATCGGCCGCGGCGTGTTCATCGACCATGCCATGGGCGTGGTCATCGGCGAAACCGCCATCGTCGGCGACAACGTCACCATGCTGCATGAAGTCACGCTCGGCGGCACCGGCAAGGAACACGGCAAGCGCCACCCGACCATCGAAGCCGGCGTGCTGATCGGCGCCGGCGCCAAGATTCTCGGCAACATCACCATCGGCGAAGGCGCCAAAGTCGGCAGCGGCACCGTCGTCAACCGCTCGGTCGATCCGCACTCCACGGTGGTGGGCGTGCTCGGCCGCGTCGTGCGCGTGCCGGCTGGCGTGGTGCTCGCGCCGAGCGAAACCATGGACCAGATCAACCTGCCCGACATTTTGACCGACCGCATGACCGAACTGCACAACCAGGTTCAAGCGCTCAAGGTCGAACTCGACCGCCTGCACACCCAAGCCAAAGAAACCGCGCGCGCGTCCGGGCTCCATCTGATCGCCGCTGCCGCTGCCCCGGGGTCCGCCCCCGAACCCGGCGCCGCGCCCGCCAACATTCTCGACGAAGTCATGCTGCGCAAACGGGCGGAAGTGGCCGAGCGCAAAGTGAAACTCCCCGTGAGCAAACTGCCGGCGCGCATTGAAGCGCCGGGCGGAGCCACGGTGCGCGATTTCCCCGCCGCGCTCGTCCATTTCAAAGGCACGGAGCCGAGTGGCGATTCGCAGGCGGCCGCCAACGGCACGCTCAAGGTCATCGCCGAATTCAAACGCAAAAGTCCCTCCGGCGGCGACCTGCGCCCCGGCGCTGAAGTCGCCGACGTCGCGCGCGCCTATCAGGCGGCCGGTGCGGCGGCGCTGAGCGTCCTCACCGACGGCCCCGGCTTCGGCGGGTCGCTCGACGACCTGCGCGCCGCCCGCGCCGCCTGCACCCTGCCGGTCCTCCGCAAGGACTTCACCTGCGATGAATATCAGATCGACGAAGCCTGGAGCCACGGCGCCGACGCGATCCTGCTGATCGTCGCCGCGCTGACGGAACTGGAACTGAAACGGCTGTACGACTACGCCACGCAGAAAGGGCTGCACGTACTGGTCGAAGTCCACGACGCGGCCGAAATGGCCGTCGCGCGGAAGCTCGGCGCCAACCTGATCGGCGTCAACAACCGCAATCTGAAAACGCTGAAGACCGACTTGCAGACCTCGCTCGATGTGCTGGCCACGGTGCCCGACGCCGAACGCCGCCGGATGGTGCTCGTCACCGAATCCGGCCTGCGCACCCACGCCGACCTTGAACGGCTCCACGCCGCCGGCTACCAGGCCGCGCTGGTCGGCGAAAGCCTCCTGCGCCAACCTGACCTGACCACCGCCCTTCGCGACCTGATCGGCGCGGCGACGGTGAAGGCCTGAGCCCCCCACCTTCCCGCAAATCTGCGCTTCCATTTTATCGCACTGTTTCTATATTGTTTTCCGACCTGCGACAGCTTTGCGGTCAGGATGATCCGCTGCGATGAGCTACAAACTGAACGTCATGCCCGCCTTCTGGTCGTCGGAACATGTGCCGAAAGCCTGCGTCTTCAGCGGCCGCACCGACAAGCTGCTGCCGTGCAAAGTGCGCGTGTCCTGCCTGTCCGACGAACAAAAGGCCGCGCTGGTTCATGGCCGTGCGCTGCGCTCCCTGGCGGCCGCCGCGCAGGATAATTCGCTGGCCTTCGAAGTCCCCGGCGCGCCGGGACAGCACGCGGCGGCCAATCGTGGACGCGGCGCGGCCGGGCTGCTGGCCGCGTTGTTCGCCGCCGGCCTGTTCGGCGTGGCGCTGCTGCTAGGCCTGGTGCTGGAATGGACCCTGGCCGCCTGGCTGGTCGGCTTGCTGGCGGTGCCCGGCGCCTTCGCCGCCTGGCTGTGGATCCAGTTTCAACTCGACCGCCGCAACACACGCTTTCAACTGCTCCGCCCCGGCGGCCCGATTGAAATCGCCTTCCCCAACCGGCTCCAGGAAACCTTCCGCCTGTACCGCGACGCCTACAAAACATTTCTGCATGCCCACGGCGCGAAAAAAATGGGCCGCGATCCAGCCGTCGGCAAACGCCGGAAAAAGCTCGCGCGCGCGCCGGCACCTGCACCTGCACCGAGCACAACGGACACGGCCGATAGCGCCGATGAACTCTGGGACGAGGACGCTGGCGATGAAACTTAAACTCGAGGTCCTCACCGATTTCATGTATTCCGGCTACCTGCCCGAACGCTGCATCTTCAGCGGCCGCCGCGATGAGATCGAAAAAATCGATTTCACCATCCGCATCGCCAACCCTTGGACTTTTCTGTTCGTGCCGCTGCTGCTGCCTTTTCTCGGTTTCGGCAATCTCTGGGTGGAGCTGGGCGCACTGGCGATTGCCTGGGCCATCAGCAAGGCCACGACCCGGTTATACGCCTTCAAAATCTTCGTCCATCGAGGAGCGCAAAGTCGCTGGGAGCTGGCGCGCGGCGGCGGCTGGCTCGTGCTGTTCTTGATGCTGCCCACGTTGCCCGTGGTCATCAGCCTGTGCGCCGCCCAGCACCGCTCCGAAATGACCATGGCTACCCTGGCGGCAGTGGAAAGCGGCCTGCTGGTCGCCGGCCTCCTGTGGGTGGTCCTGGGCCGGTTGTTCACCACCAGCCTGCGGCGCCAGGACGAAAATCACATCGTGCTTTCCTTCCCCGCCCGGCTGGCCGACCTCCACGCCGAATTCGCCGCCGCCTACCAGGAATTCCTCATCCCCTTCGAAGAGGGCCGCCGCCGCGCCAAAGGCTTCCGCAGCGCCAAGATCAACTACGGCGCCCCCGCCGCCGCCGTCGCTGACCCTGCGGACGCCAATGACGACGATGACGACGATGACGGCGGAGAGAACGGAGACGACGCGCACGACACAAAGGACGCGGACGAAACCGCCAGCGATGCGGACGAGGCCGCCGACCACGCGGCCAACGACACGGACGACGCCCCACCAGAATCGAACGCCCCTTCAGCGGCCATGGCCGACGCAGAGACGGAGGCTGAAACACCAGCGGGCGCTGAAGCCGAAACCGCTTCCGCAGCGGGCGCAAATCCAGCCGCCGT
>JBOHNC010000137.1:0-5100 GCA_050730415.1 Planctomycetota bacterium
AAAAGAAGAGGAAGAGGAAGAGGAAGAGGAAGATTAGCGCGAAACGCGCTTTTCAGCGGAAACGCTCGGGGACTCGCTGGACACGGGCTGGTCAGCCCGTGCCACGACGGAATGCGCGCGGCGCGCGCAAGAGAAATGGTGCGCGCTTCGCGCACGCTTTTTTTTGCACGGGACTGGCGACCCGTGCTACGGGGCCTCGGACATTTGTGGGGTGGAGGTGGGAAAAGAAGAGGAAGAGGAAGAGGAAGAGGAAGATTAGCGCGAAACGCGCTTTTCAGCGGAAACGCTCGGGGACTCGCTGGACACGGGCTGGTCAGCCCGTGCCACTACGGAATGCGCGCGGCGCGTGCAAGAGAGATGGTGCGCGCTTCGCGCGCGCTTTTTTTTGCACGGGACTGGCGACCCGTGCCACGGGGCGGGGGGCATTTGTGGGGTGGGGGTGGGAAAAGAAGAGGAAGAGGAAGAGGAAGATTAGCGCGAAACGCGCTTTTCAGCGGAAACGCTCGGGGACTCGCTGGACACGGGCTGGTCAGCCCGTGCCACGTCCGGATGCGTGCGGTGCTCCCCAAAATGTGCGGTTCGGGTATCTTGAGGGCCGTTCATTTCCCCCATGCAGCAAACTGAGGCAGGCGATCCATGACACAGAGTCGGCAGAACATTTCCTCCGGCAGTCCCTTCGAACCGAAGATCGGATTTTCCCGCGCGGTCAAAGTCGGGAACTGGATTTCGGTCAGCGGGACCGCGCCGATCGGAGCGAATGGCAAGCTCGCCTGCCCCGGCGATCCTGCCGGCCAGGCGCGGCGCTGTCTGGAGATCATCCAAGGCGTGCTGGAAAAGGCCGGGACCGATCTGACCAGCGTGGTGCGCACGCGGCTGCTGTTGACTCGCATCGAAGACTGGGAGGCGGTTGCGCAGATTCACGGGGAGTATTTCGGCCAGATTCGCCCGGCCACCACTTTCATGCAGGTGGCTCGTCTGATCGATCCCGGCTGGCTGATCGAAATCGAAGTGGACGCGGTGGTCCCGACGAAGTGAACCGTCCGGTTTGAGCCGTTCGGTTGTAATTCCGACCTTCGGCGATATCGTTCTCTCTTTGCGTTCGCGGGCGAGCACTCCGTTTCCGCCCTCCGAACGCCGGCGCTGCAGGGGCGCCTGTTTCATGGAGTTCCACGGGCCATGCCCAACTACGTCAACAAGTACCGATCCCACCGTTTAAACGAGCTGCGGCCGGCCGACATCGGCACGACGGCCGTGCTGTCGGGCTGGGTCCACAGCTACCGCGACATGGGCGGAGTGATTTTCATCGACCTGCGCGACCGCACCGGCATGACGCAGGTGATTTTCGATCCGCAGCGCAGCGGCCAGGCGCTGCACGACCAGGCCGACGCGCTGCGGCGCGAAGACGTGATCCGCGTCAGCGGCAAAGTCGTGGCGCGCGGGCAGGACCGCATCAACCCGAAACTCGCCACCGGCGCAATTGAAGTCGAAGCGGTCGAATTGACGGTGCTGTCGAAGGCGCAGACCCCGCCGCTTGAAATCCGCGACGATGTCGTGGTCGACGAAAAAGTGCGGCTGAAATATCGCTACCTCGACCTGCGCCGGCCGGTGATGCAGCGGAATCTGGAAATTCGCAGCCGGGCTCTGGCCGCCATCCGCGCCTACATGGTGGCGGAGAACTTCATCGAAATCGAGACGCCGTTCCTGGGCAAGTCGACGCCCGAGGGCGCGCGCGACTACCTGGTGCCCAGCCGGGTGCATCCGGGGCATTTCTACGCGCTGCCGCAGTCGCCGCAGATGTACAAGCAACTGTTGATGGTGGCCGGCTGCGACCGCTACTTCCAGATTGCGCGCTGCATGCGCGACGAGGACCTGCGCGCGGACCGCCAGCCTGAATTCACGCAGCTCGATCTGGAAATGTCCTACGCCGAACGGGACGATGTTTTTGGGGTGGTGGAAGGCGCGATGAAAGCGGCCTTCCAGGCCGGCATCGGGTTCGACCTGCCCATTCCGTTTCCGCGGTTGGACTACCGCGAGTGCATGAACAGCTACGGCGACGACAAGCCGGACCTGCGGATTCCGGGGCTGAAGATCGTCGATGTCGGCGGGCTGGCGGCGCAGACGGAGTTCGCGGTTTTCAAGGGCGCGCTGGAGGCGAAAGGCTTCGTCAAGGGGCTGTGCATTCCGACGTGGGGCACGAAAAAAAGCCGCAAGAACATCGACGACCTGACGATCGAATTGAAGGTTTTCGGCGCGCGCGGCCTGGCTTGGGCGAAGGTCGAAAAAGACGGCAAGCTGGCGGGCGGCTGCAGCAAATTTTTCAGCCCGGAGCAGCAGAAGACGCTGCTCGATTTGTTCGCGCCCAGCACGGCGGCCGGGCGCGTCCAGGAAGGCGACCTGCTGGTGTTCGTCGCCGACCAGGCCAAAGTCTGCCACGCTTCGCTGGCCTACCTCCGCAACCTGGCCGGCAGTGAAGCCGGGTTCAAAGACCCGGCCAAATTTGCGCCAGTGTGGGTGCTCGATTTTCCGCTGTTCGAATACAGCGAGGAAGAAAAGCGCTGGGTCAGCGCTCACCACCCGTTCACTTCGCCGCTGGAAGAGGACATGCCGTTCATCGAATCCGATCCCGGCCGGGTGCGGTCGTCGGCCTACGACTTTGTGATGAACGGGTTTGAATGCGCATCCGGTTCGGTCCGAATCCATTCGGGGGAATTGCAGGAACGGATGTTCCGGTCGTTGAAACTGAGCGACCATGACATTGAAGAACGGTTCGGATTTTTCAACCAGGCGCTGAAATACGGCACGCCGCCGCACGCGGGCATTGCGCCGGGGCTCGACCGCATCGTCATGCTGATGTGCGGGGCCACCAACATTCGCGAAGCGATCGCCTTCCCGAAGAATCAGAATGCGCTGGATTTGATGACCGGCGCGCCGGGGGAAGTTGACGACGAGGCACTGCGGGTGCTGTCGATCAAGAAGGAATTGCCGGCCGAGGCGGGGGTCGTCGTCAAGGCGCCCGCGCCCTGAGCCATGTAACTTGAATTTGCTTGGGAAATACAGAGTGCGCGCTGCGCGCGCAAGAAGGATAAGGCGCCGGCTTTGCCGGCATTTTTACCCACGGGCCATGGGCCCGTGCCACTTGGGTGGGGGGCATTTCTCAGGCCGCTTGTAAATTGCCCGCTGTGTTTGGCGATTTGGTCGCGGGAGAAAGCGAAGTCGAAGAGCTCTCGCAAAGGCGCAAAGATGCTCCGCACATTTCGTCGAAAGGCTTGGGCCAACCTGGCGGGCGTGGCGGGGGTGGCGGGTGGCCTGCTGATGTGCTTGGCCGGGAGCGTGTACGGGACCCTGGCCGCAGAAGATCAGCAACCTGGCACGCCGAGTAAGCCTGTGCTTGTGCCTCCGCCCGCGCCTCCTGAACCCTCGCAGACCGCTCCCCAGCCTGACTACGCGCCCTTTCCGGGGATTTGGTTCGACTACCTGCCTGACGTGGTTTCCGCCGACAACGGGTGGGAGATGCAGTTTCGGGTTGGGCTGGCAGGCCAGACTGCCGTGCAGGCGCAATTTCTGGATGCCGACCGAAAACCGCTGAAGACGGTTACCCTGCCCGATCCCACCACCCCTGACGATTTCGCCCACGGGAAACTCAGCGTGCTCACGCTGGCGGTGCCGGCCGACCTCCACGCGGCCTTCGTGCGGCTGATCGCTCAGTCTTCGGTGCAAAACGGCGTGCAACCGGCCGGTGTGCAGGTTGAAATCGAACTGCGCTCGGCCGCGAACGCGGATGCCGGCGTCGATCTGCGGCTGGCCTCCCTGCCGCCGCGCGCGCGTGCGGGCAGCGCGGAAAATCTCGTGGCCGAAGCGCAAGCGCCCGGCAGCGGCATGCGCGGGCTGACGTGGGGCTGTCTGGGCGCTCGGCTGTGCGCCGCCGATGGTCACCCCGTGGTGCTGAGCGTGCATCCGCGCGCGCCGCAGGTCGATCGCTCGGGCCTGGTCACCGGCGTGTTCCGCCCGCCCGCACCGCCCGATCCGAACGCTCCGGCACGCAGAACGCTGATCGTCGCGCCCGCGGTGCTGGGTCCAACGCTGGCGGCGGCGCTGAATATTGCGCAGGTTCAAGCCATCCCGGTGAGGCATTTGGGCGGCAGGGCTGGATCCGGCACTTCAAGCGTTGCGCCGTCTTCTTCACCGGCGGCATCATCGGGGCCGGCAGCCGCGCCGGCAAACAGCAGCGTGACGCGACTGGTGCTCGCGCCGCAGGCCACGCGCGACGAACCGTTCCATCCGATGGCCGGGTGCCTGGCCGCGGCGCTCGCTGCGATCGACCGGCCGGACAATGCCGACCTGGAGCGTCTGGTGGTGATTCTGCCCTGGGATGACGCGCTGTTCGGGACCGACCCGCGTGAGTTCAGCTTGGCGCTCGATGCGCTGTCCGCGCATTGGCGCGCGCGGCGCCAGGCCGGCGCCGGCGACCTGCGGTCGCTCATCGTGATCGGGCCGTTCCGGCATCCTAGCGTCCCCGAAAAACGCCATACAATGTTGGTATCCACCGTGACCGAACGGCAACGCGCCCAAGGATTTCAGTGGCCCGACCTGCCGGTGCTCGACGACCCGGCCGATTGGCGCTTGAATTCCACCGACGCCGCCGTGGCCGTATACGGCAGCCGGCCCAACAGCCAAGGCTGCCAGATTCTCGGTCAGCGGATCAAGGAGATTCTGGCCGCTCCCTGATGGCGGGTGTCGCCCGTCGGCGCGGAGCGTTCGCCGGAGCGTTCGTCGGAGCGTTCGCCGGAGCGCGCCAACCGGCGGACGATGAAGACGGGCATCGAAGGGTTTTACGGGAGCGTCGCCAGCGATGACAGATTCACGCGACGACGGCGCGCCGCAGCAGCCGCCGCCTCCCGGCGAACGCGGCGCCCCCACCCCCCCCACCCCCGCCACTCCCACCAGCCCCGCCAGCCCTGCCTCGGCTGTGCCACCCTCGCCTCCGCCAGCCAGCCCAGCCGGCCCAGCCGACAAATCACCCGCGCCGGCCGCGGCCTCCGCAGAACCCGCCGCCGCACGGCCCACGCCGGCTCGTCCCAACACGCCCCACCCGTCCGGTGG
>JBOHNC010000138.1:0-5358 GCA_050730415.1 Planctomycetota bacterium
GGCCGGGGCGGATCAGGTCAGGCGGAGGAGGAATCGGCGACGGGGGGAGGGATCGGGGGGAACGGGTGCGATCAGTTCCAAACGGTGCGGGCGTAGGGGAAGATGCGGACCTCGCCGACGGAACCGACGAAGCCTTTGATGGGATCGCTTTCGGTGACGAACAGTTGCAGGGCTTTGGTTTTGCCGTCGAGCATGAAGCCGTCGTTGGGCTGTTCGCCGACCAACTTGCCGTCCTGGTAGATGCGCAGGGTTTTGGGGGTCCAGGTAAAGGCGAAGCGATACCAGATGCCGCCTTCAAGATCGGCGCGCGCCTTAAGCGCCTTCCAACTGGTGGAGGTGGGAGATTTGGCGCTGATGTTGGCGAAGAAAAATCCGGGCGAGACGATATCGCCGAATAGCAACGCCCCACCCCCCGCCGCGTTGGTCTGCTGCAGGAGCATGCAGCGGCCTTCGTCGTTGGGCAACTTGCGCAAGGCGGCTTTGTCGAGATTCACGGTGATGTACAGAGAGCCCGAGGGCAGCAAGAGGGAGGGGCTCATGGGGAGCGTCAAGCAGGGATTGCCTTTGGTGCCATGCTTGATTTCGGCGACCCGTTCGCGCGCAGCCTCGATCTGGGTCACCACGCCGGTGGAGACGAAGCCGCGGTAGTTTTCCCAGGTGGCGTCGAGGCCGTGGCCGGAGAGGTCGGCTTCGTGGGGGAGCGGCAGGTTGCCGTCGAAGCCGTAGATGGCGACGGCGCCGGCTTCGGCGGTTTGTTCCATCTGCATGCTCAGACGCAGGGCGGGCGGGATGCCATCTTTGGGTTTGGCGTGATCGACCGGCTGACTGTAGACGCAGAATTCGCCAAGGAGGCCTTCGAGGGAGTCGCGTTGGTAGTTGTTGCCGATGCGCATTTCGCCGCCGGCGGACAGGTCGGCGGGTGTGTTTTGCCACTCTTCGACGTGGCCGTCGATGATGAACTGCTGGCCTTTGGGGCCGAAGTTCCAGACGACGAGGGTCCATTTGTAGGAGGGGATTTCGGTTTTGGCGCGAATGGCGCGATCGCCGAAGGAAGAGGAGAGGTAGCCGTGCATCATTTCGAGTCCGCGGACGCGGTTGCCGTCTTTGCGGCAGAGGATCTGGTGGCGGGTGATGAGGCTGCCGCCGGGGTAGATCCAGAAGGAGATTGCGCCTTGTTTGGCGTCGAGCGGCGGGCCGTCGGCGAGGGTGATATAGCTGGCGTCTTCGTCGGTGGCCTCGCGGCCGGCGGAGGGCGGGATGCCGTAGAAAACCCAGGCGGGGGCGCCGAGCGGCGTGGCGGCGGTGACATCGACGCGATGGAGGGTGGCGGTGATCGCTTTGTCGAGGTCTACCGCGCCGTTGGCTTCGTCGGCGCTCAGATGCACGAGGGTGTCGCCGATGGGCAGACCGGGCAGTTCGGGCAGAGGCTGGGACATGTCGACGGCCTGACGCGGGGCGGTGTCGAGCGGGAGGACGAAAACGAGCGGCGCGACGGCGGTGAAATTGTGGGCGGCGAAATTGACCGGGCCGGCCGGGAAGCGTTTGCGGAGCAGTTGGTAGCTGGCGTCGGGGCCGGTCTGGAGGATGCGCAGGGCGCTCGGTTCAAACCCATCGGCGGCGAGTTCCCGGACCATCGCGGCGCCGGCGGGCTGGCTGGCGTCGCAGCCGAGAAACACCATGGCGGGGCCTTTGAGGTCGAAGCTGAAGGGCGCGGCGGCGTCGGCCCAGGCGGCATGGTCGGCTTGGAAGAAGTGAGCTTTCACGAGCGGCGGGGGCACCAGGAACTGGGCGCCGACCTGGTCGCTGAAGCCGGGCATGATCGCGGCGGCGGAGAGGATGTGGGCGGCGCGGAGCGATACGTTGGCGACGAAGCCATCGGCGCTCTGCGGCGGTGGGCCGACCGGCGTGGGCGCCGGATTGCCGGTGGGGTTGGGGTTGGCGGTGGAGGCGAGCAGGGAGTCGTCGGTTTTGAAACCGGCGACCTGGACGGCGTCGGCGGCAGCCAACTGCTCGGGCGCGGCGACGCCCTTCCAGGCGAAGGTCGGATCGAGTTCTCCGCCGACGTACCAACTGTCATCGTTGATTTCGCTGCCGGCGCAGGGTTCCTGACTGGGCAGCAGCAGGATCTGGTCGAGCGCGGCGTCCTGGGCGCCGGTGATCAGCCGGCAGGAGACTTCGCCGTCGCCCTGAAACGTGAGGGTGACCGGTTTTTTGGTGGCGGGGTCGACCAGCGGGGTCCAGCCCCAGTCGTGGCCGTTGGTGGTGGTGCGTTCGACGAGGAAAGCTTGGGATTTTTGCGGGGCGAAATCGGCGAAGGCGGTGTCGGCGAGGCCACTCACCTGGAGCCAAAAGGTGGGGGCGACGCCGGTCTGGGCGCCGGCGTTGCGGATGCGCACGTACAGGTGGCAGGGCATGCCGCCGTGGACGGGGAGTTTGAAATCCAGGGCGGGGCGGCCGGCCAGCGGGCCGTCGGGCGGCAGCGGCTGGCCGGGATGGGCGGTGTCGTAGGCACTGCGCAGGGTGGCCAGGGCGCCGTCGAGGGCGGCGGAGGGGTCGGGGTAGAGCAGCAGATCGCCGCCGGGGGGCGCATGGGCGGCGATTTGGGCGGCGTAGAGGACCTGGCCCCAGGGAGGCAATTGGAGCGAATTTTTGACCATGCCGGGGGTGATGAGAAGTTTGTACAGGTCGCAGCCGGTGTTTTGCACGAACAGGCCGAGAACGTCGGCGGCGCAGGGATTGGCCCCCGGCCAGGGGAGTTCGGCCAGCAGGCGGCCGTCGACGAAAGTTTGAATGCGATCGGGTTCGAGGCAGAAATCCAGGTCGAGCGGCCGGGCGGTGTCGGGCAGGACGACGATGGGGACTTGGGTGTTTTCGTTGGTGGGCGGAGCGCCGGGGGCGGTGCGGCTGGCGGCAAAGCCGCTGATTTGGCCGTTGACGACGACCAGGCCGGTGAGGGCTTCGCAGGTGGTCGGACTACCGAACGGCGTGTGGACCACGAGGCCGACGACGCGGGGGTGATCGGCTGTGCCGCCGGTCAATTTCACCGTCATGCGCAGATGGGCGGTGGCGCCGGTGGTGAAGGCGCCCATGCGCAGCAGGCCGACGTTGGTGGAGTCGGGCCGCAGGGTCATGGTTTGGGTGAAGTAGCCGACCGAGCCGATGGGGGTGTCGAAGTTTTTGCCGGCATCGGCGATGGTGAAGCCGGGCACGTAGGGCGGCGTGACGGAACGGGGGCGGGGATCGAGGTTGAGCGGGTCGAAGGGGAGCGGCTGGGCGGCGCAGGCGGCGGCGGTGCGGCGCAGGGCGACGTATTCGGGGAGGGTCTGGATGAGGATGTTCTGCGCGGCAGCGAGGTCGGCGGCGGATTCGCCCTGGAAGTCGATTTGGGGGTATTCCGGCCAGGCGTGGTAGTCATCGCCGACCGGCTTCCAACTGATGCCCTGATGCGGCCCGGCGGTGGGCATGCTGTCGTGGAAGAAGTTGACATGCCAGCGGCCGGTGGCCAGGCCGTACAGATCGGTGGCGGCGACTGAGAGCTCGAAGGTCCATTTGTTGGCGGCGATTTTGGTGGCGCATTTCAGGCTGGGGAAGTTCACGGCGGAATCGCGGGTTTCGCCGATGCGGCCTTCGAGATCGAAGACGGCGCCTTTGGGACCGATGGCAATCTGGGAGTAGCGCTCTTTGGCGGTGGGGGGCGCGAAGAAGCATTCGAAGCATTCTTCGTTCCAGACCGCGGCATCGCGCTGATTCAGGGTGGCCTTCATGTTGGCGGTGCCCTCGGGAATGTCGGCTTCCCCGCAAATGTAGAGGACGCCGTGGCAGTGAACCATGCGGACGGTGGAGGCCTGATGGGACTCGGCGGCGGGTCGGCCGGTGGCGTCGGCGGTGAAATTGTCGAAGACCGCAGCGGTGGCCCAGCAGGGATCGCTCAGGTCGCCGTCCAGCACGGGCGGCTGCGCCACGGTGGGGCAGGTGAGCAGCGCGGCGCCGGCAGCTTGGGATTGGGCGAGGGCGTGCTGGATGTCGTCGTTGAAACAGGTCTCAAGCGAGGGCGCGCCGGGGGTGGTGTTGGAGACGGGGGGAGTCTGGGGCCGGGTCGAACTGTCGGGCGTGGGGTTGGGGTGGGAAGAATCGCTTGGTTGGGGCCCGACCACATTGGCGTCCTGCTGGGTCTTGACCGGCGGCGTGTTGCCGCGGAAGAGGACGGTCACGGCCAGGACGACAATGGCGAGCACGGCGACGCCGAGGCCGGCGAGGATCGCCACGGTGGGCTTTTTTTCGGATTTCGGACGCTGGGCAGGCATCGCATGGGCGCTGGGGGAACGGGCGCCGTCGATGGCGGATTGCTTGCCGGTTTTGGAGCGGACGACGACAGACTGGGCGGTGGTCTTGGGGCGGGTCATCGCGCTGCTTTTGCGGCGCGGGGGGGCATCGCCGCCACCGGCGGCGACGGTGGGAGTGACCGGCATGCAGGTGGTGCAGAAATACTGATTGTCCACCAGAGTGAACTGGTTCTGCTGCAGTTCATCCTGCTTGATGCGACGGCCACATTGTTTGCAGAAAATAATTTCCACGCCGGTCCTACCCGCTCAGGTGCAACCAACTTAACGACGTGCACCCATTGTATGACGTGTGCCGAAAGGTCACCACGCCCGCGAAGCGGCGAAAAAATGAAATCGCCTGGTCAGGCCCGGATGGGCGGCGCCGCCGCGTGTGCAATGGATGGACCCTCAGGGGAACCATTGTACCAACTTTTGAGGCGACTGCGCGGAAGAAGCGGTACCACAGAGACACAGAGGCACCGAGGCACCGAGGAACGACGGGAGAATCGGTTGAGGTGGGAATAAAGGGGAATAGAAAGAAGATGCGCGCGGACGCGCCCAGGAGCCGGCAGGATGTAGGCGCTGCCGGGAGTGGGCATGGTCGCGGAGCCGAATGTACGGGCCAGACGAGGAAGCCGGTCTGATGACCTGTGACTTACCCACATCTGTCGCGCATGACCCGGAACCCCCGACCGTCAGGTCGCCCTCTTCGCGCCAACGGCGCGAGGTAACAGAGCCAGGGGTTGCCGAAGGTCTTCCGCAGGCTACCCCTGGAAGCGGTCGCCAGACCGCCCCGCGCGGCCCAAAGCGATGTCGCGCCAATGCGCATTTCCGCGCGGAACGTCGTGGGCGACGCGCCGAAATGCAATCGCTTCGTTGAAGGTTGCATGCGGTTCCGCGCGATGGAAGGTCGGGTGCCTGGTTCTGTTTCGGATCGCGCGGGAGCGTGGCTACGCACCGCCAACCCAGCACTTGCGCCAAGGCGGCGCCGGGCTGGGCCTGCCGTCGGCCGTCCCGCTGTGCGGGACTTCGAAAA
>JBOHNC010000139.1:0-4656 GCA_050730415.1 Planctomycetota bacterium
CGGTAGGTCACATCGCGGCCGATCTGCCAGAGTCGCGGCGTGCCGATCTCCCGCGCACGCGCGTGGATCGCCTCCCGCGCGCCGGCCGGCTGATCGGCCACGATCACCTGCGCGCCGGGTTTGATGATCCCCGATTTGTCCTGCGCGATCGCTTCGACCGTCGACCCGAGAATCTTGACGTGGTCGAGGGAAATCGGGGTGAGCACGCAGGCCAGCGGCGCGGTCAGGATGTTGGTGGCGTCGAGCGTCCCGCCCAGGCCGACTTCGATCACCGCGATATCCACCCCGGCCTGTTCGAAGGCCACGAAAGCGGTGTGCGTCATCATCTCGAAGTAGGAAACCGGCCGTTCGTTTTCGTCCACCAGCCCGTGAAAGGAGTTCCAGACGGTGTCGAAGGCGCGCGCAAACGCGGCCGGATCGATCGGGACGCCGTCGATTTTGATCCGCTCGCGCACATCCCGCACGTGCGGCGAGGTGTACAACCCGACTCGGCGCCCGCCGGCTTTCAGCAGCCGCGCCATCAGGTGCGAGGTGGTGCCTTTGCCCTTGGTGCCGGTGACGTGGAGGGTCGGGTAGCGGTCGCCGGGCCGGCCCAGACGGTCGGAGACTTTGCGGACCCGTTCAAGCCCCCAGGCGCGAGCCGACTGCGGACGCTTTTCGTGGTTGACCAGGCTTTCGAGCCGTTCCAGCACCGACGCGTAGGCGTCAGACACGCTCGCATTCGGGCCAACCGGCGGCAGCAGCGGATCGGCGGCGGACGAACCGCCGGCGGTGGTGACGGGTGCGGACACGGCAAACCATCCTGCGGGGACGAGCGAACAACCGGGCGAGGCGGAAACCGGGGAGGAATTTTCGCACACGAGCCGCGAAGCGGAAGAGCCCGCCGGACGGAATACGACCGACGTCTGCGGCTCCCCAGGGTCTTTTAGTTCTCTCCCAATTTTTGAAGTCCCGGAGGCACGCCCGAGATTAGCCCAGCACGGCACTTCGGCACGAATTCGGCTTCGGGGGACTTGAGCTACCAGTGCTGGGAGGCTGAGGCGAGAACTAAAAGACCCTGTGCGACCCCCGGGAAGCACCCGCGCCTGGATCACCCGGGCCGCTGAAACATCCGGATCAGGCCGTTCACGATCATCACCAGGCCAATCACCGGCGCGACGATCAGGTACCCGCTGATGAAGCCGGCGCCGATATACAACAGAATGCTGCCGACCACGCCCAGCACGATCAGCCCCAGACCGCCCAGAATCGACACCATCGGAGGGGTACGCTTTTTCTCGATCTGCACTTGCCGACGGCGGCGATCGGCCTGCATGTCGGTGGCGGTGGGCAGCCGAGCAGGCTCCGCGCCCGGGACGGCGACGGCGCCGGTTCCATCGTCCGCGGAGGTCGCGCCCGGACCGGCCGGCGCAATCGGCCCAATCGGCCCAATCGGCTGGTCCCATTCGTCGGCGGTGCTCATGGCCCGTTTCTCCCGTGGCGGCGTTGCCGGTTCGGTCGTGTTTCGATCGGCGCCCGGAGAGCGGCTGCAAACGCGCGCCGCGGCCGGCCCGGGCCATCGAGCGGAATCGTACTCAATCCAGGGACCCAATGCAAGCGCCGTTTCGCCCGCGAGCATCAGTGCCCGTTGTCCGCCTTCGCCCCCACCAGTTTCTCGACCCGTTCCATGTATTGATTGACCAGCGCGGTCGCTTCGCCCGACCGCGCGGCTTCGGCGATCACCCGCAGGATCGGCTCGGTGTTCGAACCGCGGATGTGGACCCAGCGATCCTCCCAGTCGATGCGCAGCCCGTCGGAGGTATCCACCCGCTGCGCGCCGGGAACGCTTTCCTTGAGCGCCGCGAGCACCCGGCGAGCCTGTGCGCGCGGGCAGTTGATTTTGCTCTTCACCATCTCGTAGGGTTTAAACCGCGCGATCAGTTCGGTCAGCGTCTTGCCGGTCTTGGCCATCGCTTCGAGCGTCAGCGCGATCCCGCACAGCGAATCGCGGGTGTAGTGGATGCGCGGGTCGATCACCCCGCCGTTGCCCTCGCCGCCAATGGAAGCCTGTTCCTGCTTCATTTTTTCGGCCACGTTGACTTCGCCCACCGGCGTGCGGAAAAACGGCGCGCCGTATTTCTCCGCGATGTCCTGATTCACGCGCGAGGTGGACATGTTGACCACGTAGCCGCGGATCGGCTGCCCGCGCTCTTTCAGCGTGCTCAGCACATGATCGGCGGCAATCGCCAGCGAAAGTTCCTCGCCGGCGAAGACGCCGGATTCCGTCACCAGTGCAATCCGATCGGCGTCGGGGTCGACGGCGAAGCCGATGTTTACATCGCCCTGGCCGCAGCGCGCAATCAGGTCCTTCAGGTTCACGAAGTTCGGCTCAGGGTAGTGCGGAAACAGCCCGTCCGGAATGCAGTGCAGTTTTTCGACGCTGCAGCCAAGCCGTTCGAGCAGTTCCAGGCAGACCGCCACGCCCGCGCCGTGGACGCAATCGAGCGCCACCTTGAATTTGCACTGGCGAATGACGTTCACGTCGACGATCTTCAGCACCTCCTGCACATGCATCGCATTGGCGTGCGGGTAGGCTTCGATGTCGGACAGGCCGTCCCAGCCGACATGCTGGAAATCGCCGGCGTAGTAAATGTTGAGCAGCTCCCGGCCCTCTTCATCGTTCAGGTAGATGCCGTCGGCGCGGAAGAACTTCAGTGCGTTCCACTCGATTGGATTGTGGCTGGCTGAAACCATGACGCCGCCGTCGGCCTTCAAGTGTTCGATCGCCAGCGTCAGAGTCGGCGTGGCCACCACCCCCACGTCGATGATCTTGCAGCCGGTGGACAGCAGGCCCCCCAGCAGCGCATGCTTGACCATCTCCCCCGAGACCCGCGTGTCGCGCCCCACCACCACCCGCCCCTGGCGAACGTAGGTGCCGTAGGCTTCCCCGAGCGAACTGATCAGCCGCGGCGTCAGCGATTTGCCGATGATGCCGCGCACGCCGGAAATCGAAATCATCAGGTCGTTGGACACGGAGTGTGCTCTCCCAGGTGTGGATGAATGCGGCCGGATGCTCCCGAATCCGGCCGGCCATCGAGCAGGACCGCCGCCGGCCCCGCCGCGTCAGCGCAGCACCAGCCCCTGCTGGCGTGTCGCCTTCAAATTCATGCGCGGATCGTCCTCCCGGTTGGATTGCGCGGCCAGATTGTCCGGCCCGAAATCGGAAAACAGGTTCCAGTCGTCGGTGTAGGGCCGGTACAGGTACAACCGACCGGTCGCCGGATCGACCGTCGGCGGCAGGCTGCCGGGCACCTTGCGGCCCAGCGCCCGGTAGCGGTCGGTGAGTTCCGCGTCCACGGCGATCAGGTGCAGTTCGGCTCGCGCCACGCGCAGTTCCACCGCCAGCCGGTTGGCCACCGCGCCCACATCCAGCTTGCCGATCTGCAGGTTCCCGTCGGCCGCAGTCGTTCCCGGCGCGGCCAATTGCGCCAGATAGGCCGCCACCGTCATCGGCTTGACGCTGCCGTCCAGGGCTGCGATCGGCGCCTGCGCGGTGACCGGTTTCTGCGCCACCGCGCGCAGGTTGCGCGAAAGCAACAGCAGCGACTGGTAGGCGGTCTCGATCTGGCCGCCGCCGGACCAGCGGACCATGGCCGGGCTTTTGCTGTCGTTCCAAAGCGGCGTGGACACGCCGCGGTGCCACAGCGCCAGATGATTTTCGATCAGTTGCGCCGCCAGCCGGTCGACCAGATCGCTGGCCGAGGGCAGCCCGGCCTCGACCCATTCGGCGCCCATCAGCGCCCGGCGGTGGCCGGCCGCCGTGGCGGCGTCGGCGTCGGCGAAAGCGATCAGTTCGCGGTTGAGCAACCGCAGGTATAAATTGATCGCCTGCGCGGGGGTCAGAAGGCTGTCGTCGCTCGGATCGAGCGACAGCGCGCCGTGCAGGTAGGCCAGCGTCAGCGGCGGAATGGCATCGCGCGCGGCCGCCGCGGCGCGCAGTTCCCGCGCGGCGGTTCCGGCATCCGCATCGGCGGCCGGCTGGCGTTGCGCCGCCGCATGCAGCACCACCAGCAGCGCGCCCAGCGCGTCGCGACGCTGCTGGAACTGCGCCGCATCGGTGTATTCCCAGTCGGCGATGCCCGCGCGCGCGGCGCCATTGAGCAGCCCCGGCAGGCGCTCGAACACCGGCGCCTCGCAGCGCAGCAGCGGATCGATCTGCGCCGGCGTCAGCGGCGCGGGCGCGGCCAGCGTTTTCTCCAGGCGCGCGATCGCCGCCTTGAATGCATTTTCCCCGTGCAGGGAGGGGTCGATCGCCTGGGCGGCGGCGGCCAGTGCGGCTTTGCCCGGCGCCGCCGACGGCGTCGCGAGCTGCGCCTGCAAGTCCAGCAGCGCGTTCAGCCGCACCGCGAACAGCGCCGGGTCCGGCGCCGGCTCGAAATGAACCCGGTCCGCCGCGGCGGTCGCTCCGGTTGCGTCATTCGTGCCGCCCTCGGGCAGCGCCGGACTGGCAGGCAGCCGGTCCAGCCGCGCCTGCTCGTCGGCCAGCGCGTCCTTCGCGAGCCCCTGCGCCATCTGCACGCGGCTGGCCCACAGGCTGTCTTCGTTGGTGGAAATTCGCCCCAGTAGGTAGACCACCAGGATCAGGATGACGGCGATTTCGAACAGGATGGTCAGCGC
>JBOHNC010000140.1:0-5959 GCA_050730415.1 Planctomycetota bacterium
CGGCGCGCCAACAGGTGAGCCACCGCCACGCCCACCACGCCCACCACGCCCGCGTCGTCGATCCCCCTCCCAGGCGCGCACCCATGATGGGACTGACGCCGGACGAATGGCAGGCGCTGCGCCTGAGCCTCGAAGTTTCCGCCGCCGCGGTGCTGGTGAGCTTGCCCTTGGGCGTGGCGGTGGCTCACCTGTTGGCGCGCCGCCAGTTCCCGGGCAAGGCGCTGGTCGAAACCGCGGTGAACCTGCCGCTGGTGCTGCCGCCGGTGGTGACCGGCTACCTGCTCTTGGTGCTGTTCGGCCGGCAGGGGCTGTTGGGTTCGCGGCTGGAAGCCTGGTTCGGCGTGCAGTTCGTGTTCGACTGGAAGGGCGCAGCGCTGGCGGCGGCGGTGGTTTCCTTCCCGCTGATGGTGCGAGCGATGCGGGTCGCCTTCACCTCGGTGGATCGCAAGCTCGAAGGCGCGGCGCGCAGCCTGGGCGCGGGGCCGTGGGACTGCTTTTTCTCGGTCACGCTCCCGCTGGCGCGCCACGGGCTGATCGCCGGCGCGGTGCTGGCGTTTGCCCGCAGCCTCGGGGAGTTCGGCGCGACGATGATGGTCGCCGGCAACATGCCGGGGCGGACGCAGACGATTCCGCTGTACATTTTCGACCTGTACAATTCGCCCGGCGGGACGGTCCGGGCCGAGCGCATCGTGGTCGTTTCGATCGTGCTTTCGCTGGCGGCGCTGGCCGGCAGCGAGTGGCTGCTGCGGCGCGAGCAGCGGCTGACCGGGACGTTGCCGACATGAGTCTCACCTTCGACTGCGGTTTCGTGCACGCCGGGCGGCGGGGTTTCGCGCTCGAATTGGCCTTCGTCACCGGCGAAGGCATCACCGCGCTGTGCGGGCCGTCGGGCAGTGGCAAGACCACCGCGGTGCACCTGATTGCGGGGCTGCTGACGCCCGCGCGTGGCCGGATCGCGCTGGGCGAGCGGGTCCTGTTCGACGCAGCGGCCGGGGTGAACCTGCCGCCCGAGCGGCGCGGGCTGGGCATCGTCTTCCAGGACAGCCTGCTGTTTCCGCATCGCAGCGTGGCGGAGAACCTGACCTCCGGCCTGGCGCGGCGGCGGGTGACGACTCCGCCGGCCGGCGCCGTGGCGGGGGCGGGGGTGGGCGTCGATTTCGATCGGCTGGTCGATCTGCTGGAACTGCGTGCGCTGCTGGAACGGCCGCCAGCGACGTTGTCGGGCGGGCAGGCGCGGCGGGTGGCGCTCGGCCGTGCGCTGTTGTGTTCGCCGGCGCTGCTGATTCTCGACGAGCCCTTCACGGGCCTCGACGATGACCTGAAAGACCGCATCCTGGAGTACCTCGAACGGGTCCGCGACGAGTGGCGGATCCCCATGCTGCTGGTCAGCCACGAACGGCGGACGGTGGCGCGGCTGGCCGGCCGGGTGGTCGAAATCGCCGCCACGGGGCGCCAACCAAACGAACTAATCGGGCCTGCGGGGCTTTAACCAAACGAACTAATCTTCCTCCAGAATTTGGATCACATTTGGAATGAATAGGTTATGAATTTTGCATGAATTAATATTGACAATGCGTATTACGCATGATATAGTTGGGAGCATGACGAACCAAGACGACCTTTCCAGCAGTTCCGGTCCCCAATCGTTGGCGCGCAGCCTCCAAGTGCTGGGCGGGTTGGTGGATTCGGCCGAGCCGATCTCGGCCACGCAACTGGCCGCGCAGGTGGGGTTGCACCAGAGTTCGGTGTCGCGGATTCTATCGACCCTCCAGGCGGTTGGATTCGTGCGCAAGCCGGACTACCACCACTTCGCGGCCGACTACGGTTTGCTGGCCTTTGCCGCGCGTGCGATCCACCAATTTCCGCTGATTCAACGCAGCTTGCCGGTGTTGCGGAAGCTGGGGCCGGAATGCGATGGGCTGATGCTGACGGTGGCGACGCTCTGGCGCGACGAGGTGCTCTACCTGGTACGGCAGATCGGCGCGGGCGAACCGCTGGTGATGCCGCTGATGCGCTATCCGCTGCAACTGTCTTCGCCGGGTCTGCGGATGCTGCTGGAACGGCCCGCCGCGGAAGCGCTCGCGGCGCTGGAACATTCCCGCGCGGAGTTCGGCTGGAGCCAGCCGACGACGGAGGTGGCGGGGACGGCGGCGGAGCTGCTGGCGCGGGCGCGGGAGCGGCTGGAGCTGGATGTTTTGGCGCTCGACGGCTGGCAGGTGACCGGACGGATTTCGGCGGCGATTCCGATCCGCTTGGGCGGCCTGCAGGGGGGCGATGGCCGCGCGGAGGCGGCGCTGTCGCTGTCGGGCACGACGGGAGCGGTCAGTGTGGACCGCATCCGAGCGCTGCTGCACCAGGCCGCGCGGGAGATTGAAACGGCATTGGCGCAGGCGGCGCTGGAACCGGCGGGAGCCTGAAGCAGGGAACAGGGAACAGGGACCGGGAAAAAAGGAGAGCGGAACATGACGGCAACGATGGAGGCCTCAAACGTGCAGGCACCGGAACAGTCGGCAGTACGGACGCTGGCAGATGCGGGGTGCAGCGCGGAGGAACTGGCGCAGTTCGAGCAGGACGGGTTCCTGATCGTGCGCGGCGCGCTGGCGCCGGAGCATGTGGCGCGGCTGAAGGGCGTGATCGCGGCGCGCGAGGCGGAATGGCAGAGCTCGCCGGACAAGAAAAGCGTCTACGGGCTGGACATCCGCCCCATCGTGAACAAGGATCCGGCCTTCCTGGCGCTGATCGAACATCCGACCACCTTCCCAAAGGCGGTGCGGGTGCTCGGACATTACAACCTGCAACTGATGACCTCGCATCTGATCATGGTGCCGCCCGATCCGGCGCAGCGCAACATCGGCTGGCACCGCGACGGAGGCAATCCGCGGCCGACGATGGGCTCTGGTGGCGGGGGGGATTGCCGGATGAGTTTGAAGATCGGCTATTTTCTGACCGACTTGCTGGAGTCGAAAATGGGCAGCCTGATGGTGGTGCCCGGGAGCCACCAACTGCCGGGGACGACGTTGGCCGGCTGGGATCGGCAGGACCCGCCCGGCGCGATCGAATTGAAAGTACACGCGGGGGACGCAGTGATCTTCGAGAACCGCGTGTATCACGCCGGCGCGGTGAATCATTCGGCCCAGACCCGCGTGGTGCTGTATTACGGCTACGGCTACCGGTGGCTCAAACCGATCGACTACGGCGGCGCATTCCCGGAGGAAATCCTGGCGCAATGTTCGCCGATCGGCCGGCAACTGTTGGGCGCGAAGACGAGCCACCTGGGCTACCACATCCCCAGCGAGGAAGACGTGCCGCTGCGCGCGTGGTATGAAGAAAGGTTTGGGAAGGCCCTTCTTGTGTAGGGGGCGGGCCCCCGTGCCCGCCCTCTTCGTTGAATATTCGCCCAACCTTGATTTTCAGCCGACGCACTTCAAAATGAGCACGATTGGCCTTTGAAAGGTCCCCCTGCGTGCCGTTTGATCCCGAACTTCACCACCGGCGTTCCATTCGACTTCGCGGCTTTGATTACACCCGCCCTGGATCCTATTTCATAACGATCTGTGCTTACCAGCAAACCTGTCTTTTCGGCCGAATCGTGGACGCGGCGTTTTCCGCGGGTCCAATGGGAAAAATGGTTCGTGACGTTTGGTCTGAAATTCCTGGCAGATACCCGGGTGTCGCCCTGGACACGTTTGTATTAATGCCCAATCACCTGCACGGCATTCTCACGATACAGAGCGTTGCCGCTGGCGGGTCCTCGGTTCTTTCAAAACATGCCTCTGTCCCCATCGCCGCGTCCGTCGCCAATGGCGCGTTTACACGCACATCGAGCCTGTCCATTCCTGAGGTAGTCCAACGCTTTAAATCCTTCACAACCGCTCAGTTTCGCCTGGGCTGTCAAACAGGCCAATGGCAGTCGCGCTGGCTGCGCCTGTGGCAACGAAACTATTTTGAACACATCATTTCCGATGTCGGAGAACTAATTGCCATTCGGGAATATATCGAACGGAACCCTCTCACTTGGGAAATCGATCGCGATAATCCAATGTGCTGCATTACGGAAGGTTGAAAGTGCCTTTAGGGCCTGAGGCGTTTGGAGCGAAGAGGGCGGGCGCGGGGGCCCGCCCCTACAGCGCGCGAATGGAAAGGGTGGGCATGGGGGCCTTCCTGTACAACGCATGATAGAATTGGAGGCTATTCATTCCACCCCGGACACCACCATGCCGCATGTGATGATCATCGACGACGAAGCCTCCATCGCCTGGGCGCTGGAGCAGTTGGTCACCGGCGTGGGGATGACCTGCGCGACGGCGCCGTCGGCGGAAATTGGCCTGGCCGACATCGAAAAAGCGCAGCATTCCGACCAGCCGTTTGGCGTGGTGATTCTCGACCTGCGCCTGCCGGGCATGGACGGCTTGACGGCGCTGGAAAAAATCCGCACGCTGGACGCCGACCTGCCCGTCATCGTCCTGACCGCGCACGGTTCGATGCAGACCGGCATCCAGGCGATGAAAAAGGGCGCCTACGACTACATGGCCAAGCCCTTCGACAATGAGCATCTGCTGATGATTCTGGGGAAGGCCACTGAGCGGCGCAATCTGGCGGCCGAAGTGGAGGCGCTCAAGAAGTCCCTGCACAAACTGAAAGCGCGCGAGGGCGACGTGCAACTGCTGGGGACTTCGCCGGCGATGCAGGAAGTTTCGAAGAAGCTCGGCGCGCTGGCCGAGACCGATGCGACGGTGCTGATTCTCGGAGAGAACGGCACCGGCAAGGATCTGGTCGCGCGGGCGATTCACGAAAACAGCACGCTCGAACGCGCCGCCGGGCCGTTCGTGACCTTGAACTGCGCCGCGCTGCCCGAAACGTTGCTCGAGAGCGAGCTGTTCGGCCATGTGAAAGGCGCCTTCACCAGCGCGATCGCCAACCGGCCGGGCGCGGCCAAGACCGCCGACGGCGGCACGCTGTTTCTGGATGAAATCGCCGAAATGCCATTGCCCAGCCAGGCCAAGCTGTTGCGGTTTCTGGAGCAGCGCAGTTTCAGCCCGGTGGGATCGAACCAGGTGATCACGGTGAACGTGCGGGTGCTCGCGGCGACCAACAAGGACCTCGCGCCGCTGATCAAAGCCGGGCAGTTCCGCGAGGACCTGTACTATCGGCTGAACGTGGTGACGCTGCACCTGCCGTCGCTGCGGGAACGCCAGAGCGACATTCCGCTGCTGACGGCGCAGTTTCTGTCGCAGTGCCACGCCGAGGGCCGATCGGGGGAGATCACCAAGCCGGCGCTGGACAAGCTGTCGCTCCACAGCTGGCCGGGGAATGTGCGGGAGCTGCGCAACGCGATCGTGCATGCATCGATCATGGCGCGGGGCCGGCCGATCACGGTGGAGCATCTGCCGCGGGAGGTCGCCGCGCCGGCGGTGGAGGCGCGAAGCGAGGCAACCGGCGGCGGGGGCGACTGGAAAGTGCAGGCGTTGGCGGAAATCCGCCGGGCCATCGCGCGGATGGGGCCGAACGACGTCGGCACGCTGCTCAACGACATGACGGCGCAACTGGAGCAACTGGCGATCGACGAAGCGCTGGCGGCAGCGGACAGCAACCAGGTGCGCGCCAGCCGCTGGCTGGGCATTCACCGCACGACCCTGCGCAAAAAACTGGGCCTCGACCCGGAGTGAACCGAACGTAGGATGAAGCCTGAAGGATGAAGGGAATAGCAAGATGCGCGCAACGCGCAAGACCGATAGGCCTCCGAGGATGCAGGCGCGTTTAATCTGACATCGGCCCATGACATTTTCACCAGCGCCGCGTTTTTGACCTTTCCTTCGTCCTTCAAGCTTCAAGCGGCTGTGTAGAAACCATGCAAGGGGAGCAGGTCGGCGACGGTTCCGCGCGATGGATGGGCGTTGACGCACAGATCGTTTCGGATCGCGCGGAAGATCCTTTTGGGAGGGTCGTGGCGCGGCTGCGC
>JBOHNC010000141.1:0-8347 GCA_050730415.1 Planctomycetota bacterium
CTGCGCCGCCGTGCGGCGGCGGGGCGGCGCTGGGGCGGACGGCCGAAGCCGGGCCACTGGCCGCAGGTGCAGGCGCGGCGGAGCCGGCCGGCGCGGGCGCCTGGCGTGCCGATCCGGAGGTGTGCACCGGGCGGGTGACCGGAGCCAGCGGGATGGGCTTGGCGGGCGGCCGGGTGTTGGGTGGCAGGCTTTCAGCGGCTGCGGGCGGTGCCAGCGGCGCTGGCGCGGCGGAGACCGGTGCAACTGCGCGTGCGGCAGGCGCCTTTGGGCCGGGTGCGGCAGGCGCCTTCGGGCCAGGTGCGGCGGGCGGCGCAGGCGGGGCGGGTGCGGCTCCGGCAGGCAGGGTCAGGTCGAGCGGCGGGAGGGCACCGCCGTTTTTCTGTTTGACGGTCTCAATCCAGCCGCCGATTTTGGGCCCCTGTTCGTCGTCGGGGACTTGCTCGAGGTAGGTGGCGTAGGCGCGCGCGGCCTGGGTCTCATTGCCCATGCGGCGGAAGACGAAGCCGAGGTTGCTGAGAGCCTCGCTATAGCCCGGATCGATGCGAACGGCATTTTTCAGGGCTTCGACCGCCTCGGAGTAGCGCTCGAGATCGATCAGGACCATGCCCAGACTGTTGTGGGCGCGCGAGAAGGACGGATCGGCATCGATCGCGCGCTGGTAGAACGCGAGGGCGACATCCAACTGTTCATGGTCGTACTGGTCGAGGCCCTTGATCTGAAGTTCTTCGGCCCGTTTGCGATCGCCGGCGGGGAACTCGCTCAGCGGCTGGACGATGCCGACCATTGCGGAAGCCCCGCCGACAACAGCCACGAGGGGCTCGGCGGAACCCACCTGCGCACCGGCCTCGGGGCCGCTGGATGGACCAGCCGGGACGGGTGGGATCGCTTCCTCGGCGGTGGCCGACTCAATTTCGACACCGGTTTCTTCTGAAGGCAAGGACTGTTCGCCTGCGGCGGAGGCGCCACCCTGGCCAAGGCCGGTTTTCAGGAAGGAGACTTTGGCGAAGGGTGCCGGTGCCGCCGGCGCTGGCGCTGGCGGCGGCGCCGGCGTATTGGCCGGTGGCGGTGCTTTGGGTTGCTGGGCCCCCCCCAAAAACGAAGGCTTTTTCGGTTCCGACATACCCGACCGTTCCTCTTGGTGCTCATTTTAAGTGCACCGTGGAAATTTCGCGACAATCTCAGCAGTCCGTTGGCGTGGCTCCCAATTCTAACGGCTGCCTTCAACTGCGTAAACCTGTTGCGATTTTCTTCCTGAATCACGACCTCTGAGGCGGCTAAAAACCTGGAAATGCTTTCCTCATTCAATATATTATATCGATTTGATAAAATATTATTCCTTTATGACGATAAGGCATGGGTGCTTGGGGAGTTGCAGGGCTGTTTCGACCCCAGTCCAACGGGATCGAGGCGGTCTGGTCGGGGGGCGGTTTAAATTCCCCGATCGGAGTCGAATTCCCTCTGCCGGTCTTCTGGCGGCGAGCAGGTTCTTCGATACGATACGTTGACCAGCCCAGGCACCAGGATCGGCGGAGCCGTGAAACCAATGTCAACCATGAGCAGCACACTCCCGGCGCGCATCGAAAAAGATTCGATGGGCAACGTCAGCATTCCGGCCGGGGCGTTGTTCGGTGCGCAGACGCAGCGGGCGGTAGAGAACTTCCCCGTCAGCGGGCACGCGATGCCGGCGCCGTTCGTGCAGGCGCTGGGGCTGATCAAATTCGCCGCGGCGCAGGTGAACCAGGACCTCGGCAAGCTGGACGCGAAACTCGGCGACCTGATCCGCCGTGCGGCGCGCGAAGTGTACGAAGGCAAACTGACCGCGCAGTTCCCGATCGACGTTTTCCAGACCGGCTCGGCCACCAGTTCCAACATGAACGCCAACGAGGTGATCTCGAACCGCGCGATTCAACTCGCCGGCGGGGAAATCGGCAGCCACAAGCCGGTCCACCCGAACGACCACGTCAATATGGGGCAGTCGAGCAACGACATCGTGCCCAGTGCGATTCGGGTGAGCGTCGGCGTGGCGCTGAAGACGCACCTGATCCCGGCGCTGGAGCATCTGGCGGCGGAACTGGAGAAAAAATCCGCGGCCTGGATGGGCATCTGCAAGATCGGCCGCACGCATCTGATGGACGCGACGCCGCTGACGCTGGGCCAGGAATTCTCCGGCTACGCGGCGCAGGCGCGCAAGTCCGTGACGCGCGCGAAACAGGCGCTGGCGGCGGTGGAAGAACTGCCGCTGGGCGGCACGGCGGTGGGCACGGGGATCAACTGCCATCCGGAATTCCCGCGGCGGGTGTGCGCGATTCTGGCGCAGGAAACGGGAATCGGCTTCCGCGAGGCGGCCAATCACTTCGAAGCGCAGGCGGCCAACGACGCCGGCGTGGAAGTCAGCGGGCAGCTCAAGACCATTGCCGCTTCCCTGACGAAAATCGGCAACGACATCCGGTTGCTCGGATCGGGCCCGCGCTGCGGCATCGGCGAAATCCAGATTCCCGACTTGCAGCCGGGCAGTTCGATCATGCCGGGCAAGGTCAATCCGGTGATGAGCGAAATGCTGGTGCAGGCCTGCATCTACGTGATGGGTCTGGACGTCAGCAACACGCTGGCCGGCCGCGACGGACACTACGAACTGCTGGTGACGCTGCCCTTGATGTGCCACGGCCTGCACGAACAGATTCGGGTCCTGAGCAACGCCTCGCGCCTGTTCACCGACCGCTGCGTGGCCGGTCTGGAACCGGACGAAGCGCGCTGCAAGGAACTGGTCGAGCGCAGCCTGATGCTGGTGACGGCGCTGAACCCGAAGATTGGCTACGACAAGGCGGCCGAGGTGGCCAAAACCGCGCACAAGGAAAACAAAACGCTCCGGCAGGTGGTGATCGAGAAAAAGCTGATCGACCCCGCCGAGCTCGACAAGCTGCTCGACCCGATGTCGATGACGGGCCTGAAAAAGTAGAAGACGAGACGGCGAAGGCGAAGGACCCCCCTTCGCGCCGTTTCGACGCGGGAACCGCCCGGTGATGCAAATCACCGGGCGGTTTTCATTGGGGCCGGCGCCGGACGCCGAACCGAAAGGATTGGCTGGGGGTGGCGGATCTCAAGCGCACGCGCCTGTTGTCCGCAGACCCGTTCCGTGCTACCCTGCTTGCGATTGTGGGCGCGACTTACTTTTGGTCGTCGGAAGACCGATGCGCTTCGTCCCAGCCGCCGGGCAACTGGTCTTCGTCAAGGCCGGTGGCGGCGGCGTCGGGCGGGGGCACCGGGCCCGACGTGGAATCAACCTGATTGCGCGACATCGACAGACACACCACAATCGCGGAGAAGGTCAGCACCGCGGCGCCGGCGCGCAGGCCCACGACCGCGCCGAGCGCGCGTGCGGCCACTGCCGGGCCGCCCAGCAGATTCAGCGCAATGTATCCGTAGATGAGCATCTGCAACAGATAGACGACCAGCAGGAAGGCGCGCCAAGGATGGTTCGCAGGCGCAGCTGATTCCAGCGCGCCCTGGCGCACCGCCAGCAGCGCGAACAGGTCGATCAGCAGATGCAGCGCGTAGCCCAGGCCCACCACGTAGCCGACCGGATCGCCGGTTGGCGAGAACGCCAGCCAGAAGCCGTACACCACCGTTCCGAGCGACGCAATTGCCTGGAGTGCGCAGAGCACCAGCACGACTTTGGCAAGCTGAGTCAGCGTCACTGCGGCGGTCTTTGTTGCGCCGGCGATGCGGCGGCGGCATGAGTGCCTGCCGCGTGCGCGCCGGAGGCGGGCCGAGACCCCGCGACAGACACCGCGGCAGACACCGGCACCCGCTGCATCCAACCAAGCCCGGCGTTGGGGTTGGTACCGTTGGCGGCTTGCGCGGCGGCTTCGGCGGCTTGGGCTTTGGCCTTGACTGCCGCCTGCTGAGCGGCTTCACGTTTGACGATTTCATCGACGACCTTGCGGTTGTCCTTGACCGGCCAGGCGCGGGCGTCGGAAGGTTTGACCTTCAGGCTGACCAAACCGAGCGTATTGTTGCGGTCGGGATCGACTGCCACGTAGCCGCCAATTTCCATGCTGCCGAAGTCGCGGGTAAGCGAAATGCGCTGATAGCGGATGCCTTTGTGCACCAGCGAATTGCCGAACAGCTCCCAGGTGGCCGCGTAGCCGACTCGCCAGCGCCGGGAGAAATCCCATTCGGTGTCGAAGGTGACGGTCTCCTGCCGTTCGGCGCCGCGGACCGGATCGGAGCCGGTGTGCAGTTCGCGGATGGTGGCGCGGAAATCGCGGTTGGGCAGGTAGGCCAGCGCCAGCGAGGAATTGTCCAGGAAGGCATCGTTGACCCAGTAGCGAGCCCAACCGTCCATCTGGAAAAAGCTGCGCGGCCGCCACTGAAACGACCCGACCAGCGCATCGAACGAACCGCTGTACAAAAGCCGGCGGGCATCGACCGGATCGGGGAAAGCTTCGGTGGACAGTTCGACGCGGGCGTAGCGGCGGGCGAAGTCGGTCCGGTTGTCGGGGTTGACGTTGAGGAAGCTCTGGCGGATGCCGAACCGGACGACCTGCAAGCGGCCGGTATTGTCCCAGGCGTCGAAGCCGGGCAGCCGCGCGGGGTCGGTTTCGGGGCGGCCGGCGTAGTCGTAGTCGGCGTAGAATTCGACGATGTGGTCGAAACCGTCAAGCCCGAGCGGCTTGAAGGTGAAATCGCTCTGGCCGCTCCAGCGGTCCACCGCTTCAACGCCGCCGAGCAGACTGGCCTGGTCGAGATTGCTATCCGGGCCGAGCGTGTCGTTGGTGTAGCGGGTGGCTTGGAAACCGATGCGCGGGCGCAGCGAGAAGCCGTCGAGCAGATTCGGGCGCGAGACAATCGCCTGCACCCCGTAGCGATCGGATGAATAATCGCCAGCGCCAAGCAGAATCGGGTCGAAATATTCCTGCATCCGCCCGGCGACCGCCTGGCCTTCGGCGACAAAACCGCCCCACATCGGCATGGGTACGAGAAACAGACTGGCTTGCGGGGTGTAACCGGTCTGGTGGAAGCCGTAGGGATCGAAGCTGGGCGCGGCCACCTGGAATTTTTCCGCCGGCTGCTCGTAGCGCCCTTCGAACACCAGATCGCGCCCGAAAATTTTCAACGCGCCCTGATCGACCGCGCGCGGCGAGGTATCCCAGCGCGATGGATCGTACGCGTCGGGTTGGCCCGAGCGAAACGTGCGAAAATCTTCGGGATTGTATTCGTTCAGGTACTGCGGGTCGGAGATGGAAGCGAAGGACAGATCGGCGACGGTGCGGACGCCGGAAAAGGGCGTGCGTTCAAGGTGCAGGTCGCCGTAGCTTTGCGTGCGCAGATCGCCGCCGTAGGTATTGAGCGACGGATCGACGCTGACGGTGCCCTGTTCGGCCAGACGCTTGGCGTACAGCAACGTGCCGTCGTACAGGCGGCGCGGCGTGGCGGTTTCGCGCGGGAGCGTGCGCAGATCGGCGAAGCGCTGGGCGCGGTCGAGGTCTTCGCCGTTGGTGATCCAAGTTTCGTCGACGCCTTCGGCGTGGAGCAGCAGCCGGTCGTAGGGGTGATCGTCGCGGCCCTGCCAGCGGAAGGTCAGCCCGCCGCCCATGCCGCGGTCGGAGCGCGGGGTGATGTCAAGGTAGGAGCGCTCCGGCAACAGCACCGGCCAAAGCGCCTTCGGGTTTGCAGCGCGGACATCGCCGGTGTCGTAGCCCACCCGCAGATTGCCGAAGGTGCCGAACTGGTTGGACTGACCGATTTCGCCGGCGATGAACGGCCCTTTTAGCCCGACCGGGTAATCCATGTAGGGCAGCCAGAAGGAAGGCAGGCCGAACAGCCGGATCGTAGCGTCATCGCCTTCCAGCTTGCCGCGCGTGTGCTGTTCGGCGGTGGACGGGTACTGCATATACGTGACGTGTTGGAGGGTGATGCTCCATTCGGGATCGGGCATTTCGGAACTGGTGAGCCGGGCATTCGCGGCGGCGTAGTGGGTGGCGTCAAGGCGCTCGATGCGGCTGGCGCGGAGCATGAGCAAACGGGTTTCGCTGGACTCTTCCGGGCGCGGCGGAAGCTGCGCGGCGGCGGGCAGGCCCTCGGGCGTCCCGGCATTGATGTCGGGCGGCGGCAGCGCGCTGAAGTAGGGCTGGCTGGCGGCGGGATGTTCGGCCTGCACCAAGACCGGGGCGAAACGTTCAAGACCGGCCATCTCGGCGTTTTCGGCCCAGCCGCGGGAGTGCTTGAGGTCGTAGTAGAACCGCGTGCAGGACAGCCGGGTGAGGCCTTCGACCAGCGTGATGTGGCCTTCGGCGTAGAGATATTCGTCCTGGGGATTGTAGAGAGCGGCGTCGCAGGTGAGCATGAAGGTGTCGGTGCGGAATCCGGCGCGCTCGTGAGCGTCGGACAGGACGGCGATGGCGCCGTCTTTGAGAAGCTTGAATTGGCCGAAGGGCTGGAGCTGCAAGCCATGCGCGGCGGCGATGGCGAGGCCGGGCGCTTTGGCCGCGGGGGTCGCCAGCGCGGGAGGAAGTTGGGGAGCAGGCGGCGGCGCGGGGGGCGCCGGGGGCGGCGGGGGTTCGGCGGCAAACAGCGCCGCGGCGGCGCCTAGAAAAAGCGCCAGGAACAAGGCGAGCGCCGTCGGCACGCGGGCTGCGGAGCCGGCCGCCGGCCGTGGGCCGCGATGGGAGGTGAAGCGCTCATTCATATGCGACGAATTGTACCCGCGCCCCCCGAATGCGCCCGGCCGCCCATTCCGCCGCCGCGCAGCGCGCTTTCAAAGCCACACACCTACCGGTCGCCCGCCTTTTCCGGGCTGTTTCCTTCATCCTTCACGCTTCATCCTTTCCCCTGTCTCCTGTCCCCCGCCCCGCCCGCTGTACAATGGCGCTCTGTTTTTTCGGTCGCCTCCAACGTCATTCAGGAGCTTCTGCCATGGCGGGCAAATCGGTTCTCAACAAATTCAGCCGCGTCGTCACGCAGCCGAAGTCCCAGGGCGCTTCGCAGGCGATGCTCTATGGCACCGGACTGACGCACGCGGACATGAAAAAAGCGCAGGTCGGCATCGCCAGCATGTGGTACGAAGGCAACACCTGCAACATGCATTTGAACGACCTCGCCTCGAAGGTGCGCCAAGGCGTGATCGCGGCCGGGCTGGTCGGCATGCGGTTCAACACGATCGGCGTCAGCGACGGCCTGTCGATGGGCACCGATGGAATGAGTTTCAGCCTGCCCTCGCGCGACCTGATCGCCGATTCGATCGAAACGGTGATGGGCGCGCAATGGTACGACGCCAACATCTCGCTGCCCGGCTGCGACAAGAACATGCCCGGCTGCGTGATCGCGATGGCGCGGCTGAACCGCCCGGCGCTGATGGTCTACGGCGGCACGATCAAGGCCGGCTGCAGTTCGCAGGGCGCGAAGCTCGACATCGTGTCGGCCTTCGAAAGCTACGGCGCCTTCATCGGCGGGAAGATCGACGAAAAGGCGCGCCAGGATGTGGTCGAACACGCCTGCCCGGGCGCCGGCGCCTGCGGCGGCATGTACACGGCCAACACGATGGCGGCGGCGATCGAAGCGCTGGGCATGTCGCTGCCGTTTTCGTCCTCGTCGCCGGCGGAGTCGAAGGAAAAAGACGCCGAGTGTTTCGCTGCGGGCAAGGCGATCCGCCGGCTGCTCGAACTGGACCTCAAGCCCCGCGACATCATGACCAAAAAATCCTTCGAGAACGCGATCTCCACCCTGCTGGTGCTCGGCGGATCGACCAACGCCGTGCTGCACTTGATCGCGATGGCCAAAGCGGTCGGCGTGAAACTGACCATTGACGATTTCCAGCGGTTGTCGAACATCACGCCGTTTCTGGCGGACTTGAAACCCAGCGGCAAGTATGTGATGGAGGACATGCAGGCCATCGGCGGCACGCCCGCGGTGATGAAATTGCTGCTCGAAAAAGGCCGCCTGCACGGCGACTGCATCACGGCCACCGGCAAGACGGTGGCGGAGAATTTGAAACGGCTGCCGGGTCTGAAAAAGGGCCAGCAGATTCTGCGCCCGTGGGACGACCCGATCAAACCGACCGGGCACTTGCAGATTCTGCGCGGCAACCTCGCCAGCGAAGGCGCGGTGGCGAAGATCACCGGCAAGGAAGGCAATCGGTTCGAAGGGCCGGCGATCGTATTCGATTCGGAAGAGGACATGCTGCACGGTCTGGAAAAGGGGCAGATCAAAAAAGGCCAGGTGATCGTGATCCGCTTCGAAGGCCCCAAGGGTGGGCCGGGCATGCCGGAGATGCTCACGCCGACCTCCGCGATCATGGGCGCTGGGCTGGGCAAGGAGGTGGCGCTGATCACCGACGGCCGCTTCAGCG
>JBOHNC010000142.1:0-10382 GCA_050730415.1 Planctomycetota bacterium
GATGCTATCGCATCGACTCGTCGGCGCGCCTTGGCAAAATCCACCAGCCGACCCGTCGCGGCCGCGGGACGGTTTTGAAACACTCTCTAAGAGCAGGCCGGGTTCATGGAGAGATGCGGATTCCACAAACCGGGTGATGTTGTCACCGAGTGCGGGCATCACGGAATCCACCAGTCGGGCGGTATCGGCCTGCCGTATGGGCAATCCAAGGCATTCAATTTTTCCGATTGTCCAGAGCAAGGTCCATAGCGCTTCGCTGCGCCAGTGAAATTGCCGAAGTTCGTGTTCGGTCTGATTGGGATTTTCCAACAGGCGACGTTCTTTGGGGGAAAGATCTTTTTGCAGGCCCTGTGCTTCCAGCCAGGCGACGATAGGCGCCGGTTCAGCTTGGTACGCAATGGCGCAAATGGCCGTGAGGATGACGGTGCGGCGGGCAATCTGCTGGGAGTCTTGCGCATATTTCTCCGAATAGTCAGGGATTGGTTCCGGCTGATCATTCGTGTCCAGGCCCTTGGTCTCGGCCCATGATTTGGTCGTAAGCATAAGAGACTCCACAGCCCAAGACGAGGACCATCATGCGATGGGCGCGGTGGTGACGATTTCGCGGTAGAGGGCGGGCAGGGTGTCGAGGTGATCGCCCTGGATGTAGTAGCCCTTGCCGCCGAAAGCTTGCGGGATGCGGTGGACGACCGATTTGTGGTCGCGGAAATAATACGTATAGCTGCGTTCGTTGTTGACGTCGGCGACCTGGACGGGGCGGAGGTCGAAGCTGGCGGCGGTGAGGCCGGTGGGCGGCTTGCCGACGTTGGCGGCCATGCTGACGGCCTTCAGGAACACTTCGGGGCCCTGCACGGACGAGCCAATATTGAGAATCACGCCGGCGGGCTGGCCGACGGGGGCGCCGAGTTCGCAGGCTTGGGCGGCAAAAATGCCGAAGTCGAAGCCGGAGACACCGCCTTTGGCGGCGGGATCGAAGCAGGCATGCTGGTCGATGATGTCGGTGCCGATGGCGCCGTGGAGGGTGACCGGCACGCCGTAGCGGATGCCGGCGGCGGCGATGGACAGGTCCGGGTGCGGGAAGGAGACCTTTTCGGGCAGCGGTTCGCCGAGGATGAGGCGGCCGAGGGCTTCGCCGCCGCCCCAACCGTGGTCGTAGCCGGCGCGGAAGGCGTGGTTCATCAGTTCGGGGGTTTCCCGGCACATGCCGAAGGTGCCTTCGGGCAGGGCGTTGGGGACGACTTCACTGGTTTCGCCGATGAGGGCGAGTTCGAGGTCGTGGGTGAGGCCGGCGGCGTTGGTGGCAACGAGGGTAACGAAGCCGCGGCGCATGAGATCGATCATGAGCAGGCCGAAGCCGTTTTTGACCAGGTGTGCGCCGGTGAAGAGCATGACCGGTTTTTTGTTTTTGCGCGCGGCGTGGACAGCGTGGGCGAGGGCGCTGAGGGCGGGGGAGCTGTAGCGCGGGGCGGGTTCAGCCAGGAGGGCGTCGGGCCGGAGCATGGTGGCGGCGGAGACCTTATTGACGCGAGTGGCGAGGGGGTAGGTTTTGACGGCGGCGAAGTCGAAGAAGGGGTAGCGGCCGCGGTAATCGGGAAAGGGCATGGCGGGGAATCCTCGGTGGGCCTGGCGGTGCGTCAGGATTGATCTTAGCGGTTTGGGTGCGACAGAGCGATTCTGCCGCTCCTACCGGGGCTGGGAAGCCGTTGGTATTTGGCGTAACCCCCTCCCAGCACTAAAGTGCTGGGCAATGCTTCTTGCGTCCCGCAAGCGGGACTCCAAGTGGGAGCAGCCAATCGCAAGATTGACGTGCCACCAAGACGGGGCCATTATCGCCGTGGCGAAGAAATTGGGCAGAGGTGGCCGGTGGCGCGAGGGCGGGGAGCGGGCCTCATTAAGGTGCGAACATAGACACCATCGATTCTCCGATAAATAGCACAGCAGTATTAGTCATGGGCCCTATTCGGTGGGGATCGGAAGTGATATGATACTGCGATATGCGCAACGATATGAGGGCCATTTCATAGGGTAATTTGGGCTTTCCCGGCGGTGCGGAAAAGGCATGAAAACAGGTGTGAATTTAAAAACGTTTTTTCGGTTTTAAAATTTGACTTCTGTGATTTTCGGTGTTGAATGTATCTGTCTTCACCGGCGCTCAAGCGGCACCGGATCGAAGCCAATCAGGCGCGTTCAATTGCTGCGAGGTCCTCCACGCGCCGCCTCGCCCACAGCCGGACACGATGCTACGTCCGGCTGCGATCCTCCTTCTTTTCATTCAAGTTCAGGCAGGACCGGAGCGGACGGGCTCGGGGTTGCCTGATGTCGATCCCGTTGCAACGGCGGGATGGGACGCGGTATGCGGCTGCGCGCGAATGAATGCGTGCGGGGCTGTTCGGCAGGCCGGAATGCGGCCGTGCTTGGGGGAGGACTGTGTCATGTTTGCGAATTGGAAGCGGTTGTTCGGATTCCATTCCCGGCCCACCGGCGATGCAGCAACGTCGTCGAAGACGCCTCCCCGAGTCGACGACCTCGGGGCCTCGCTGCGCGAAGCTCACCACACCCACATCGCCGGTGCGGCCGCGGAATGGAATTCCTGGGAGAGTCGCCGGCCGCGCGGGGAGGTGCGGGGGCTGTCGCACGGGGAGATCCAGGCGCTGGGCGAGGAACTGTACTTTTACAACCCGTACGCGCACGGGTTCATCAATCTGATGGCGCTGTTTCTGACCGACGGGTTGCGGTTCGAGGCGCGCTTGATGCAAAGCGAGGGTGGCGCGGGGCACGACGCGGCGGCGGTACAGGCGTTCAACCATCATTTTCAGCGCTGGTCGCAGGCGCAGGGGTTTCCGGAGCTATTGACTGAAATTGCGACGCGTTGGCTGGCGACGGGCGAGTGTTTCATTCTGAATGCGCGCGCAGCGGAGCCTTGGCTGGATCCGGAATTGCGGCTGGTGCGCAACTATGACGTGGCGACCCCGGCGGGCGCGGCGCAGGTCGGGGCGGGCGGGACGGGCGGGTCGGGCGGCGCGATCGAGGCGGGGATCGAGACGCTGCCGGGGGACGCGACGCAGGTGGCGGCCTACCACGTGGTGACCGACCGGCTGCGGATGGCGACCGAGCGGGTCGGAGCGGGCGCGATGGTGCATCTGAGTCTGAACCGCTGGCAGGATCAGCGGCGCGGCCTGCCGGTGCATTTGGCGATGCTGGATCTTTTGCGCTTGCAGCAATCCTATCTGACCTCGGTGGTACGGACGGCCGACGCGCGTTCGAAGATGGCGATCATCCGGCGGGTGCAGGGCAGTCCAGACGACGTGAATGCGATGGCGGATCAGGAGCGGTTGGCGCGGGCGAACTTCATGACCGCTGGGGCGGTATTTCCCGGCGGCGCGCAGCGGGAGGTTTTCGCGCGGCCGCGGGTGGTCACGGTGAACGGCGGGGTGGATTACGACTTCAAGTCGTTCAACCTGCAGGCCGAGGACGCGCACACGGTGAACCGGCTGCTGAGTCTGCCCGGGGCGGCGGCGCTGACGCTGGCGGAATATCTGTACAGCGCGGACGCGAGCGCCACCACCTACGCATCGGCGGCGGCGGCGGAGCGAGCGGCCTTCAAGGCGCTGGCGGCGCGCGCGGCGGTTCTGGCGCGGGGGCTGATGCCGGTGATCGGGTGGGTGCATGCGGCCTTCGAGATGCAGGGCTTGATTCCGGCCGGCGGTCTGGAGCAGGGTCGGTACGAACTGGGGTATGTGTTGCCGGTGTTTCCGGCGCCGGCGGCGGGAGCGGGATCCACCGCTGCGGCGGCCGGGTCGGCGCAGGCGTGATTCGAGGGTTCGAGTCATTTTTCGAAGTCGTTTCAAGAAAGGGCGAGGCATGGAAATGCTGATCGAGCGGATCGCAGGCGAGGACCTGCGGGAGGGAATCGAGCGCGAGGGGCGGCTGATTCGCAACATCGCGATGCTGCGGTCGGTGTCGCGCAACGGCTACAGCTACAGCGCGGCCGCGATGCAGACGGCGGCGAAGTTGTTCGAGGGCGCGCCGGCGTACCTGGACCATCCGGCGGGGGCGGGCCGAGCGGGCGGACCGCCGATGGCGGGGAGTCACTCGGTGCGCGACCTGATCGGGCGCTTCAGCCGTGTGCGTTTGGAGGGCAATCTGCTGCGGGGCGATCTGCACCTGCTGCCGGGGCCGGAGGGCGACCGGGTGTTGGCGCTGGCCGAGGAAATGCCGGCGGCGGTGGGTTTTTCGATCGAGGCGCAGGGGACGTTGGCGACCGAGGACGGGCGAAAAATCGTGACCGGTCTGACGGCGGCCAAGGGGGTGGCGCTGGTGACGGAGCCGGCGGCGACGCGGGGGTTGTTCGAGGGCCGGATGGCGCCGGGCGGGGAGGCCGCCGGCACGCGCGAAGACCGGCGCAGGCTGACCGATTCGCTGGGGTCGCCCGGGGAGGGGACGGGGTATGCTCCGCCGTCGCTGCAGGAGCAGGTGGACAGTTTGCGGGTGGAAGATCCGGAGCTGTACCAGGCGGTGGTGCGGGCCGAGGACCAGCGGCGCGAGGCGATCCGCGGGGGCGCGCGGCGGTAGCGGCTGCATTTGAGCGAAGCGACGGTGGCGAAGTTGGCGGCGCACGGGTCGACGGAGCAGGCGCTGCAACTGTTGGAGGCGCTGGCGGCCGACGCGCGCGGCGAGCGGACCGTGGGGGCGGGCTTGGGCGGCGGCGCGCCGGGGGGATTGCCGGCGCGGGCACAGAGCGCTCAGACGCAACTGGAAGCGGAGGTGGCGCGGCGGTTGATGGCCGCGGACTGAGGTGCATTTTCGGCCAATTTTTTCGGGTTCGATTTTTCAGGCAACGCCGGCGGGTTCATCGCGAACCGGCGGGCGGCAGGAGGAGCGTTTGTCATGGGACAGCAAATTACCTCGAACACGCAACTGATGTTCGGGGCGGTGGATTCGGCGACGGCGTTGGAGAAGGGCGACCTGGTAATGCTCGATACGGACGACATCAAGCCGGCATCGAGCGAGCCGTGGGTGACGGACGAGGCGACGACGCGGACGAACTACGTGGCGCACCACATCGGCGTGGCGGCGACGCGGCACGCGGCGAATTCGGGGGACGCGACCGGGTTTCCCGTGAACACCGACGGCACGTTTTCCTTCGACGCGGTGGCGGACAGCTACGAGATCGGCGACCTGGTCGGTCCGGCCAAGGACAGCGGCAACGCGCTGCTGGCGACGGTGCTTAAGAAGGTGACGAGCGCCGGCGAGGCGGTGGGCTATGTGATCGACAAATCCGGCGCGAGCGCGACTTCGATCAAGGTTCGGGTGAAACAGCGCAAGGCGGCGGTGTAGGCCGGCGTGTGCGCGAGGGTGGGATGGTTTCGATTTCCAATCAGGAGTGAAGCGATGAAAGTTTCGACGTTGCGGCTGGGCGATCTGCGCAGCCTGTACGAAAGCTACGGCAGCGCGTGCATCGACACGCTGATCGAAAAGGTGCGCAAAAAGGAGCTGGATCTGACCACGCGGTTCAGTCTGAAAATGCTGTGGGAGGGCCTGGTGGGCGAGGCGGCGTTGACGCTGCAGTCGCCGGTGGCACTGCGCGAGGACGCGGTGCGGGTGGACGACTTCCGGCGGCTGACCAGCGCGGCCCTGGACACCGCCTTCCGCGACGGCTACCTGGCCAGTGCGGGGGTGGGCGAGCGGCTGGTGACGACGGTCAAGAACGTCTACCAGTCGGTGCAGCACGACCAGCCTTCCAGCCTGGGGGTGCTGAAGCGGGTGAAGGAGGGCGAGCCGTACCCGGACACCTCGTTCGGCGACCGCTACTGCGAGAGCCAGGCGTTCAAGTTCGGGCGATCGGTGAAGATCACGCGCGAGGCGATTCTGCGCGACCAGTCGGGGCAGTTGCAGGCGCGGGCGCGGTCGATCGGCCAGTTGGCCGCCGCGCGCAAGGATGAAATCATCCTGACGGCGATCGAGGACGCGGTGCACCCGGAGACCGGGCGGCAGGCGTACTACCCGGAGGGCGCGCAGGAGGCGCTGTACCGTTCGAGTGCGGGCAGCGACGCCAACTACGCCTACGCGATCAACCTGGTGGCGTCGAACGGACTGGCGACCAAGGAAAACATCGCCGCGGCCTGGCAGACGCTGGCGAAGATGACCGACCGGGACGGCAATCCGATCGACGTGATGGACGGCGTGCCGATGCTGCTGGTGCCGCGGGAGCTGGAAATCACGGCGCGCGAGATCGTGAACGCGGTGCTGGTGGAGCTGATCAACACGAACGTGCACACGCAGACGGTGAACCAGTTCAGCGGGATCGAGGTGTTCGGGACGCCGCGGTTGGCGGACGGGACGACCTGGTACTACGGGTTTTTCCCCAAGCAGTTTGTGTGGCATGAAGTCTGGCCGATCGAATTCCGGCAGGCCAGCGAAGCCGAGCGCGGCGGGATGGACTTCGACAGCGATGTGATCGTGGCCTTTCGCGGCGGGTTCTACGGCGGCTGCAATGCGATCGACGACAAGTACGTGGTCAAAAACACGGCGTAAAGCTCCTGAGCCTCTGGGCACGCCGTCGCCACGGGCGCGCACCGGTCCGCGGATCGGGGCGTCAGCGGAAGCGTTCTGCAAATCAAAAGCGGAGAGATTCTCCGCAAGACGCATTCCGCATTGACCCCCGATCCGCGCCCGGCGGCGCGAAAAGAGTGATTTCGAGAAAGTTTGGGAAGCAGGCGGCGCAGGCAGCGCCGGAAAAAAGGAGAGCTATTCATGGTGTATTCACCGCCGATCGGAACCTGGGAGATCGCGCTGCTGGACGGCGTGGTCGTGAATTCGGTCGCGGCGCTGGAAACGGCCTTCGACCTGGCGGCCGGCGCCGGCGCGATGAAGCCGAGCGCGCAGCAGTTGGCCAACAGCGACAACGTGGTGATGCTGGTGCGGGCGTCGGCCAGTGCGGGCAGCCCCAGCTACAGCTTCGAACTGCAACTTTGCTACGAGAAAACAGCGGTCGATTTCCATCCGGCCCCGGGGGCGGCGTTCACCGTGACGGGCAACGAGAACTTCACCGTCCGACCGCTCGACGCGCTGGGACCGGCGCGATTTTTGAAACTCAGCAAGACCGCCGGCACCGATCCGAACGGCACCGATTACATCACGCTGTCGATTTCGCTGCTGGGTGTCTCGCGGATCTGAATGGTGGCATCACCACGAAAGGAAATCGCATGCGTATTACGATGACCTCTCCGAACCTGGCGCGCCGCCAACGTTTCAACCGGCGGTGGCGACCGGAGTCCCACCTGGCGAATTTGCTGGGGCGGGACCTGGCTGCCGCGTGCGTGCTGGGCCTGCTGCCTGAAACCAACGGCATCGGCAACGCCCGTCCGCGGTGCGGTCCGGATTTGACGGCGGCTCGTTCGAGCGAGGCGCACTGGCTATCGGCCGCGGACGGCCGAGTGCACCGTCTGCCCGCCGACGGATGGCGCACCGCGGCCGGGATATTCGGTCCGGCCACGAATCTGTGCCTGCAAAGCGAAAATTTGAACACCGCGCCCTGGGCGGTTGGGCAAGTCAATCCGCCGCAACTGGACACCGGCACGCCGGGCCCGCTGGGCGCGGTATTCAAGGTGACCGATCCGGGCACGCAGGCGTACGGGGGGCTCTACCAGCCGCTCAGCGGCCTGGCCGACGGCCAGCCGCATGCGGCATCGATCTTTGTCAAAGCGGGGACGACGACCGGCTTTTCGGTTGGAATATACGATGCGACGGCGTTGGTCTGGCGGGCGCGGGCGAATTTCAATGTGAGCGGTTCCACGGTGACCTGGGCCAGCACGACCGCCGGCGGTTATCGACTCGAACAGCTTCCTCAGAGCAGCTGGTACCGGATCACGTCTACGCTTTCGAGCCTTGTCGCGGCGCACACCAATCAATTGCTGGTGTATATCTCGCCGCCGGGGGTGATTCAGGCGGGCTACCTGTACCTGAGCGGCGGCCAGGTACAGACGGGCAAACTGGCGCAGCCGTACATCACGACGACGAATGCGGCGGCTTCGCGTTCGGCGGACCAGTTGAGTCTTTCCACCGCCGGGCTGACGGCCGCGACGTCGCTCGGGCTGGTGACGCGGATCCTGGACCATGGCGGCTCGCCCTATCTTCTGTATCAACCGGGCACTGCGGGCGACGCCAACCGCATGGATGTGTGGGTTTCGCCCGGCACGGGTTTGAACGTGGCGATATACGACGCATCGGCGGCGGTCCGGACCTGGACGCAGAACGCCGCACCGACGGACTTTGAAACGGCGCACTGGATCGTGACCAACGACAACGGCGGAACGGTCTGCGCCTGGAAAAACGGCGCGTCCATCGCGCTGACGGCAAGCGGTTCGGGCAGCGGAGTGCGCAACGCCTTGGCGGCCGCGATGCAACTGGGGCGAAAGGACCTGACCAACGGCATGCAGGGGGAACTGCACGCCTGCGTGCAATTCAATCGTGCGCTGACGACCGCCGAGGTGGGGCGTCTGTACGCCGCGCTGCAACGGTTGGAATCGTAAACGGGAGGGAGGAGCCAATGGCAACGAATGCAGTGGTGGTGGTGTTTGACGCGACGGTGGCGCAGGGGCCGGACGGGTTGCCGGACATCGGTACGACCCTGTTGGACTGGGTGCGGATCGGCGCGCTGACGGCGGTGCGGATCGCGGCGGCGGATTTCGAGCCGACGCTGCGGCTGTTGACCGGCTACGTGGTGGACTCCGAACAACCCGACGGCCAACGCAACATGCCGGCCGGCATGGGTCCCTGGCAGTGGAACTGTTACGACCAGTGTTTCGCCTTCGCGGCCGGCGCCGGCTGGCCGCCGCCGGCGCTGAACGCCATGCCGGAGAACTGAACCGCCGCGGCGAACAGGAGGAGGAATCATGGAATTGGATCTGCAAACGGTTTCGCTGCTGCTGGCCATGGCCGCTCAGCTGGCCTCGATCGCCTGGTACCTGGCCAGTTTGCGGGCGGAGATTCGGCTGCTCAAGGAACAGATGCAGCCGCTGGCATCGAAGCTCGAATTGCAAGCCTCGACGCATGCGCTGCGACAGGAGATGCGCGACTGGATTGAAGACCACGTGGCCCAGGCGCTGGCGGAACGGGAGGACCTGCGGCGGCATGGCGGGCGCACACCGCGGCGCCGAGGCAATCGGAAATAGGGATGGTTTGAACTGGGAACAGTTGGAAAAGGAGGGTGGAAAATGCGAAAGCGTCGATTTGCGCTGAGTGCGCTGGCGGTCGGACTGACGGGTTTGCTGGCGGCCGTGGTGGGCAGCGGTTGCGCACCGAGCGCCGAGGAATGGGCGCAGGTCGACGCCATGCAACCCGGTCCGGAAAAAACCGCGCGCCAGGCCGATCTGAAACAGCGCCAGGCGGGTGAAGACGGCTGGTGGCAGCTTGCTGCCGTCGCCGGCACGCTGGCCGGCGGTTTTGTGCCGGGCGCCGGCGTGGCGGTGGCGGCGCTCAAGCGCGCCCGCGACGCCGAGACCGAGCGCGACACGCACGCGGCGGCCGCACAGACGCTCACCACCAATCTGGATCAGGCGCTGGTCAATCTGCCGGCCGACGTGCGGCAGCAGACGCTGGAGCGGATCAGGGTCACGCAGGAGGCGGCCGGACAGCGCGACGTCATTCGCGGCTATCTCCACGCGGGCGTGGCGCCGGCGGCGGCCTCGGTGGCGACGTCGGCGGCGTCCGCGGCGCAGGAGGCTCAGGCGTGAGCTATCCCGACGACGTGTGCGAACAGGTCCGGCTGGCGAAACTGCGCCAGTGCGCCGAGGACCCCCGCGGCACCGGCGCGCTGCAACTCACGCTGGGCGACGCCGTGCCGGTGACGCTGTACGCGGTGGTGCGGACGCTCGGCGTGGCGCAACTGCACGCGCTGGGGCTGAGCGCGGCTGCCGATGGGTTGACGGCGCAGATTCCGCGCCAGACCGCAGCCGATTCGCCCAGCGGCGACAGCTTCCAGGGTGGGCTGCTGCCAGGCGACGCGCTGACTTTCGGCGGCGCGGCCTACCGGCTGCACCACGTCGAACGCGACGACAGCGACACGGTCTTCACGGTGATCGCGACCCGCGATCTGGCGGTGGAACGAGTCTGAAATCAGTTTCGAAATCGGTTCACAGAAGGAGGACGCCATGTCCGCATCGCAGGTCACTCGCATTCGCACGCAGGCGGTCAGTTTCCCCGGGCTGACGGCCGACTTTCCGCTGAGCGCTCGCATGATCGAAAAAAATCGCCTGATCAGCGACTGGAAACGCGCACGCAAAAGGGGACCAGTAAAACAGACGAATGCGCGAGCAAAAGGGGACCACGGCGGCGCTCGCCCCGTAAACTCGTCGACCGAAGCCGGCTCTGTGCCGGCAGCG
>JBOHNC010000143.1:0-7217 GCA_050730415.1 Planctomycetota bacterium
CCGGCCACGCCCAGCGGCAGGAAGCGGCGCCGCGCGACGAACGGCAGGTTGGCGCCGCCCAGCGTCGCGGTCAGCACCAGCGCCGCGAGGAAAAAGGCGCCGTGGTAGACGCAGCCGGCCAGCGTGAGCCCGCCCCAGATCACGATCGGCAATGCCGCCCAGGCGGCCGCAACTTCCTCCTCGGTTCGTTCGGCCTGCCACTGCCGGGCGCTGGCCAATTCGGCGGCGGAAAGCTCCGGCCGCGACGGTCGAAAGGCCGGCGCATCCTCGGGCTGGTGCTCCTGCGTCGGCAGTTCGCCCGGCGTGGGCCGGTAGATGGGAATCTGCATTTCGGTCGGCGTGCGAACGGCGGGAACGGTAGGAACGTCGGGAACGGCCGCGGGGAGTTGCCGGGGCAGGGCGGGCGTTGGCAGCGGCAGCGGCGCCGCCGCCGGCACGGCCGGCGGATGCGAGCAGTCGGGAACCGGCTGGCGGCGCGAAGAAGCGGATGGCGGCGACGACCCGGGCATGACACAGTTCCTCCTGGGCCCTGGCGGAAGCGCTGCGTGGACACACAGCCACACAGGCCGCCAGGGAACGGCGGTTGAATCGGCAAATCGAATGAGGCTGGAAAAACGGGCGCGCAGTGCAATCGGCCGCGGAGCCGGCGCCCTGCACCGCGATTTTCAAGGGATTTTTTCCACTCCGGCTTCCAAGCGAAGGCCGGGGTGGGGGGGCTCGTTGCGTCCACCATCAAGTAGCAAGCAGGCGAGAAAATTCAGACGAAAAATGCACGATGTGTCGCCAGGTTTTACCGGCTGGGTCGATGGGCGGGACGCCGCGACGGGGAAGGCGCCGAAAAACGGCGGACGGCGGAACCGAACACCACCACCGCGGGCGACGCAATCTGCGCCGCCGCGGCGCGCGCGACAATCGACGCGAGCGTGCCGCGCACCACGGTTTGTTCGGGCCGGGTGGCGGCTTGAATCACCAGCGCCGGCGTGCGCGCCGGCAGGCGTCGGCCGAGCGCCCGGGCGATCTGCGTGAGCCGCGCGACACCCATGTAGACGACCAGCGTGCCGTGGCGGATGCAGGCGGCCCAGAAATCGAAATCGGCCGGTGCGATGGCGCCGCCGCCGCCGCCGGCCTCGGCGCGGGCGCGATTCGCGCGGCGGCCGCCGGACTGGGCGGATTGGTCGGACTGGGCGCGGTGGGCGCTCACCAGCGTCACGCTGCCGGCGTAGCGTCGGTCGGTGATGGCAATGCCCAGCGCCGAGAGGGCGCTCAGACCGGCTGTCAGCCCCGGCACGCAGCGGAATTTCACGCCGGCCCGGCGCAGGCCGTCGACCTCTTCGCCGCCGCGGCCGAAAATGAACGGATCGCCGCCCTTCAGCCGCACGACTCGCTTGCCGGCGCGGGCCAGCCGCGTGAGCAGCGCCAGGATCGTCGCCTGGGGCGTGGATCGAGCGTCGGCCGGCGGCGCGCCCGGGCCGCGTTTGCCCACGTCGAAGCGCGCCGCGCGCGGCGGCAGCAGCGCCAGAATGTCCGGCGCGATCAGTGCATCGTAGGCCACCGCGTCGCACTGCCCCAGCAACGCCACCGCGGCCTGCGTCAGCAAGCCCGGATCGCCCGGACCGGCGCCGATCAAGGCGACCTCGCCGCGGCGGAGCGGCGCCGCGGCCGGCTGCCGGTGGTGCTCCCCGGTCGCCCGCGCGCCGGTCTTGCGGCGGCTTTGCGCTGCAACGGTTCGGCGCGGCCGGAGGGTGATGCCGCCTGGATCGGCGGGTGAAGCGGGGCGGGCCGAGGCGCGCTTGTCGCCCGGGCCGATGGGGCCGCCCCGGCCGACAGGCCCGCCCTGGCCGACCCGGCTGACGGGGCTGACAGGACCAACCGGGCCGACGGGCCCGACCGGGTCAGCGCCATTGCCCCTGCGAAGCGCGGTGCGAAGCTTCTCGCGCGATTGATTTCGTTTCACGCGCCGCCCGCCAGCGCGTCGCTGTTCACGCCGTTGGGCGGGCGTTCCCCGGTCAGCACCGCGACGATATTTTCCGCCGCCATGCGGCTCATTTTCTCGCGCGTCGCGAGCGTGGCCGAGCCGATGTGCGGCGCCAGCACCACATTTTCAAGCCGGCGCAGCGCCGGATCGATTTCCGGTTCCTGTTCGTACACATCGAGCCCGGCGGCGAACAGGGTGCGCTCGGCCAACGCCGCCGCCAGCGCCGATTCCTTGACCACCGGCCCGCGCGAGGTGTTCACCAGGACGGCGGTGGGCTTCATCAGCGCCAGCTCCTTCGCGCCGATCAGGTGCTTGGTTTCGGGCGTCAGCGGCAGGTGCAGACTCACGAAATCCGCCTCGGCCAAGAGCCCCGCCAGCGGCAGGCGAGTCGCGCCCAGGGTTTCGAATTCCGGGTGCGGCCGGCGCGCGGTATACAGCAGTTTCATCGCGAAACCCGCCGCGCGCCGCGCCACGGCCAGACCGATCCGCCCCGCACCCACGATCCCCAGCGTCCGGCCGTGGATGTCCACGCCCAGCAGCTGCATGGGACGCCAGCCTTCCCAGCGGCCGCCGCGGGTGAGCCGCTCGGCTTCGCCCAGCCGCCGCGCCGCGGCGAACAGCAGGGTCCAGGCGAGGTCAGCCGTCGTTTCGGTCAGCACGCCGGGCGTGTTGCAGACGTGAATGTTGGCCGCCGTCGCCGCCGCCACATCGATGTTGTTGTACCCCACCGCGAAATTGGCGATCACCTTCAGCCGGCCCCGCACCGCTTCGATCGTCTCGGCGTCGAAGCGATCGTTGAGCGTGGCGAGCACCCCGTCGCGGTCTTTCAGCGCGGCGATCAGCGCCGGCTTGGCGAGCACCCCCGGGGTCGGATTGAGCGTGTAGCCGCCCAACTCCTTTTTGAGCAGTTCCAGGCCGGCGGCCGGAATTGCATCGGTCACGAACACGTCGGCCATGATTCACCCTCCGCGCCCCGGCGCCGCCCGCGCCGCGCCAAAGCGGCGGCCGGATGCGGTCGGGGAGCGTTTCCTGTTCTGGCTGGATTCAGCGGTCGGGGAGCCAACGCGGGCGAACTCAGGGAAATTGCGAACGGCTGGTGGTCCGCGAAGTGGTCATCCCATTGCCCTGGCCGTCGTCGGTGTCGCGCCACTGCGAATGGCTGTTCGAAAACGGCGCCGCATCGTGCTCCGATCCCCCGGTAGTTCGGTACGACCCCTCCTGGGAGGAATAGTGATCGCCGCGGTAGGGCGCGCCGGCACGATCCGGCTGCCCGCAGCCGGCCAGGCCTGCAAGCAGTGCGAGCGCCGCGCCCGTTAGCGCACCCGTCAGCGCTCCCGCCCGCCGCCCGCCGGGCGCCTGCCGCAAAAATCGACCCTTGCCCATGCGTGACCTCCCGGCTGGTACAACGTATTATACAGGACGCGGCAGACCCATCGGTTCCCGGTGAACCCGGCTCCATTTTCCGGCACGTTCTTTGCTAACTCCAAGATTTGCCGTACGTTAATTGGAGTCATTTCCCGCCGAGGACCTCCCAGCATGACGGATTTGCCCACACCTCCCGATGCCAACCCGCCTTCGTCCGCGTCCGCGCCCGCTGCGCCCGCCAGTGCCAGCGGCCCGGCGACCGCTCTGACCAGGTCCGTCGGCCACCCACCGCCCGCCCCCACACCGCAATCAGAACCAGCACCGGAACCGATCGAAGAAGCACCCGAGCCGATCGAGGAAGCGCCCGAGCCGCTGGCCGAAGCACCGGAACCGCTGCCTGAACCAGCGCCGGCCGTCACGCCCGCCGCGCATGCCGCGCATGCCCCGCCGCCCGCGCCGGCGCCCACCGTGGCTCCGTTTTCGGCCACGGCCCCGGCGGCAACCTCCGCCGCGCGGCCCCTGGGTTTCGTGCCGCCATCGGCGCCGCAATTTCCTACGCCTTCCGGCGGACCCCACCCCGCGCCCGGCCTGTCGTCTTCCACCAAAATGAGTCTCGGTCTGCTGGCGCTGGCCGCCGCGCTGCTCTTGGGCGTGTACTGGGTGCGACACCTGTCGGGCGGGACCGGCCCGGCCACCGGGCCAACCGCCGGCGTCGCCGCCCATCCGGACGTTCCCGGCAGCACGACCCCCACGGGCCGACCGGCGACGCTGTCGATTGCCACCACACCGCCCGGCGCGATGGTGATCGTCAACGACCGGATTCTGGGCGCCAGCCCGGTGACGACTTCATCGCTGGCGGCGGGGCGCTACAGCGTGCGCTGCGAAATGGCCGGCTACCAACCGGCGATCGCGGCGGCGGATACCGATTCCGGAGCCTGCTCGTTGAACCTCACCCTGCAGCCGGTCGACTACGCCGCGCTGACGGTGCAGAGCAATCCCGCCGACGCGGAGATCACCGTCGACGGGGAATTTCGCGGCCGCACACCGGCGACCATCGAACGGCTGACGCCGGGCCCGCATCAGTTGGTGGTGAAGAAGGAGAACTACTCGATTTTCCAGACCACGGTGGTGCTGCACGCCGGCGAAAAGAAGCAGCTTGCCGACGTGACGCTGGCCAACACGCTGCTGGACATGCTGAAGGAACTGGTGGCGACCGATCCGCGGCTGATTTCGAACCATCTGGACCTCGCGCATTATTACTATATTAACAATCAAATGGACGCCGCCGCCCGCGAATACGTGCGCGTGAACGAACTGGCCGCGCTGCCGATGGAGGTTCTGCCCGATGACGCCACGGCGGCGGAAAAAGAGGAGGTGCGGCTGAACTACGAGTGGGACAAGAGCCGGGTGCGGTCCGAGGAGGACAAGCACCTGCACCGCTACCGGTCCTACTACGCCAACAACCTCGATTTCGACACTTTTCTGAAAAAGTACAAAGAGTACTCCGAGGCCAGGTGGGACATCCACAATTTCGAATGGGTCGCGGATGAAGCGGCGCGGCAGGAAGCGGCGGGCAACCCCGGTCGCGCAGTCGAACTATTTTCCGACGCGCAGGTGCTCGATCCAAAGAGCGTCTCGGCCACGGCCGGGTTGGCCGAGGCCTTCGCCGCCGCCAAAGATTTCCACGACAGTCTGGCGCAAGCCACCGCAGCCGAAGCCGAACTCAAGGCCAAGCATCTGACCGCGGCCGACGACAAGCAGCTCGTCCGCGTCTGGCACTGGTTGGCGGAAACCTGGCGCCGGCTGGCGGCCGGCGGCAGCGGCGACGAACGCACCGGCTGGCTGGCCTCCGCGGTGAAGGATCTGCAAAACGCCGACAACGTGCAGAAGCAGCTCGGCGCCAACGCCGATCCCTATGTAGCCGCCTGGCTGCTGTGCGACCATGCGCGGCTGGCGGCCGTCCAGGGCAATTCGGCACAAGCCCTTGCGCAGATGACGGCAGCGCTCGACGCCGCCCGCAAAAACGCCGCCGCCGAGAAAGCGCACGACACCGATCGCCACGCCGCCGACCAGTGCGACATTTTTGCGCTCGATTTTGCACGCATCCAGTGGGACGCGGGGAAGAAGGCGGATGCCATCGCCGGATGGAAGGCGCTCCTGGCCGGCGACGGACCGGCGAAAGCCGGCGCGCGCGCCGCGCTGCTCGAGAACGCACCGGACCAGGCGCCCCACGAAACGCCGGCCGCCAAGCAGTAAGCCGCCCCCTGGGACCGCCGCCCGCCAGCGCGGCTTCTTCGTCCAAACTATGTATTCGGCTCCGCGAAAAACGAGGGATGAAGTGTGAAGCATGAGGGATGAAGGTAGACGAAGCGGCGCGCGGAAATGAGCGTAGCGTCAGGGCGCGCTGAGCCAGGTTTTCAGGCGGCCCAGGCCTGCTTCGATGTTCTGCATGCTGGTGGCGTAGCTCAGCCGCACATAGTCGCCGTCGCCGAAGGCTTCGCCCGGGACGACGGCGACCCGCGCCTGCTCCAGCGCCGCCGCCGTGAAATCCATCGCGCTGGCGATTTTCTTGCCGCCCAGCGTCCGCCCGAACACGCCCTTCACGTTGGGGAACGCGTAGAACGCGCCGTGCGGCGGCAGACAGCGGACCCCCGGCAGTTCGTTCAGCAGCGCCACCATGCGCCGCCGGCGGCGGTCGAATTCGGCCAGCCGGTCGGGCAGTTCGGGCGGCGGCTTCAGGAAAGCTTCCGCCGCGGCCGCCTGCGAAATCGAGGCGGCGTCGGAAGTGGAATGGCTCTGCAGGTTCGCGCAGGCCTTGACGACCGCCTTGGGGCCGGCCATGTAGCCGATCCGCCAGCCGGTCATGGCGAAGGTCTTGGAGCAGCCGTTGACCACCACGGTGCGCGCGGCGAAATCGGAGCTGTAGGCCGCGATCGACCAATGCCTGGCGCCGTCGTACAGCAGATTGTTGTACATTTCGTCGGAGATCACGACCGCGCCGGTCGGTTCGATGACCTTGGCCAGCGCGGTGAGTTCTTCCTTGGTGTACACCGCGCCGGTCGGGTTCGAGGGCGAATTCAAAATCACCACGCGGGTGTTCGGCGTCAGCGCCTTGGCGAGGGCCTCGGGCGTCATCTTGAAGCCCGTCTGGTCGGTGGTCGGCACGATGACCGGCGTGGCCCCGGCAAGATGGACCATCTCGAAGTAGCTGACCCAATACGGCGCCTGAAACAGGACTTCGTCGCCGGGTTGGGCGAGCACCTGAATGAGGTTGAACAGCGAGTGCTTCGCGCCGCAACTGACCAGAATCTGATCGGGAGCGTAGCGCAATCCGATTTCGCGCTGGATCGTGGCGACGATGTTGCGGACCAGTTCCGCGCCGCGCTTGGCGACGTACTTGGTGTCGCCGGCGTCGATGGCGACTTTGGCGGCGGCCTTGATGCCGGCCGGCGTGTCGAAGTCGGGCTCGCCGGCGCCGAAACCGATCACGTCGATGCCGGCGGCCTTGAGTTCCGCCGCTTTCGCGCCCACCGCCAGCGTGGCCGATGGCTTGACCGCGCGAATACGGTCCGTCAGCCGGATGTCCATGGTGATTCCTCACGTGTGTCCGCCGAACGCAGGTGCGTCGCGCGGCGGCAGATTCCAACTCCGACAGGGAATTGTAAATCCGCCCGCGCAAGGTCAACGGCCACCCGCCGGATGCCACTTTGGAACGATGAATGAGGCAGAAAATCCTGAATCCTGAAACTTGAATCCCGAAGGATGAAGGAATACAAAACTGCAGATCGCGCGAGGCACTTTGCCGGGAGCGCACGTCTTAAAGTGGCTTAAAGTGGCACGGGCTGACCAGCCCGTGTCGAGCGAGTCCGCGAGCGTT
>JBOHNC010000144.1:0-5355 GCA_050730415.1 Planctomycetota bacterium
CGTCGCGCCCGTCGCGCCGGGCAAACCTGGCGCACCGAAAGCCGAGGTTCTGAACGCCTTCGACATTTTCGGTTTGCCGGCTGAGGCTCCGGCCGCGGCGCCGACCGCGGCCGAGACCGCCGCGCAGGCACGCAAGGTGCTGGAGGAAGACTCCGGCAGCAACACACTTTCGCTGAACGCGGCCGATCTGTTCGGGGGCGCGGTGCCGACGATTCCCAAGAGCACCGAGCCGGGCGCGCAAACCACCGGTCCGAGCGCGCCGGTGAACGCGGGCGCCGGTGGGGTGGGCGCGGGTGGTGCGGGTGGCGCAGGGGCCACGGCCGGCTCGGCGAGCCAGCCGGCGATTGAACCGCCGCTGCCGGGGCGGGAGCCGAAACCGGGGCAGGTCTACGGCACGCTGCGGCTGATCCGGCGGCTGGGCGAAGGCAACATGGCGATTGTGTTTCTGGCCGAGCGGGTGGAAGGCAATCAGAAACTGGCGGTGAAATTTCTGAAGCCGGAAGTCGCGGCCAATCAGACCTCGGTGAAGCGCTTCGTGCGCGAGGCTGAATCGGCGCAGAAGATCAAACATCCCAACGTGCTGGAGACCTACCGCGTCGCGGAGTATCGCGGCTGGCATTTCATGGAAATGGAATTGATGGCCGGGGAGGACATCCGTGCGCTGATGAAGCGCGGCACGGTCCCGGTGGCGCAGGCGCTGACGCTGTGCCTGGCGGCGGCATCCGGCTTGCAGGCGGCGCACGATCAGGGCGTGATTCACCGCGACATCAAGCCCGAGAACCTGATGATCATGGACGGCGGGCGGCTGAAGATCGCCGACTTCGGGCTGGCGCGGGTGCAGGAGGCGCAGGGGCTGACGATGCCCGGCCAGATGCTCGGGACGCCCGCCTACATGGCCCCCGAGCAATGGGAAGGCAAACCGCCCGACGCTCGGACCGACATTTACGCGCTGGGCGTGACGCTGTACGACATGATCACCGCGCGCCGGCCGGTGGAAGGCACCACGGCGGGCGCAATCATCCAGACGCTGTTCGGCAAGGGGCCGACGCCGATCGAGCAGGTCAATCCGGCGCTGCCGAAATCGGTGATCGAGCTGGTCAACCAGATGGTGAAGGTCAGCCCCGACGACCGCCCGGCGACGATGGCGGAGGTCAAAGCCCGCTTGCAGGCGGCGCTGCAGGAAGTGACCTCGGCCAGCGATCCAGCGCTGTCGAACAAGAAGGACGAGTCGCTCGGCGCGACCATGGTGACCGACGAGGCGACGCAGGCGCGGCTCAAGTCTGAACTGAAGAACCTGCCGCCGCCGCAGGACGCCGAGGAAGCGACCATGAAAATGGCGCCCGGCGAACTGGAGAAGGTGCTTTCCAGCGCGCCCAGCGACGGCGAGAAGGCGGAATCGATCGCGAAGACCGACGAGCCCACCCTGGCGATGTCGGCGGAAGATGTCGAACAGATGCAGCGCCAACTGGCTGAAACGGAATTGAAAAAAGACGGCGTAAAATCAAAAACCGACGACGGCGGCGTCCTGCGCAAAATTCTAATCGCGGCGATCATTCTGGTGGCGCTGCTTATTTTCGTGGTCGTGGTCGTGGTGATCTACGTGGTGTATTTCGTAGAATCGAGCACCACGACATGGCTGCATACGTCAGGCGGACTTTTTGCCTGGCTGGCAAGCCTGCTCTGAGCGCCTCCGCCGCGCCGATCTGAACCTTCGCGTCGAATGCGGCCGGGGCGCACCGGCCCTCGGTCGCTCGAAACTGCTCCGCGGCGGCCCTGCGCGACGGTCACTTTCCTTCGATGATGGCGGCCAGGCGGTCGGGAACTTCGGTCGCATTCACCGAGCTGGTGGGCGGCAGGCCGGACTTGGTCGAAGAAATAAATACCGGGCCGTCGAGGGAGGAATCGGTCAGCCGGCCGTGGCTGCCTTTGACCTGGCTGCCATTCAGCGCGATGGCGTCGATCTGGACGCTCAGCCCGGCCTTCTTCATCATCACCTTGGTGATCAGACCGGCCTTCGATTTCTGCGGATTCCGGAACAGCTCGGCCGGATCGTAGCCGGGTTTCTGATGGATATCCACGGTGCGTGCGAAGGGCGGCGCGCATTGGTCGTCCAGCCAATAGTAGTAGGTGAACCATTTGTCCGGCGCCGAGATGGCGATGAGTTCGCCGGCGCGTTCGTGGCCGATGTGCAGTTCCTTGCGGCCGTCCTCGTCGAGCACCCGATCGATGCCGGGGGTTTTTTCGAGCAGACGTTTGACCGGCTTGAGGTCGGCGGCGTCGCGCACGTAGACATGGGCGACCTGGTGATCGGCGACCGCGAAGGCGCGGCATTCGCCGAAGTCGATCAGCTCCCAGGTGTGCTGCTTCTGCACCTGCAGGAAACCGTTTTCGCGCAGGACGCGGTTGATGTCCACCGCGCCGTTCACTTCGGTCATGCCGTATTCGCTGAGCACCACCACTTCGGCGCCGGCGGCCTGGGCCGCTTCGGCCAGCCGGCCGACGATGGCATCGACGGCGCGGATGTCGCCGGCCAGGGCGGGATCGTCAGGGCCCAGGCGCTGGAGGTTGTAATCGAGGTGCGGCAGATACACCAGCGTCAGGGTCGGCTTGTGTTCGGCCAGCACCTGAAGAGTGCAGCGTTCGATCCACTGGCTGCTTTCGATGCCGGCCATCGGTCCCCAGAAATTAAACAGCGGGAAGCGGCCCAGCGCGGTTTCCAGCTTCGGGGCCAGCTCCGCCGGGCGCGTGTACACCAGCGAGATCATCCGGTCGCCGGCGAGGTGCGCCGGCCGCGGCGTCACCGTCCAGTCGTTGGTGGAGAACATGTTGTACCACCAGAAAAGCTGGGCTGAGGTGAAGTCGGCATGCTTGCGCTTGAGCCGCTCCCAGATTTTCTCGCCCTGGATCAGCCGGTTGGACTGCTTCCAGAAATGCACCTCCGCCAGGTCGCGGAAATACCAGCCGTTGGCGACGATCCCGTGTTTTTCAGGCTGCAAGCCGGTCAGCAGGGAGGCCTGGACGGAGCAGGTGACGGCGGGAAAGACCGTCTGGAGCGAGGCACGGTAGCCCTGTTTGGCGAGACCGCGGATGTGCGGAGTATTTTCTCCCAGCATGCGCGGGCTCAGGCCGACGACATTCAAAACCAGCAACCGTTTCAAAGCCATGCTGCGTCCTTCGAAGTGCGGGTGAAAAGCAACGGTACATCTTATCGTCCCTCCGGCTCGGCGGCCAACGCAGGCGGGGCAAAATGCGCGCTCAGGCGCGCGGCGTGCAGGTCCCGGCCGATCAGCACCAACCGGCCGCAGAGCGCCGGATCGACGCCGCCGGACAGGCGCTGCACGAAGGCTCGACCGGCCGCCAGTTCGACCGCGACGCATCTCCCGCGGCCGCCGCTGGACGCCGGTGCGTCCGGCGTGCTGTCGGCCGGCTCGGTCCTTTCCGCGATCAGCGCTTTCGCTCGCAGCAGCCGTCCGCAGGCGGGATCGCGCGCGGCGGCTTCCAGCGCCGCGCCGAGCTGTTCGCCGCCGACGGCCGCCGGCAGGGGCAGTTCGAGCGCCGTGAAATGATCCGGCAGGCGCCGCACCTGCCGGTGCAGCCGCCGCGTCGCGCCGGCGCCGCCGGGAAACCGGTCGCGGCAGAGCCAATTCCAAGCGTTGGCACGCGGCCGGTCGGGAAGAATCGCCGCGGCGGGATTGAGTTCCTTCAAGGTGGCTTCGATCTGCACCCGCTCGGCCTGCGCCAGCGCCTTCAGGCGATTCACGACGATCATGTCGGCCATCCGCAGTTGCCCGGCGAACACCTGACGGTCCCACTGCATGCGCGCCAGCAGCGTCGAAGCATCCACGACCGCCAGCACCGGGGCCAGTTCGAGCGGCGCGGGGAGGTCGTCCGGATCGAGTTCGAAAAATTGCAGCAGCAATCCGGCCGTGGCGGCACCGGAGGCCTCGATCAGGATGCGGTCGAAGCCGCGCGGCGGCGCCCCCTCCGCTGGGCGCGCGGCCAGATCGATCAGCGTGCGGCGCAGTTCTCCGGCCAGGGTGCAGCAGATGCAGCCGCCGGGGAGGTCAAAAATCTGCGGTCCGGCTTCCGGCTCGTCGTGGCGGGACGGCGCGGCGGAGGCGCGAGCCGTGGCGCGACCGGAGGCCTCGGGCGGCGGCGCCGGTTCACGCAGCACCACGCCATCGAAGGGAATCGCGCCGAATTCGTTGACCACCACTGCGACGCGGGATTCGGCGGGTCGACCAGCGAGGATCCGCCGCAGCAGACTGGTTTTGCCGGCGCCAAGGAAACCGGCGACGATCTGGACGGGAATGGCGGCGCGCGCCGAGTTGGGCACGGGGGAGGCGGCTGGCGCGGATGGCGCGGATGGCGCGGACATGTCAGGTGCGCGTGACCGCGCCGGGATCGCGAGCGGCCGTGGAGGCTCCCCCGCCCTGCCCGGGCAGGTTCGATGCCTTGGTCGGGCCGGCGTCCCCGGCCGGCACCGTTGGCTGCAATTTGAATTTGGAGCACTGCCCGAAAAAATAGCATGGATTGTTGTAGAACACGCGCTCCAGCCAGGCTTCCGAATGCCCGCGCCGGCGGGCTTCCTGCAGCGCCACCAGCGTGTTCATCGGATTGGAATCGCCCCAGTCGCCGGCCGAATTCAGCCAAATCCGGTCGTTGCCGTACTGTTCGACCATGTCGATCGCCCGTTCCGGGGTCACCTTGCTGATCGGGTACAGCGTGATGCCGCACCAGAACCCGGCGTCGCGGACCAGCCGGATGGTGTGTTCCTCGACGTGATCGATGATCACCCGCCCCGGTTCGACGCCGGGGGTTCGTTTCAGGCAGTCGACGATGAGCTTGGTGCCTTTGTATTTGTCTTCGAGATGGGGCGTGTGGATCAGGATGAGCTGTTTTTCGCGCAGCGCCAACGCGACGTGCTCCTCGAAAATGGTCTGCTCGTTGCGGGTATTTTTGTTCAGGCCGATTTCACCGACGCCGAGCACGGTCGGTTTGCGCAGGAATTCGGGAATGATCGCGATCACGTCGCGCGCCAGTTGCAGGTCTTCGGCTTCCTTGGGATTGATGCAGATCCAACTGTAGTGCTGGATGCCGTATTGCGCGGCGCGGCGCGGTTCGAATTCGGTCAGGTGGCGAAAATAGTCGGCGAAGCCGGCGGCGGAGGACCGGTCGAAGCCGGCCCAAAAGGCAGGCTCGGAAACCGCCACCACCCCGGCCAGACTCAGCCGCTGGTAGTCGTCGGTCGTGCGGGAAACCATGTGGATGTGCGGGTCGATGATCCGCATGGCGCTACCCTTTCTTTCGGCCGGCTTGCGCGCCTGCCGAGGCGGGCGCGCCCGAGGTAACAGG
>JBOHNC010000145.1:0-4235 GCA_050730415.1 Planctomycetota bacterium
CCGCCGCCGCCGCCCGGCTGGCCCGGCAGGCGGTGGCGAGCGGCGCGCCGGCCGGATTCGCCGGATTCTGGCGGCTGACCTGCCGCCAGGCGGTGCTGGTCGAGAACCGCTGTCGTGAGGGCCTGCAGCCGCAGGAGCAGTGGGCGCTGCGCGAACTGAATCTGTACCGGATGTCGCTCGACGAACAGCCGGTGACGATCTGTACCGCGCTGCAGGCCGCCGCGCACAAGCACGGTCTGGCCATGCGGCAGAAAAAATATTTCGGCCACTTCGATCCCGACCCGAGTCTGCGTACGCCGCTGCTGCGTGCGCAGGCCGAGGGCTACGACGGCGCGATCGGCGAGGCGGTCACCGGCGGGCAGGACGGCGTGCGCAGTCTCTGGCGCTGGCGCTCCGATGCCGGGCATCACCGGGTGCTGGTCTATCCGACCTGGTGCGTCGGCGGATTCGCCGAGGTCGATGGCAAGGAAACTTTCGACGCCGGCGACCAGCCGGACGGTCCGCTGGCGGCGCTGTTCGCCGCGCCGGGCGGCGCCGCCGGCCGGGATTCGACCGTCATCGCGCGCGCCGATCTACGCGCCGATCCGCGCGCGCTGCCGCAGGCGCTGCTGCAACCGTGAATCGAGCGGCCGGATGGAAAAATAATAGCTCGGGAACGCTGCGAAAGGGTGCGGGTCTGCGGCGGCGTGGCACGGGACCCTTCCGCCGGCGGGCGCGGGGCTATTTCCGACCGGGGTTGCCGGCCCGCTCCTCGCCCATGACCAATTTCTTGCGCAGCAGGTGATGGTAGTGGCGGGCGAACCGGTGGGCTTCGTCGCGGACATGCTGCAGCAGCCGCAGGCCGGGATTGCGGCGGGTCAGACGCAATCCCTCGCGGTGCGCAACGGTGTAAATCAGCTCCTCGCGCTTGGCCAGTGCACACAGGAACGGTCCCGGCGCCGGCCCCGCGCGGAGGCGTGGATCGCCTGATGCGGCGCCGGCGGCGGTGGCCGGGGTTGATGCGGCGCCGTAGGCGGGGGCGGCCTCGGCGGCCAGGAGCAGACCGGGTTCGCGTTCGAGCGAATCCTGGACCTGCCGCGGGTTGGCCTGGTCGCTGGCCCAGTCGTCGGCCAGCTCGTCGGGCACCTCGTCGGCCCCTGCGCTGGATGGGGTCTCATCCGGTCCGTCGGCGGTATCGAGGGCGGCTTCCCCGGCCGCGTCAAAGAGCGGCGCCTGATCGGGGTCGGCCAGCAGATCGGGATCGTCGTCGAACCCTTCCGCGTCGACGGCGGCGGTGGCGGCGGTGGCGGCGAGGGCGGCGAGGGCGCGGTCCGCGGGCAGCGGCGCTTCGGCGACCGGCGTGGGTCGGCTGTGCGGCGACGAGCCGTCCGCCGCGGCGGCCAGTTCGGCGGCGCTGGGCGGCGCGAAAGGGGCCTGGAACCCGGGCAGGCCGAGGGCCTGCAGGGCCTGGTAGGCGGCGTGCAGCTGGCCGAGGCCGCCGTCGATCAGGATGATATCGGGGAGGGCCTGCTGCTCGGCCAGCAGCCGTCCGTAGCGGCGGCGCACGACCTCGCCGATGGAGGCAAAATCGTTGACCTCCGCATGCGATTTGATCTTGAAGCGGCGGTAGCCGTTGCGTTCGGGCAGGCCGTCGATGAAGGAAACCAGCGAGCCGACCATGCCTTCACCCTGGAGGTGGGCGATGTCGATGCCTTCGAGATGGCGCGGCGCGGTGGGCAGCGCGAAGGCGGAACCGAGGCGGCGCAGGCCCTCGACCGGATCGATGTGCAGGGCGGCGGGGTCGATGGTGGAGCGCAGGGTGCCGCGGCGGCGCAGGGAATCGAGGGCGCGGATCATGTCGCGCAGGCGGGCGGCCTCTTCGTAGGCGCGGAGGTCGGCCGCGGCGCGCATTTTTTCGTGCAGGTCGGCGCGGACCTCCTTGAACTGGCCGGTCAGGGCGCGCACCAGTTGGCGGATCGCGGCGCGGTAGTCCTCGGCCGTCTGGCGCAGGTTGCAGGGGGCGCGGCAACGGCCGATGTAGTACTCGAGGCAGGGCCGGTAGTGACGCCATTTCGGATCGGCGGCGTGAATGTCGAGGGCGCAGGTGCGGTACTGAAATACGCGCTGGAGGATCTGCAGGGCGGAGCGCAGCCAGGAGGCGGCAATGTAGGGACCGTAGTAGGTGCTCTGCGGATTGCTGCGGTCGCGGGTCACCAGCACCCGCGGGAACTCCTCGCCCCAGGTCACCTCCACGTAGGGATACTGCATATTTGATTTCAGCATCACGTTGAACTTGGGCTGAAGGTCCTTGATGAGGCGGTTCTCGAGCAGGAAGGCCTCGACCTCAGAGTCGGTTTCGATGTAGCGGACGTGGTCGATCTGCTGCAGCATTTCAAGGGTCTTGGCGTCGTGGGGGCGGCCGGCATCGAAATACTGGCGAACCCGCTTGCGCAGCGATTTGGCCTTGCCGACGTAGATTTCACGGTCGGCGGCATCGTGCATGATGTAGACGCCGGGAGCGGTGGGGAACTGGGCGACGCTGGCGAGCAGCGCCTGGAAGGGGGTGGGGGGGGTGTCGGTGGATCCGGTCACGGGCGATTTCCAGGGGGCGCGGCGGGCGGGGGGGATGGGTCCTCCGCTGGGGCGGCCCGCTTGTATTGTAGCTTTTTCAGGTCGGCGGCGCCACCGGCGGGGGCGACGACCAGCGGCAGGCGCTGGTCGGCCGCCGGCACCCACTCGACCCAGCCGGCCGGGTCGTCGGGATCGGGCGGGGTGTTGCGCCGGGCGCTGCAAAAGACGCGCAGGCGGTAGCGGCCGGGGGCCAGATGGCGGAACTCCAGCCGGCCGTTGGGCTGCACCCGTTCGAGCCGTACCTGGGGATAGTCGCGCAGTTCGGCCAGGTAGGCCGGGGGCACGGTGCAAGCGGTGAAACCGACCGGCGCGGCAGGCGGGGTGAGCCGGGCGATCTCGACGGGCGTTTTGCCGGCATGGATCTGGTCGGCCTGCCAGCGCACCCGTTGGCGCTGTTCGAAATCGGCCAGTTCGGTCACGTGGGCGGCGTCGTAGATCGGGTCCTCGGGCACCAAAAAAACCAGCGCGCCGGCGAGCGGCTGGCCAGCGGCGTCCTCCACCGCACCGCCGGCAAAACTGGGGTCGAGCGGGGTGAGGGTCAGCAGGGTGGGCGCGGCCGGCGGCGGGTCGCCGGCGCCAGGGCCAGGGCCAAGGGGGGGCGAGGGCGGCGGGGTCTGCCAACCGGGCGGCACCGGCAGGACGAAGTCGGGCACCAGCAGCGGAGCGTAGCCGGGGGCCCGGATGTGCAGGGCGTAGCGGCCCGGCGGCAGGCGGCCGGCCTGCAGCAAGCCCTCGGCGTCGGTGCGCGGCGAACAGGCGCCCAGGCCGGATTCCAGCGCACTGAACGGATTCCAGAGGCGGGTGCCGGTGAGTTCGGCGGCGGCGGCGGGATTGGCGGCGGCCAGTCCGCGAGGCAGGCCGGTGGCGGGGTCCAGGTCGCCCGAGGGATTCGGCTCGTTGTGGAGCCAGGCGGCGAACAGTTCGGCGGTGTCGCGGCGGCGGTAGGCCAGGGCGGCGGTGGCGGCGTCGGCGGGGACGAAAAACACGGTGGCGTAGGGCACCGGTCGGTGGCGTTCGGCGGAAACCACTTTGATCTGCGGCACGACACCGGCGGGCACGACGGCGGTCAGCGTCCACGGCTGCCCCTGCACCGGCGGGGGCACCCCAGCGACGACGCGGCCCAGGCCGTCGACGGGGGTCAGGTCGCCGCGCTGCAGAATCACGGTGTTGGTGGTGGGCTGGACGTCGCTGAGCACCAGCCGCCCGGCGCCGTCGGTGGCGGCGCGCCGGACCACTCCGCTGGGCGGGGTAGCCGGGACCGCGCCACCGGGCGAGGTGGCCGGGGAGCTGGGCGCGCACAGAATCACATCGAAGGGGACATGCGTCACGGGGCGGCCGTACGGGTCGTGGACGGTGACGACCAGCGCGGCGTCGAGCCGGGCGACGATCGGTTCGAGCGCGGCACGGGCGGCGGCGGAAAGTTGGTGGTTCTGGAGCGCTCGGCGCATGGCGGGCAGGGCGGCGAGACCCAGATCGGTCAACCGTTCGCGCGCCTCGGCGGCGGCGCGCGGCGCGGGATCGTCCAGCCGGGCGATGTAGATGGCGACCACCCGGGCGACCTGATCGGCGTCGGGGTCCTGCCAGCCGCCGGCTTCCCCGGCGTGCAAGGGAGCCCTTCCCGTCAG
>JBOHNC010000146.1:0-2904 GCA_050730415.1 Planctomycetota bacterium
TGTACAGGCGCTTGGCCACCAGTTCCTTCAGCGCGCTGCGGATGTCCGCCAAGGTTTCGCTGCATTTCGAATCGTTAGCCTGCTGACCGACCAGATCCAAGAGCGCGCCGATGTCGTCGCAGTAGCCGGCGCATTTGGCGGCTTCGGCCGCCTCGCGCGCTGCCCGCGTGGGGCGTTTTTCGTTCGTCGCCATGGTTCGTCTCCTTATTTTTTGCCTTCGAACAGTCACACTTAGCCATGCAGTTGGCAACACATCCAGGGAATTCGAGAAGGATTCCGATGTGTTTGCAAACTGCTGTTTATTCCGTCTGGTAGGCCAAATTGGCCCGGTGGGACGTAATTTGTCGCGGCATTTAATCAGCCGCCACTTACGCGCCCGGCCGCGCGACATCCAGCCTGTCGAGCCATCGCTTGAGATCGAACCACCGGCCCTGGAAATCCGGGTCGCCGGCCGCCAACGCGCGCAGGTGGTCCACCACATACGCCCGGGCGTATTCGTCCTGGGTGGCGTCGGCAACGCCGTCGAGCAGCGCGATGGCCAGGAGCAGCGCCTGCTGCGCCAGTTCGACCTTCATCCGGTTGCTCGCTGCCGTAACCTCGAAGGCGCCCATCCTCGCGCGCAACGTCTCGATTTCCTTCATGCTCATGCCCGGTCCTTTCTCATCGGGGGCGCCCCGTGGTCGCCACCAGTGAGCCATGGCTGGGCGCTATGAGGAAGGCCGTATTGGGCGGATTGTCGGAACTGTTTTCGGCGGCGGCAACGAAGCCAGCGGCGGTCATTCAGGATATGATCTTTAAAGGACAGGGCAGGATCGCGAACAGCAGGATCTGTGGATGAAGACACGCGAGAGCGGCATGCCCGCGGAAGAGCTATGGGCGACGTTTTTCACGCCCGCCGAGGTGCTCGCCAAACTGGGACTGACGCGGGATTGCCGTGCCGCCGTGGACTTTGGCTGCGGCTACGGCACGTTTGCGATCCCGGCGGCGCAGATCGTGACCGGCACCGTCTTTACCTTCGACATCGATTCCGCCATGGTGACCGCGACCGAAGCCAAGGCGCGGGCCGCCGGATTATCCAACGTGCGCGCCGAGCAGCAAGATTTCATCGCCAACGGCACGGGATTGCCGGACACCAGTGTCGATTACGTGATGCTTTTCAACATCCTGCATGCCGAAGAACCGCTGGTGCTTTTACAGGAGGCGCACCGAATTTTGGTGCCGGGTGGAACCTTGGGCATCATACACTGGAACTACGACCCCACCACGCCGCGCGGCCCGAGCATGTCGATCCGACCCCGGCCAGAGCAGTGCCGGGAATGGGCGGAAGCGGCGGGATTTCAGGCAGCGCAGGAACGCCCCATCGACCTGCCACCGTATCATTATGGACTCCGGATGACCCGGGCCTGAGCCAATCAGTATCCGCCTGGAAGGATTGACCCACGTGCCGGATGCATCAAGGGTATTCATAGATGACGGCCAAAAAGCATACCAAACAGCAGCGATTGGTAGCCTTGGGCGCCGATGTTCTGGCCGACGCGTTGCTCGATATGGCGATCACGGAGCATGCGGTGGCCGACCGGGTGGTGGCCATGTTGGCCAATGAAGCAACCTCCGTGCGATTGTTTCAGGCGCAGTTGAAGGCCTTGGAAGGTTCGAACCGGTATGCGAATTTGCGCGGCAAGCGCGGTTTTTCCACGGCGCTGATCCTGTTGTTGGAGAATTTAAAGCGCGGCGTGCGCAACCCAGTGCGTGGTATGGAATGTGTCGTGGCTTTGATTGCCATGGATCGGTTTTTGTTTGAGGAGTGCGATCACCCCGACGGCGATGTGACCTACGCCCTTGATTTTGCCGCGAAGGAAGTGTTTGTGCCGTATGCCAAAGCCTGCCCGGACCGGGAGAAGGTGATGCAGATGGTGTTGAAACTGGTTGAGCAGGATGAGTATGGCAGCCGCACGTGCATTTTGGAGCATGGAGAAGGCTTTTTATCTCCAGATGAAATGCGCCGCATGGTCGAGCGATTGTGGTCGCGCGCCGGTCCTCGTATGCCGCGGTGGATGCGCGATCAAGCGCTGTGTTCGATCCGGATCCTGGCCGATCAACTGAAGGATCCGGTGCTTCGGGAAAAGGCGCAGTAGACCCGTGGCGACGGGGCTCCATCGCGGACGGAACGGGTTGATGGCTGTTGCTGGGGCAGGATCCCAATCCGAGTGACAAAAAGGCCGATTACTTTCCGCGACGCGGCGGGCGCATGTCAATGATCGCCACGGTGTTGGCGATGTCGGCGGGGCCGCGTTTGAGGCAGTGCCAAAGGGCCCCCAACATCATGCGTCGGTCCTCCGTTGCCCCGGCCCGGGCAAGATCCTTCAACGACTGCTCGAATTCAGCCTGCTTCTCAAGCTTCGCGGCAGCAGTCATGCCGTAGTGATAGGTGCGATACATGTCCCCGTTTTTCGGGTCATAACCGCTGCCCTGCAGCAGCCCGCGGACGGCCGCGAATGCCACGCGCAGGGCAAAGCCGGGCTCCGACTGCACAAAATCGCGGGCGGCGCGCGTCAGGGTGGTCGGGTCTGCCGCGGGGTGTTCGGCGCACTCCAGGGCGATATCCAGAAACCCGGCGTCCTTGGCGGCGGCAAACCACTTTCCCTTGACCTTACCCATGATGTGCAATAGGACGCTGCGCGGTTCTTTCTCGGGATACTTCTCCAGCACCCGCCGGTAAATCGTCGTGTTGTTGGTGAGGCCCGTACCGGCGAAGCAGTAACGGGCGTAGGCTTCTTCACGGCGGCCGGCGGCGAGCAAAATCCGCTCGCAAAACGCCATCCGGCTACCGTCGGAATAATCATTGATACCCCAGTCCGATTCCTCCGCCAGCGCCAATGCCTCGTCGACCCGGCCCTGCGCCGC
>JBOHNC010000147.1:0-11724 GCA_050730415.1 Planctomycetota bacterium
CGTATCCAGTGGATACGACGCAACGAAGGAAACGCAGCAGCGCGCCGGTCGCCGCCGCAAAGCCTGCCGCGGCCTTTTTCAGCAGCCTGCTCACTGGGAGGTTTCCGCCGCCATGACTCAATCGCCACCGCCGGCCCCCGCTCCCGGCAATCCGCCACCCACCGCCGGTCCAGCCGCCGACTCCGCCGGCCTTCCGCCCCCCGACGCCTCCGCCCGGCCCAAAGTGAACGTCCTCGCGATGTTCCTGTGGCTGACAGCGATCACCGGTTGCGAAGTCGGCCTGGTGTATCTGCACTTGCAGCAAAAACTGCTGGCCACCCTGTTGATTTGCACCTCGCTGACCAAAATGCTGCTGGTCGCCATCTACTTCATGCACCTGAAATTCGAAGGCAAACTGATCCGCGCCATGCTGATCGCCGTGGTGATCCTGGGCCTGATTTTCTTCTTCGCCTTGTTCCCCGATCTTGTTTTCAGCCACCTGAAATAGGAGTTCCCGCATGCTCGCCGCGATCCTTCCCGCCCTGGCCCGGACCCTCATCGGCGTGCTCCCCAGCGGCACGCATTTGGGTTGCGCCATGTGTGCGCAGAATCTTGCCACCAGCGGGCAGAACGGCCTGATCGAAGGGTTGCGCTGGAGCATGCTGCTGTTGCTGGCCGCCCCGGCGCTGATGATCGGCGGTTTCGTCTGGATGTTGGTGCGCGCGCATCGCCGCACCCATCCCCAGCCCGCCACCGCGCCGGCGGCCGTCAGCGGTGACAGCATCCCTGCAACTTCCCCGCTCGACCGGTCCGATCGGGTCCGCGCGGCCGAGGTTGACCTGCCGGCCTTGCAGCATCCGGCCTGACCCCTGCCGGCGCGGTTTTGCCGCCGGCTACCCGCCCCAGCGTTCGTGAAAAGCCCGGTGCACCGCCTCCTGGTGCAGCGGCGTCCCCGTCTCCCGGGCCGCTTGCAACGCCGCCGGGGTGTACCCGCTGCCGATGGCCAGCACCTCAACCACCCCGGCCTGCGCGCGGAAGCGCGCCCGCCAGGATTGGATCGCCAGTTCACCCTCGGCCTCCGCCGTCTCCGCGCCGCGCGCTGGCGCGGCCGAGCCGTCCCGTGCCGCGCGCCGCGAGACGCGCCGATAGGGATGCCGACCGGTGGTCAGCCGCAGTGTGCGCTCCACCGATCCGGCCAGCATCACGCCGAACTCCGCCAGCCAGGCGGCCTGCCGGCTCGCCAGCGGTGCCCAGACCACGGTGTTTTCCGGCGGCAGCGTTTCCAGCCAGCCCGCGCGCGATCCGGGAAAAGCGTCCACCGCCGGCAGGTAGGGCTTGAGGTCCAAAACCGGCGTTCCCTCCAACAGGTCGGTTTCGGCGATCTGCACGCGCCGCCCGGCAATGCCCGTGATCCGCGCCACGCTCAGCGCGATTGGATTGGGCCGGTGCGGCGACCGCGTCGCGAACACGCCGCGCTTGGCCTCGCCGCGCGGGGGCCGCACTTTCGGCTTCCACCCTTTCACCCGGTCGAACCAGGCCAGAATCCAGATGCGTTCGAAGCCGGCCAGGTCTTCCAGCGCCTGCTCGAAATTCGCGCCGGCGAACAGTTCGATTTCCGCCGGCTCACGACGGTCGTCCACCCCCGGCTGGCGGGGCGCCTCCGCCGGTTTGCGGTAGGCCGAATGCACCACGCCGATCGGCCTGAGCTGCAACCCGTCTGCGTCTGTTGGCACGGCCGCCGCCGCCTTCGCCCGCTTCGCCACCGGCCGTCCTCCCGTACACACCCCCCCACTGCCTCTTGCAGCCGGCCCCGATTATAGGAGCGCTTCCCGCCGTCGCGCCCTCCCCGCGCGGAAGCAGCGCACCGGTCCTCCCCGCGCTGAAGCAGCGCATTGGCCGTGTCCGCGGACGAAAAAGGCCCGATAATGGGTTGCGGTCGGCCGGCGCCGGCCGCCTGCCAGCGAGGACCTGCATGCCGTCGCGCGTACATTTCACCACCGTCCGGGTGCGCTACGCCGAGTGCGATTCGATGCGGTTCGTTCATCACGGCCGCTACGTGGAATATTTCGAACTCGGCCGGACCGACCTGATCCGCGTCGCCGCGAAAAGCTACGGCGCCTTCGAAGCCGAAGGCGTGCTGCTCCCCGTCGTCTCGCTCGCCATCCGCTACCACCGCCCGGCGCATTACGACGACCTGCTCCAGATCGAAACCTGGGTGCGCAGCGTCGGCAAAGCGCGCATGGAATTCGGCAACCGCGTGCGCGGCGGCGACTCCGGCCTCGTGCACTGCGAAGGCGAAGTCGGCCTCGCCTGCATCGACGCCGCCGGACGGCCGCAACGCATTCCCCCCGCGCTGCTCGAACCCCTGCAAGCCTGGCAGCAGGCCCCAGCGCCGGTGCAGGAGGCGCAGCCATGAGCGCCTCCGCAAGCGCCGCCGGCGCGAACGGCGGCATTCCTCCGGCCCAGCCGCACTGGTACGCCCCGGGCAGTTCGGTCCAGGTCAATGAACTGGTCCGCCGGGTGTTCGGTCCGGACCTGAGCGACCACGAGTACCTCGCCGGCGGACTGCATCTGGGCGTGAAAGGCCTGGCCGGCCTGTTCGGCACCCTGGTCGCCGGGCGCGATTTTCTCTACACTCACGGCATGCTGCGCCCCTTCAAAGCGCCCCTGCCGGTGATTTCGGTCGGCAACCTGACCACCGGCGGCTCGGGCAAAACCCCCTTCGTGGCGATGCTGGCCGGCTGGCTGCGCCGCCATGGCCGCCGGCCGGCCGTGGTCGCGCGCGGCTACGGCGCCGCCAAAGTCGGCCGACCCAACGACGAAATGATGGAACTCGACTGGATCCTCAACCGCATCCCGGCCCGTCCGATTCCGCCCGACGCCACGGCGGTCGAACGCGCGACCTTCGAAGCCGCCCGTCAGGCCCGCGCCGCCTGGGCGATTCCCATGGTCGCCTCCCCCGCTCGGCGCTACGGCGCGATTCTGGCCCGCCAGATGGGCGCCGACTTGGTGATTCTCGACGACGGCCTGCAGCACCGCCAGATTGCCCGCGACCTCGACATCGTCCTGATGGACGCCCGCGAACCGTTGGGCCCCGGCTCCAACAGCGAAGGCGTCGGGCCGCTCGAAGGCGGCGCCTACCTGCCGCTGGGGTTCATGCGCGAAGGCCTTTGGGCGCTCGAACGCGCCGGTGCGGTGGTCATCGCCCGCGCCTCGCTGGCCACTCCGCTGTGGCTCTCGCGGCTGGTGCACGATCTCCGGCTGCGCGTGCCCGACGTGCCGATCGTACTGGCCGAACACCGCCCGGCCGATCTGCTGCCGCACCCCAGCCTGACCGGAAAAAAGCGCCAGCCGCCCGATGCCCTCCAGGGCCGCCGGGTCGGCGCCTTCTGCGGCATCGCCAACCCCGAAGGCTTCGGCCGCACCCTGCGCAAACTCGGCGCCCGCATGCGGCTGTCGCAAAGCTTCGCCGACCATCACCTGTACACGCCCGAGGAACTTTCCGAACTGGCCGCCTACGCGCGCCGCCGCGACTGCGAAGTGCTGGTCACCACCGTCAAAGACCTGACCAAAATTCCCCATTGGAAGGCCGACGATGTCCCGCTGTACGCCCTGCGCGTGCGGATGGACATCACCCAGGGCCGCGACGAACTCGACGCCGCCGTGCTGCGCGCCGTTGAACGCAAAAAAGCCGCGCACCACGAGTGAACCGTTGGCGGCGGCGGCGAAAAATAATTAAATGGATCGACCGCGCGAATCGCCCCGCCCGCCCCAGCACCGACGGGCCTGCGATCGCCGCCACGACAGACGAATCTCAGAGCGTTTTCCGTTTTTTTTAGTCCCGCCGTGCGGGACAAACGATTGCAGCCCAGGGCGGCGGCCCCGGTCGAACGGGGCGGCAAGTCCTGGGAAAGCGCCTGGTCTAGAAGTTTCTTCCGCGCGATTCCAGGCGATCTGGCACCGCCGCCGCCTCATCGCGCGGAACCGCACCCGACCTGCTCAGCATCCATCGATTTCGATTCAGCCCCGTGAAACAAAGTCGAAGCGGACGCGCATTGCCTGCGGTGCCTATCGGGCGCCGTTTTCTTCGACCTCTTCCCAGCCAATGCCCAGACCGGGACAATTCGCCCTGGCCGCCCGAGACCCGACTTTCGCATCGACGGAAACAAACTGAAATTCGCATCAATTGATGTGGATCGGGTACCCGCCCAGCATCCCCAGGCAGAACTTCACCAGCACCCACAGCACCGCGATCATCGCCTCGCCCGCGATCAGCCCCACAAACAGCGGCCGCAGTTTAAAGTACGTGCGGAATCCCCCGTATTTGGTGATCGCCCATTTGATCAGCCACCCCAGGAAAATGGAGGCAATCGTCCGTTGCATCGCCGCCGGCGAGACCCAGGTCACGTAGCCGATCGGATGCGGCCACCAGAACACAAACTGCCGCAGGATCATGAACACGATCACCAGCACGAAGCCCAGCACCACCCAGGTCACCCGCTGGTAGTCGCGGCGCGCTTCGGAGTATTTGTCCGGCAGCGCCGCCGCCGCCTTAAACTGCGAACGATCCACCAGCGTCTTGTGCTCGGCGTGGAAATCCGCAATCTTCGAAACCGTGTTCGCCTCGTAGCCATAGTCGTCGTTCACCGGGTGGCTCTGGAACGTCCAACTGCTGCCGCCTTCGAGGTTGATCGCGCCGAACTGGTACCCCAGCATGATCATCGCGAACATCGACACCACCATGCTCACCGCAATCGCCGCCAAAATCGCGAAGGTGGCGCCCTTCAGCTTCAACCTGGTTTCGCCGCAGAACTTGTAGGCATTGAAGATCGGCGGCATGGCCGTCGCGCGCATGTCGAAAATCGCCGCGCCGTTCACCAGCCCCATCATCACCACGTTCTGCGGACCCACCGTCACCGGCGAGAAAACGCTCTGGATCATATTGAGCGGCTCGTCCTGGCATTGGATGTAAAACAGCCCGCCCTCGCACACCAGCCGGCTCAAGCCGATCAGAATCACCAGCACCAGCAGCGTGAACAAAAGCGCCCAATACCAGTCCACGCCGGCCAGCACCATCCACCCGACCATCGTGCCGAACGACAATAGAAATGCCAATAGCCCCGTGCGGTAGCTCATCGCTTCGTCGGTGTCGTCCACCTCCGGCGCCAGCCCAACCGCCTTCTTGAACACATCCACCAGGTGGCGCCGCGCCATCCACAGCCCGAAGACCACCATGCCCACCAGCGCGCCGAAACCCTGGTCGATCAAAAACGAGTTGATGCCGCCCGTCTGGTTCTCCAGAAAATCGTCCACGCTCTTGCCGTACCCCAGGTAGTACATCACGATGCCCACGACCCGTTCCAGCGCGAAAAAGAACCAGATCGAAAAGCTGACCTCCAGGCTCAGCAGGTACACCAGCCCGATCGCCGAGGGATAGAAATTGACCTGGAGGTCGCCGACCGCCGACCACGGCGGTTCGGTCAGGTAATTGCTCCCGACATACCGGTTGATCAGCGGCAGCACCGGGATGTTGGAGAAAATTTCGAAGTCATGCAGGATATTAAACGAGTGGATCACCACCGGCACCATGATCCCGATCCAGGTCAGCGGGTTGCGGAAAAAGCTGGAACTGCGCCCGAGAATCCACGGCACGAACATCAACATCCCCACCAGCCCCAGCACCTCGATCGCCGCGATCGCGTACCCGTTGAAGATCCAGTGCAGGCTCCCCGAATTCAACGCCGAGACAATCCCGTCCAGCGCCCCGAATTTGTTGGCCTCCTGAACCCGCTGCAGGTAAAAGGCCAGCCCCAGAAATAGCAGCGGCAGGCACATCGGAAATCCGATCAGGAACGGCCAGCGCGCGTTAAAAAACGGTTCCTGCACCACGTCGTTCGGCTCGCCCACGATTTCCAGCGGCACCTGCGCCAGCGGGAAGGTCAGCCGCTCGCGGTCCACCCATTGCTTGCGCAGCAGCGCGCTCACCGACGTCATCATCAGGTACATCGCCATCATGAAGATGGACCAGTTCAGAATCGGCATCAGCCAGGGGCGGAAGTCCAGCTTGGCCGGGTCGATCGCCGCGTTCAGATCGTTGCGCACTCGCTTGTCGTTCTTCACCCCGGTGAAGAAATCGCTGACCGGCGTCGACATTTGCTGGAATTTGCGCTGCTCCGCGTCGAACGCCTTGCGGTCCACGAACGGCTGGTAGCTGGGCAGGTCGGCCGGCTGCGCATAAGTCAGCATGTACTTGCGGTACTTTTGCCGGTCCAGCGTGCCGTCGGAATTCTTAAACGATAGATGCGTTCCGTCGCTCAGCACGTCGCCGCTGATATCCGGCGGCGGCTGACCGGAGGCGGTGGCCAGCCAGGCGCGGTAGGCCCCGTCATGGTCGTAGACCGGCCAGCGGATGAATTCCATTTTCGGCGGCGGGCCGTTGGCCGCGTGCATCCGGTTGTAAGCCTTCAGCGCCGCCTGGTAGTCCGCCCCCGATTCGCCCGCCGCGTGTACCGGCATCGGCTCGTTGTACGCCGTGACCGCGTCCTTGTAAGCGTCCTGATCGATGTTGTCGTCGGCCTGCCAGTCGGGCATGCCCTCCGGCGCCACGAAATGCTTCACCGCGGCGTAGTAGCGGACCCGGTCAAGCTGCCCTTCGTCGTCCAGATAGTCCTTGGGCTTGGGCGGAATCGCCGCCTTCGGATGCTTCAGCCGCCACAGATGAAACGGCGACGCCGGCGCCATGTACTCGTTCCACCGGATGAATTCCGCCGCCACCGGCGGCAGCGGATCCTCCGGCACCAGGTCCATGTGGATCCACTTGCCGTCGTTGCGGTTGTTCTGCGGGTAGTGGCTGAAGATCAGCTTTTCAAATTTGTTCGACGTCGATTTGAATTTCTGTCCCGCCGCCAGTTCCGGGATCAGATAGCACATCCGGCCGTAGACCGGGATCGCCGCGGTCACCGAGGTCATCGCGAAGACCAGCATCAGCTCGCTGTGGTCCAGGTGAAACCAACGCCGGTTGAAATAGCGCAGCCCGCCGTTGAACAGCGCCAGCACGAAGATCATGATGAACAGCGCGTTGGTCGGCAGGTGGTTGATCGCCAGCAGCGTGCCGGACATGTAGGCGTCGATGTAGCCCGAGCTGCACGAAATCAGCAGCACGCCGAGCATGCCGATCGTGAACGACCGCCAAGTCAACGGCCGCACGTTGTGTTCGGACTGCTGCTTCAGCCGCGCCGGGTCGCTCAGTTGCGGCCCGCGACTTTTGGGCGTGACTTCACCCGTGGAATGCACCGGCAGTCCGTGGGAGGCGGGAGGAGTGGCGCCCGGTTCAGTCATCGGCAGTCGCAGGCATCCGTGGCGGCGGGCGCCAAAGCGCCCCGTCGCGTGATCGACAAGCCCCCCGGCCGGGGCGCGAACTGTCTCCGGGTCCGGCCGGCCGGTGACAACCGCCGGGCCCCGCGGACACCGAACGACCGGGAACTCAGGTAAGCGGTCCTAATCGTCGTCAAGGTTGGGAATTTTCAAGCCACCGACCGGTGGGATTTGCACACTGCGCAGCAAACCGCAGGGTCTTTTAGTTCCCGCCAAATGTCTGAAGTGCCGTCAGGCACGCCCGAGATTGGCCCAGCACGGCACTTCAGCGTGACTTCGGCTCGGGGGCAAAAGGTTGCCAGTGCGGGGTGACGGAGGCGAGACCTGGCGCGTGTCCCGAATCAATTCACACCTTGCGTCCCCCGCAAAGCCGCGTCGCTCCCGGCCTTCTGACGGGTGCGTTCCGGCTGAATTCCGCGTCTGTCTTTCAGTGCCGTCAGGCACCGCCGACTGTAGCTCAGGAGGCGGCGCGCAGGACGCAGTCCGTAGCCCGCCTCCTGGGAAAGCGGCAGGATCAAAACGATCTGCCGCGCGATCCGAGGCGATGTCACGCTTCCCACCTTCTCCCGCGCGGAACCTCCCAGGCGCCAAGCAGGAACCAAACCGCCTCCGCCGGACCGCCCCAACCGGCCGGCACCGCGTTCGACCGTGAGAATGGATTTGGAAAGTGCTCCAAAAGGTCCTGCAGCAAACCCGTTCCGATTTGTCACGGCGCCCGCGGCCCTTCCTGCGGCCCATAGCCCCGAACCACCTCGAAATCTTTCATTTTCAGCAGCCGCAAATGCTTGATGTCCGGGTCGTCCAGCCGATCGTCCGCAACCAGGCAGATGCTGCGGTAGTCGCCGTTGTCGGCCACGATCATGCCGTACTTCTTGAGCGCCAAAGCGATCGCACGACTCTGCGGTCCGAAGCTGTCGATGTTCACGTTCGCCTTCAGCCGCAGCCGTTCCCCCATCGCCGGCTGGTCCGGATCGTCCGGCGGCGTCGCCGTCGCCGCGTAGTGACAGGCCGGATACAGGAAGGCTTTGCGCGTCCGCGGCACGCAAAAACGCATCGCGTGCTCCACCATCCCGCGTTGCAGTTCGTCGTAGCGCACCAGCGTCGGCAGGATCGGCAGCCCCGCGGCGTCGGCCGAGGTCGTGCGCGGGCGGCGCGTCGCCAGCGAATTGCAGGGCCAGATGTAGGCGCCCCGCGAGTCCCACCCGCTGCTCACCAGACGCATGTGGTAGAACTCCAGAAACCGCGGCCCCGAGCCGTTGTACGGATCCACCACGATCGCATGCCGGTCCCCGGTGTCGGCACTCTCCTGCCAGCGCTTCAGATCCATGTGATTGCCGAATATCGCCTTCGGCGGCCCCCAGCCTTCGATCGGCAGATTCGCCGGCACCGGAAACGGTCCCGTGTCGGTTTCGTCCGTCTTCGGCACCGCCACCGCCACCGGCCTCTGGTCGCCCGGCACGATCACGTAGTTAAAAGAGTAGTCCGGGTTAAGCACCTCATTCGCGCCGATGTTCGCAATGATCCGGTCGGAATTCGCCAGCACCGGGCATTTCGTGATGTCGTCGTACAGCGCGTGATTTTTCGGCAGCAGTTGCAAGTTCGCCATCACCGCGTCGGCGGCCGGATCGCCGGACAGAATCGGCGAGCTGATTTTCGGCAGGGCGCCCAGCGCGCGGCCGGCCTGGTTGGTGCCCGGCGCGCTGTGCTGCTCCGCCTGCACCAGCTTCGAAAGATCCGGCGAATTCACCACCGGAGGCGCCGGCTTCGGCAGTTTTTTCATCGCCGCCTCGGCGCTCGCGCTCAACGTCGGATCCAGCGTCTCCGCCTTGTCCAGTTGCGCCGCCGACGCCACGAACTTGCCGTCCACGTTGTACAGCAGCCCCGCCTCCATGTGCATCTGCGCCGCCGCGTCGTCGTCGTCGTTCACCAACCCCACCAGCAGATCGGCGACCATCCGGGGCTGCGCCACGGTCAGGTCCAGCCGGCCGGGCTGGCCGTATTGGCTATAGATCAGGCCGCCCTTGGCGTCCACCGATTCCAGTTGCACCAAGCGCGCCTGGCCGTCGATGGAAAGCTCCATCTGGAGCCCCCCGCTCGATTTCAATTTCGCGCCGATCGCCGCAATCCCCGCCTCACGCACCTTGTTCAGTTCGGCGGTCTGCTCAGGCGTCACCGCCGGCACTGCCGGCACTGCCGGCGGAGCGGGCGTGGCGGGCGTGGTGGGTGAGGTGGGCGCGCCGCCGGAAGGCGTTCCCCCCGTCGCGCCATTCGCCCCAGCCGGATCGCCCGATTTGGCCGTCGATCCCGCGATTCCATCGGCCGGCGTTTCGGCCGCGCCAAGCCTACCCCCAAGCCCACGAACAGGCCCGAAATGCCGCCCGCACAGCCCGAGCAGCGCACTGCCAAACAGGACCAGCAGGCACAGGCGAATCCATGGGAGAGACCGGATCATGGAAGGCTTCCAAGGGGTACCCAATTGAACCATCAGACCATAAAAACGGCGACATGCCATCGTTCTTCCAAAAAAACCCAATTTTCCCGTCCGCGCTGGTCAGATTCTTTCTATCCGGCATAATACCCCGGTCATGGTATAATTTCGCCTGTCATCTGCCGGCTGCGCCAGACGTGCACCCTGCTGTTGCTGTTCCTCCGCCCGACCTAGGATCGGGGAGAGTACGTTGAGCCAATTCTGCCTGGTTTTCACCGGTCGCTTCGAGGGCTACGACGAGCCTGTCGCGGCGGCGTTGTCGGCCGCCTTTGGTCAGGGCATGGAGTGGGGCCGGCCGGTGGTCGCCTCCGCGCCGATCGTCCTGGTGGAAGGCCTGACCGAACAACAGGCGCAGGCGATTCACGCCGCGCTCCGCCCGGTCGAAACCGCCGGCTGCCGCCTCGGCGTCCACTCCATCGGCGCGCAGGAAATCGAGGGCTTCAGCAAGCTGCGCTGGCCCACCCCGCCCACCATCAACGGCCGGCCGCTCGAAGCCTACAACGCCGCCGGCCCCGCCGTCCCGATGGTCCAGATCGCTTGCCCGCACTGCGGCAACAGTTTCCGCGTGGCACTCAATATCATCGCCGGCACACAGCCCAGTTCGCCGCGCGCCTCCAATCGCCAGCTTTCGCCCACCATGGGCTCACCCACCGGCAACTCGCTGACCTCCAGCGGCAACTACGCCGCCCTGGCGCCCGCCGCCGCTTTCGCGCCGCCCGCGCAGCCCGGCCCGCAAACCTACGGCGTCGCCGGCGTCGGCACCTCCAGCGGCTTCTACCAGTTGCCCGGTTCCAGCGCCATGATCGGTCCCTCCGCGCCCGCGCAGGCCCAGGCCTCTTCCTCCTCGCAGGCCTTTTCCGGACCGACCACCCCGACTCCGCCCAACGCTGGCGTCGCGCTGCCCAAGGCCCGCTCGGTCACCCCCAATCCCGCGCAGATGCCGCAGCCGATGTTCGGCAATCGTCCCTCCACGCCCGACCGCGGCCAGCGCCGGCCTTCGCCCCCCGGCGGTCAGCGTCACCTCAGCCCTCCCGCCGGTCAGCCGCAGAGCAGCACCCGGCCGCAGTCGAGCACCCCCGGCGCCGGCGCCTCCCCGATGCGCCCGCATTCGGGGCATTTCGCCAAGCCCGACACCACGCCCCGCGCGCCGATCGAACTGCCGCCTGCCCGCCCGCTGCCATCGGCCGGCCCCAGGCCCGGCTCCCACACCAACATTCCGACCCTGCCGCCCTCCAGCGGCGCGGCCACGCCCGGCGGCTCGCCCAACACCCCCAACGTCCCATCGGCGCCGTCCGGCCTCAGCCAGCCCCGCAACCTGCCCTCCCTCGCCCCGCTCAGCGACAACAGCGAACTGCAAGGCCCGATGAGTCTCGACGAATTCGAAGCCCACGTCAGCGGCATCCACGCGCCGATCGAAAGCCCGCCGCCCGAAAAAAAGAACACCCCGCCTTCGCCCAACCGCCGCCGCTCTGACCGCCGCAGCCGCGGCTGAGGCCCCGGGAGCCGCCCCGGGGGCGGCAGCCCCACCGGCATCCCTGCGCGTTGCCGAGTCCCTGCACAGAACGATGCTTCGGCCCGCTCCCGCAGGTCGCGAATCGCAGTCGAAACCACCCCAACGCGAGCAACTCTTCTTCGTCCCGGCAGGGACGGTCCCAAGATAAGGTAGCCCAGCACGAAGGGAGGCGCAGCCGACTGCCGTGCTGGGAATCGATGGGTAAAATTATTTGCCAAGTCCCGGCAGGGACGGCAGACGCAGCCCTGCTACTCCCGCCCTTCATCCCTCAATCGTCATCCGGCTCTGTAGAAATCTTCGCTTCCGTGTCTTTTTCTTGGCCCCGAATGGGGCCGAATTTGGATAGCCGTGGGTGAAACCCACGGACGGG
>JBOHNC010000148.1:0-8925 GCA_050730415.1 Planctomycetota bacterium
GCCGACGGCGGCGGGGCGGGCGGCGGAGTGACCGGCGGGGTGGGCGTGGAGTCGGCGGGGCCGGTGGTGGCGGGGGTCATTGCGGCTGCAATCCGGAGCGCAGCCGTTCGCGGTTGACTTCGTCGAAGTTCACGTCGAAATCGGCGCCCAGGTAGACGCGGCGGGCTTCGGCGTTGGTGGCCAGTTCGCGCGAGCGGCCGCGCAGCCAAATCGTGTGGTTGGACATGATGTAGGTCCAGTCGGCGGCTTTCAGCACGCTGCCGGCGTCGTGGTCGGTGATGAGCACGGCGATGCCTTGGGCGGCGAGATGAAAAATGGTCGAACGCAGTTCGCCGACGGCGATGGGATCGACGCCGTAGAAAGGTTCGTCGAGCAGGATGACTTGGGGTTCGATGATGAGCGCGCGGCCGATTTCCAGCCGCCGGCGTTCGCCGCCCGAAAGCGTCGCGGCACGGGCGCCGGCGAGTTCGGTGAGGCCCATCAGCGTCAGGGTTTTCGCGACGCGGTCGCGGCGCGCGGCGGCGCTGAGTTTCGGTTGCAGTTCGAGCACCGCGAGCAGATTTTCGGCCACGGTCAGGCGCGAGAACACGGTGGGTTCCTGGGCCAGGTAGCCCAGCCCCAGGCGGGCGCGGCGGTACATCGGCAGGCGGCCGATGTTTTGGCCTTGGAAGAAAATTTCTCCGGCGTCGGGGCGGTACATGCCCATGATCATCCGGAAGGTGGTGGTCTTGCCGGCGCCGTTGCGGCCGAGCAGGCCGACGATTTCGCCGCGATGGACGGCCATGTCGACCTTGTCGACGACCGTGACGTCGCCGAAGCGCTTGGCGACCGAACGGACTTCGAGAATGCGCGGCTGGGGGTGGGTGTGTTCGGAACGGCCGGCGCGGGGGTCGGCGTCGGCGCGGGGCTGGTTCGGTCCGACCTGTTCCACTTGTACAGCGGCGGCGGCGGCGGCGACGGCGGCGGCCGGCGGCGGCGATGAGGCGGGCGGGGGCGGCGCGGGGTCGCTCACGAAAGACTCCTTCCTGGACTCAGGGGCGCAAGCCTCCGCATTCAGTGGGCTTCGCCCGCGCGCGAGGGCGGCCAGAACGTGAACCAGTATTTGCCGGTGAAGCGGTGGCGTTCGACCGGCCCGAAGTAGCGCGAATCGATCGAGGAGACGGTGTTGTCGCCGCACATCATGTACCAGGCGTTTTTGCTGTGGGGCGGGTTTTCGGTCAGGTCGAATTCGGTCAGGCCGTCGGCGCGATGCAGCAGGTAGTGATCGGGCATCTGCTGAATGACGCGATCGGGAGAATCGCGGGTGGGGCCGGGGACAGCGCGGGCGGTCTGATTGGCGTTGGTGCGGTAGGTCAGGTTGGTCTTTACGTTGTTGTCGCCCATGATTTTGAATTCGTCCCAGAGGTAGTAGATGTCACGGGCGATGCTGATTTTTTCGACGGTCATGTCGGTGCCGTCGCCGGCGATGCGCAGCCCGGCGGAGCTCTGTTCCATCGCGTGCGGCACGGGGTCGTAGGCGAAGCCGCAACTGGCGCGTTCGGCGCCGGTGGCGGGGTCCAATTCGACCAGCCGGATGATGCCGTCCCAATGTTCGAGCGCGAAGCGGACGCGCCCGGTGGCGATCGCCAGCGGCCCGGCGGGCAGGGGCGTGTAGCCGTCGGGCTGGGTCTGAACGACCGGCTGGAAGGTCTTGGTCTGGGGGTCGAATTCTTCGACCCACGGCCGGGCCTGACCATTTTCGACGGTCAGACCGTAGCGCCGCAGGACCTGGATGCCGTCGGGGGCCAGTTCCTGGTCGAAGGTGATTTTGAACTGCTTGCCCCAGTCCTTGACGGTGGCGGTCCAGTCGATGCGGATGTCGTTGGCGCCGAAATTCCCACCGTAGCCTTCATGGATGCGGACGCTGGTGCCGTGCAGGGCATGCATGGCCGCGTCGATGTCCTGAACGTCTTCGCTGTCCTCGGGGCTGGACAGGTAGGCCAGGCGGCGGCTGCCCAGCAGGCCGAGCACATCGGCGTTGTATTCCCGGGTGGTGAGGGGCATGTCGGATTCGAGTTCCGCCTGTCCGTCGAACCAGGTCAGAGGGATGGGGAACAGCCGCTTGCCGCGCCATTTTTTGACTTCGGGGTCGAGCGACCCGCCTTGGGTGGCGGCCTGTTCGGCGGTTTCGCCCTCGGGGTGGATATCGTCGGGCACCACCAGGACCGATTCGCTGCCGCGGACCAGTTGTTTCCAAGGCGCCAAATGGGTGCCGGGCACGTGGAACCAGTACAGGCCGGGTTTCAGGTAGCGGTTGGAGAGCTCAGACACGGGCAGCGGTTGCGGTCCGGCCGGCGGCGCCGCGGGCGGCGGTTCGGCGGGACCTTCCGCTCCGGCGGGTCCGGCGGGTCCAGCCGGTCCGGCGGGGCCAGCGGGGCCAGCGGGTTGGGTCGGGCCGGCGGCGGTGTCGGGCTTGTCGAGCTTGTCGAGCGGGGCGGCCAAGGGCAGCAGGGTGGGGGTGTCGGTGCGGCGCATGGCCAGCACCCAGCGGCCGCCGGCGGGCAGGCTCAGGTGGAACGATTTGCGATCGGGTGCGACAGTGCAGGCGCTTTCGGGGGTGACGGTCCATTCGCCGTGGCGGATCAGCGGATCGGGAGTTTCCCAGCGGAAGTCGTAGGGGAAGTTGTAGAGGGTGTTCCAGAGGTGTTTCTGGAGGCCGAGCGGTTTGCGCAGCAGGACGAAATGATCCTTGCCGTCCGGTCCGGCGACGGCGGTGTACAGGTCTCCACCGCTGACGATCATCCGGTCCCCGGGAAGTCCGACGCAGCGTTTGACGAAGTCCACGTCTTCGGTGTCGGCGTTGGTGCGGGCGTTGGACTTCAGCATGGGGCTGAGAAACACCGCGATATCCCAGCGCTTGGGATCGGCGCCGTGGTAGGCGGTCAGATCGACGATCACGCGGTCGCCGGTGTTGTCGTCGCCGAGCAGCTCCGGTTCCATCGAGCCGGTTGGAATCTTGAACATCGACCAGACGTTGTAGCGCAGAAAGACGATCACCGGCAGGACGAACAGGACGAACCACCAGTTGCGCAGGAAAATCTTCCACTGGAAGCCATCGCCGCCGGCGGGCGCCGGCGCGGTTGCGGCGGCGGCCGTCGCGGCTGCGGCGGTTTTTTCGGGAGCCGCGTTGGTCGCTCTGGCACTTTTTCCGGCCGGCGCGGATTTGCCCATCATCTTGCGCAGGTGAGCAGGCAGCTTGGCGCCGTCCCCGCCACCGCCGCCACCGCCGCCACCACCGGCATCGCCGCCACTTGCGGGCGTGGCATCGGGCGCAGGCGTGCCGTTGCCTTCGTCTTTTTTTCCGCTCATGCCCTGGGCCGCCGGTTCCGTGAATTCGGTGCCGTTTTGGTGCACCGCGAAATGCCGGTACACCGCGAAACGCTGGTACACCGCGAAACGCTGGCGCACCGAAAACGTCAGCGCACCACGAAACGCCGGTGCGCCGCACATCCATCGGGCGCGCGCAGGCCGCCGGCCTGCCGCACCGCCTCCCGCGGCCGCCCGCGAAAGGGTGGTTCGATTCTACCGGCTATCGGCGGGGCTGAGTCGCACGGTGCGCGATTTGCTGTCGGCGATGCAGTCGTACAGCGCGCAGAGGAGTTCGAAGCGCCGCAGCGCGGCTTGGTTGACGGCGGCGCGATCGGCACTTGGTTGACGGGCATGGGGTTGACGTGCATGGGGTGGACGGGTACGGGGTCGGCGGGCGTCGGCCAGGATCACGCCGTCGGCCAGCGGAGCACCATGCACGGCGGCGTGGAGATACACCAGCGGCTTGGCATGCGGGCCGATCGGATCGACCGGAAAGACGCGCTTTTTTTCCGCCACTCGGCCGGCGCGGTCGAAGCGGTGAATCAGGGTGCGGTCGTTCCAGTTGGTCCAGTCCCACGCGAGCGAACCGCGGGTGCCATCGAGTTCCATGATGCGGCATTCGCGGCCGTGGGTGCAGGCGGCGCGTTCGTAGGTCACCGGCAGGCGGCTGCCATCGGGCAGGTGCATCAGCAGCGCGGCGCCGGCGTGTTCGTCCACGTCGATCCGGACGCCGCGGGGCAGCTTGGCGGCCGCCTGCGGCGTGGCGGCCCAGGCGTGGCGGATCTCTATTGCGCGCGGGCGGTACAGTTCGATCAGGTGATTGAGGTCGTAGGGTCCCCAGTCGAGCAGAATGCCGCCGCCGGCGAATTTTTTCTGCACGAACCAGGGGCTTTCGGGCTGGTATTCGACGCCTCCCCGGCCGCGCGCGGTGCGGTGCACGAAGGTCAGCAGGTAGAGGTCGCCCAGCGTGCCGGCGGCGATGTGGCCGCGGACCGCTTGGTTGATGGCGAGGTTCAGGAAGCGGCCGGCGCAGTCGGCCAGCAGCCGTTTGCGCCGCCGCGCCAGCGCGACCATGCGGGTGGCTTCGCGCCGGTTGACGGCCAGCGGTTTTTCGCAGAGGACATTGCGGCCTGATTCAAGCGCGCGGCAGGTCCAGCGGCAATGCCAAGCCGGCGGGGTGGTGACGACGACGATGTCGGTGGGGCGGGCGGGTTCGGCCAGCATCCGGTCGGCGTCGGGCACGGGGCGGGCGCGCGGATGGGCCTTCAGGAAGGCCTGGAGGCGGGCGGGATCGCGGGTGGTCACGATCAATTCGGCGCGGCGGCCATCGGGAAGGTGGTCGAGCGCCTGGGCGTGGAATCCGGCGATGACGCCGGCGCCGATGAGGTAGACGCGCTGGGGCGCCATGGGCGGGGGGGCTACTCGAGGCCGAAAGTCACCAGGGTGCAGGCCTGGATGACATTCAGTTTTTTGGCTTCGAGCGCGGCGACGAGTTCAGGGGATTCGGCGCCGGGATTCAGGAAGAGCTGGGCCGGCTTGAGCGCGGCGATTTTGTCGACCAGTTTCAGCGTCACCGGCGCGGGCAGGTAGACGGTCAGGATGTCGACCGGCCCGGTCACTTCGCTGAGGTCGGCGGTGACCGGCAGGCCTTCGATGGCACCGCCTTTGGGGTTGATGGGAATGACCGTTTCGCCGCGCTGGACGAAGCCGCGCAGCGCCTTGTTGCTGAATTTGGCGCGATCGGCGGAGGCGCCAAGGACGACGACACGCTTGCTCATGGCGAAAGCTCCTGGCTGTTTAAAACAGATGCCCCAACAGATTTAAAACAAAACACCCCGGTCGGAGCTTCCGCCGGGGTGCTGAAAAAAAGTGCAACGGCCGGCCCGCTCGGCGGACGGGCTGGGTCCTCAGCCCGCGAACGGCGAGGGATCGAAATCGCCGATCTTGTTTTCGACGGCGCGGAACGCTTCGGCGGTCGGCAGCGGATCTTTGTGGGCTTCGATGGCCGGCCAGAGCGGAGCGAGTTCCTTGTTGAGTTCCTTGTAGGCGGACCACTTTTCGGGGACGTCGGCTTCGGGGAAAATCGCGGTGACCGGGCATTCGGGCGCGCACAGGCCGCAGTCGATGCAGGTGTCCGGATCGATCACCAGCGCGTTCACGCCTTCGTGGAAGCAGTTCACGGGGCAAACCGCCACGCAGTCGGTAAACTTACACTTCACGCAGGGATCACAGACGACATGCGCCATTCTCGATTCTCCTCTGGGGTGAGCCCGGAGGCCCGACCGCGGTGCGAGCAAGAAACATCCGGTGAGACGCCCTCGCGTCCCGTCCTTCGATGAAAATGTTTCCTCATCCAAGGCCAAATAATACACCCGGCCGAAATCGCGCCAATGCCCGATCCGCCGAATTTTCGGACGGCTTTTTTCTCGGCCGCGGCGGCGGGGACCTGCAGGGGATTTTCGGCGCCGGCCGGTTTTCCTGTTCCCTCGCTGCCATGCGGTACAATACAGGACCAATCCCCCCCCCAGTGGAGTGTTCCTCCATGTCCACCAAAGTAAAAATTCAAATTGCGCCGCATGCGGCTGCCTTGCAATGGCCGGTGGTGGCGGAATCTGCCAAGCGGCGGATCGCGGACATGCTGGACCGCGGCGAGATTTCGCTGTCGCCCATCGTCGGGGAGCTGGAACAGGCGTTCGTGCGCTACTTGGGCCAGGGCGGGTTCGCGCTGGGGATGTCCAACGGCACGGCGGCGCTGCACGCGGCCATGACGGCGCTCGGCATCGGCCCGGGCGACGAGGTGATTGCGCCGACCTACACCTATTGGGCTTCGGCATCGCCGGCGGCGCTATTGGGAGCGCGGGTGGTGTTTGCCGATTCGGACCGGGAGACCTTTAATATCACGCCGGCGATTGTCGAGCCGCTGATCGGGCCGCGCACCAAGGCCATCGTGGCGGTGCATTTGAACGGCAATCCGTGCGACATGAAGGGCTTTGCGGCGCTGGGCAAAAAGCGCGGGGTGGCGATCATCGAGGACTGTTCGCACGCGCACGGCGCGGCGGTGGACGGGCGCAAGGTCGGCACCTTCGGGGCGTTTGGGTGTTTCAGCCTGCAGGGCAGCAAGGTGATGCCGGCGGGCGAAGGGGGGTTGCTGTTCAGCGCCGATCGCGGGTTGCTGGACCGCGCCACCGTGGTCGGTCACTACGAACGGTGCGGGGAGTTGGCGACGGAGGCGCTCCGGCGCTACCAGGGCACGGGCGGCGGGTACAAATACCGGATGTCGCCGCTGCACGCGGCGATCGCGCTGGGGGCGCTGGAAAATCTGGACGCCTGGAACGCCATCAGCACGCGCAACTGCGAACGGCTGGGCGCGGCGATCGGGTCGCTGCCGGGCATCCACCTGCAAAAAGTATTGCCCGGGCACCGGCGGGTGTTCTACCAGAACACGCTGCGCTTCGACGAACGGGCGGCGGGTTTCAGCAAGGATGCGCTGTGCGAGCGCTTGCAGGGGATGGGCGCGCAGGTTCGCCAGGAGCGCTACAAGCCGCTGCATCAGAAGGCGTTTTTCACCGAGCATGGCGTGAAGGCCGATCAACTGCCGGGCACGGTTGCGCTGATCGATTCAATCGTTCAACTGCCCAATTTCCCGTGGGCCGAAACGGAGCTGATCGATCAGTACGCGGCGGCCTTCCATCAGGCCTACGACGAGCTGGCGAAATAGTGTTTCGCGCGCTGGCGAGGATGTACAATTAATGGTACACCAAGACGGATGACCGGAAATGAAGCAGAAGAATGTTGGGGCTCGATTCGAGGATTTTCTGGCTGAGGAAGGCTTGCTGGATGAGGCGCGCGCGGAGGCGATTAAATTTAACCTCGCCGGCCAGCTCAAAGCCGCTCTTGAACGTCGCCGGCTGACCAAAGTAAGTGCGGCGAAGATGTTGCACACCAGCCGATCGGGACTCGACCGCATTCTCGACCCAAAGAACACGTCCATCTCCCTTCACACGATGGTGCGGGTGGCGCAATTGGCGGGCAAGCGCATTGAGATTTCGCTGAAATAGGCGCTGTCTTTTTTCGGGTCCGCGGAAGGAATGCGCGCGCGCAGGGGCGGCGCTAAACTCGGCGCGATTTCCGCGCAGGCAGGGTGCAGCATGACCGAATCAAACACCGGGCTGGTCTGGAGCGCGATCTTGCCGCATGGGCCGGGTGTGGTGCTCGAAATCACCCAGGATCCGGCGCTGATGGCCGAAACCCGGTCGGCGATGGAAACGGCCGGGCGGCGTTTTGCGGCCGCGCGGGTGGACACGCTGATTTTGCTCGACCCGTGGCTGGTGCATTCGCAAAACAAGTTCGCGCAACGCCTGCTATTTCGCGGGGAAGGGAGCATCACCGTCGGCGTGGCCGCGTGGGCCGGGGGTGAGGTGGGCGCGACGCGCGAGCGGTTCGCGTGCGATGTGCCGCTGGCGGAGGCGATCTTGGAGGCCGGCCGGACGGCGGGGTTTCCGGTCGTGCCGGCGCCGCTCGAAAACGGCGAACTGCCGCTGGTGTGGGGCGCCATGATCCCGCTGTGGTTTCTGCTGCATCCGCTGCCGCCGCCGCGCCCGCAGTTGGTGGTGATTGCGCCCAACGCGGCGGTGCCGCGCGAAGCGCTGATCCAGTTTGGAGGCATGCTGGCGCAGACCGCCGCTGCGGCGGGGCGACGGGTGGCGCTGGTCGCGTCGGCCGATCACGGTCACACGCACGATCGCGGTCACCCGCGGTTCGGCTATTCGCCGGCGGCGGCGGAATATGACGCGCTGTACTGCGAGGCGGTGCGCGCGAACCGGCTCGCGGATTTGATTTCCGTCGGCGACGAGATGCTGGTGGATTCCTGGGCGGATTCGCTGTGGGTCACGCTGGTGTTGGCGGGGGCGCTCAAGGCTGCGCCGATGCGGGTGGATTTTCTATCCTATGCGGTGCCGTCGTATTACGGCATGGCGGTTGCGCTGTTCGATCGGTAGGGGCGTGGAAGCATCGCTGCGGCCGGGCGAATTGGCTAACACTGCAACGCGAATTTCGTTCGAGCCGCAGGAAGGCGGGATGCGGACCGCGGCTTTGCCGCGGTTTTTTCTCCACCGGCCCTAGGCCCGTGCCACCTATGCCAAAGGTAGTTTGAATGGCGATTCGCGAATGTCGCGGTGTCGTGCTAAACGGCCGGGTTTCAGAACAGGCTGGGAAGGCCGAAGGGGCGGCCGAGCCAGCCGACGGCGAACAGCGCCACGGCAGCGTGGCCGGCCAGGCTGAGCACGGCCACGCCGAAGGCGGCGGCGGCGCGGCGGAAGGCGCGCGGGTTGCCGCGCCGCGTCAGCAGCATCGTCAGGGCGGCGGCGGGCAGGTCGAGACCGATCAGCGCCAGCCCCGCGCACCACAGGGCGGCGCCGAGGGCGTCGGGGAGCAGGTGGACGATCAGCGTGGCGCCGGTGGCGGCGATCAAGGTGGCGACGCTGAGGAGGGCGGCGAGCAGGCAGCGGCCGGCGAAACGCCGCGCGCCGCGCCCGCTGCCGGCGGCGGAATTTGGGGCGCCGGGCGGCGGTTCAGGCC
>JBOHNC010000149.1:0-3796 GCA_050730415.1 Planctomycetota bacterium
GAACAAACCGGGCACGCAGCCGGGAACGCAGCCGCAGAATCAACCCGGCTCCAAGCCGGGAACTCAGCCCGGGCAACAGCCGAGCGCGCAGCCGCAGAGCCAACCCGGCTCCCAGCCGGGAACCCAGCCGGGCCAACAGCCGGGCCAGAACAAACCGGGCACACAGCCAGGAACTCAGCCCGGGCAACAGCCGAGCGCCCAGCCGCAGAATCAACCCGGCTCCCAGCCCGGAACCCAACCGGGCCAGCAACCGGGCCAACAGCCGGGCCAGCAACCGGGCCAACAACCGGGTCAACAGCCCGGCACGCAGCCCGGCAGCGGCTCGAACGGCAACGCCGCGCCGGAGATTTCCCGCCAAGGCCGCCAGTACATTCGCCAGTTGATTGCCCAACTGCGCGCGCGGCGCGCGGCACGGGAGCAGCAACTTGGCAACGGCCAGGGCGGACAGGGGGGCCAAGGGGGCCAGGGCGGGCAGCCGGGGAAGGGCGGCCAGGGCGGCGGCATGAGCCAAGGCGGGATCGGCGACGGCAGCACTCGCCCCCGCGGCCCGGACACCGGCGACTACGGCTACGTCAACCGCAAAGGCGAGGGCGGCCACCAGGGCGGCGGCCAGGTGCTCAGTTCCATGAAGTTCCTCGGCGCCGGCCAGCGCCCATCGGAAATCCTGACGCAGCTCCACCCCACCGTCACCGCGCAGCAGCAGAAAGCCGCCGACGCCATGCGCACCGACGAAATCCCCCGCGCCGATCAGGATGTCGTCAAGGAATACTACAACGAACTCAACGACGGCGCGGCCGACAACGGCACCGGCGCGGCCGGATCAGGAGCGGCGGGAACCGGTGCCGGCGATTCGGGAGCTGCCGCGCCCGCCGGCGGCTCGGCCGGAAACTGAAGCAACCTTGGCGCTTCAAGCGCCTCGATAAACCTGTGCATTACCCACATCTTCACCACCGTCCGTTTAATGCCGCCAAAGGAGGCGAATTGGGTCTTTGCGCCATCGGCGCAAGATGGGAGAGCGAAGGGTTGGCCGCAGGCCTACCCTGGTCGGGCCGCAGAACCCAACCCTCTTCCGCGCGACCCGAGGCGAGCATGACCGCGCTGGCATTCCATCGCGCGGAACCGCATCCGGCATTCAACGAAGCGAATGCATTTCGACGCATCGCCTGCGATCTTCCGCGCGGCAGAACGTGCGAAACGCGACCTCACGGAATCCGCGTGAACGGCAGTTCATTGGTTTCGGTCGTTTCGTCGATCGCCACGGCCATGACGTTGTCGAGGTCGATCGAAACCGAGTACACATGCGCCTGCTTGCCGTACTTCGCGATGGCGTCGGCGAAGAAAAATGGCTTGATTTCGTTTTCCATCCCAGTGCTCAGCGAATTCGATTTCAAATACGGCGCCAGCAGCTTGCGGGTCATTTCCGGCGACCACTCCAGCACCCGGCAGCGGCCCGTGATCAGATGCCCTTCGAAATCGGTCAGTTGCAGGTGAAACCGCTCCCCGCTGCGGACCACCAGCGAGACGATGCGCTTTTCACGGGCGCAGCGGCTGATGAGATCGGCCAGCGACTTGGTCTTGGTTTCCGGCAGCAGAATGCCGCCCAGCGTCGTGGAGGTCTCGGGGAGTTTCAGCTCCGGGGAGGGTTGAACGCGTGAAATTTCATCCATGAACCCACCTTCCTTTCCATGTCATTTTAAACCACCTGGAGCATATCCGGTGTGGGAGTCCCTGGAAACCCCCAATTTTCGGCCCAAACGGCCTCATTTCCAGCCCGGCACCAAGCGAAACCGGCTCTTCCACCGTTTCACCGCCAGCCTGTACCCATCTGACTGCAATTGGAATGCCAGAAACTGCCCCCGAAACCACCTTCCATCGCGTACAATAAGGTGGGCGGTGGAGACCTTCGACCCGTGCTGAAGCTGTTGGGAGATTTCGGATCCTGGCCTTACTGGCTGGGGGATAGTCTAACTGTCGTCGGCCTGCTGGGAGCCTTTCTGGCCAGCTTGGCCGCCTCCTGCTTCACCACCTTCTCGCGCGCCCGCCTCGATGACCTCCTCAACCGCCTCCCCGCGCCCGCCCGCGAGCGCCTCGGTGCGCGGCTCGCCCGCGACCTCACCGACGAAGACCGCAAAGCCTACGCCGCCCACGCCCTGGCGACGCTGTTCACCATGCTGTGGGCGGTCGGGCTCCTGCTGCCCTGCTGCGAATATAGTTGCCGCCTCTGGGGTGACGCCACGATGGCCTCCCTGGAGGCCGGGAGCTTCGCCCTGACCCTGGCCGCCGGACTGCTGCTCGCCGCCGGATTCACCGTGCTGCTGCCCCGCGTGCTGGCGCTGGTCGCGGCCGAACGCATCCTGATCGGCTACTCCCGCCTGTTCGTCGTGCTCATCCTGCCCACCCGGCTGATGGCGCGCGGCGCCGAATGGTTCGACGGCATCGTCGGGCGGCTCAAGGGCGAAAGCGTGACGACCGAAATCGAGGACATCCACGAGGAAATCGGCGAACTGCTCGACGAAGGCCAGCGCGGCGGCCACCTGAAAGAAGACGCCGGCAAGATGATCGACGGCGTCTTCCGCCTGCACGAAAAAGACGTCCGCGCGGTGATGACTCCGCGCACCGACATGTACTGCCTGCCGGTCGAAATGCCCCTCGAGGAAGCCATCCAGAAAGCCAATGAATCGGGCATGTCGCGGCTGCCCGTGTACGAAAATACACGCGACTCGATTCTCGGCGTGTTCTACGCCAAGGACGCCTTGAAGTACCTCGAACATGACCGCTTCAAAACCATGTCGCTGCGAGAAATCGTCCGCGAGCCCTTCTTCATTCCCGAAACCCGGCAGCTCGACGGGCTGCTCGAAGAACTCCAGCGCAACAAAGTTCACATCGCCATCGTGCTGGACGAATTCGGCGGCACGGCCGGGCTGATCACCGTCGAGGACATCGTCGAGGAAGTGGTGGGCGAAATCGTCGACGAGTACGAAGCGCCCGAAACCGCCGACACGGTGCGGATCAACGACCGGGAAATCGTGGCGCAGGGCCGCACACCGATTTTGCGCATCAACGAACTGCTCGGCGTCAGCCTGCCGCTCGACGAAGACTACGACACCATCGCCGGCTACGTCCTGGCGCGGCTGGGGCGGATTCCGCTCGTCGGCGAACGCTGCGAATACGAACCGCTGCAGATCGAAATCCTGGCCGCCAATCCACGCCGGATCGAAAAGCTGCGAGTGACAAAATTGGAACCGGCGGCCGACACCGCCCCGGCCCGCGAAACCGAAATGGCCCCCGCCGCGAAATAGCCCCTCCAGCAAAAAACCGCGCATTGGAATATTCCATTTTACAGAATAATACCTTGTGAAATGCTCAAGGGTCCTACAATATTTTTCCATTGGGGAGTGTCCCTTTGATTTATTCCATTGCAATGAACCAGAAGGCCGGGACCGCCGCGCGAAATATTCTCGTGGGGGCACTTTTTGCAGGTGTAACGCTGTTTGCGGTGCCTCTACGCGCCGCCGATGAAGCACCGTCCGACCCCTACCTTACCCAAGTGAAAACCAAACTCGACCACCGCGCCCTCCTGCCCGCCGATATCCAAGCCCTCACCACCTACTGTAGTTAGTCAATCAGATTGCATCTTATCCATTACGGCGCGTGCACGGCGGATTTTTCCCAGGATATCCTCGGTTTTCGCCGTCCAGATGTACGGTGCTGGACTGGTGTTGTGATTTTCAATGTACTCCGTAATCGTCTTCACCAGCGCGTCCACGCAGGTAAACGCGCCGCGCCGGATTTGCTT
>JBOHNC010000150.1:0-9528 GCA_050730415.1 Planctomycetota bacterium
GCAGCAGCCGGCCAGTGCGGCGCTCAGCCGCAGCCCGCCAAAGTAGCGCCGCTGCTCGGCCGGCACGACGGCCAACAGCCGCGTGGCGACCGCCGTGAGATCGGCGATCCAGTCCGCCAGCCGCAGCGCCGCCAGCCGGCCGGTCGATTCGCCGCAGCCCGGCAGGTCCAGCCGGTGCGTGGTATAGCCGGCGGCGGCGAGACGCCCGGCCAAGCCCACCATCGCGCGGTGCGATGCTTTGCGTTCTTCGGTGCAGGTCTGCACCAGCACGATCGTGCCGCGCGCCGACTGCTGGTGCCCCGCGGTGGACGAATCGGCGGAAGCCGCCGCACCGACCGCCGGGTGGCTGACGCAAAAAATCACCCGCCCCGAGGGACACGGCAGATATCCCGCATGGCCGACGAAGGCGGCGGTGGCGGGGGTGGTGGTGGCGGGGGCTGCGCCGGCGGCGGCGGAGGCGCTCGGAGCCTGCGTGGTTCCCTCCTCCGGTGGCTGCGTCATGATCGCCAACTCCTTCGAACGCCTGCTTCCCTCTTCAACCTGCCGGCGCAACCCGGTCGCGGCCGCATCGTCAGACGGCGCGCAGGATCGCCGCGAGCGCCTTGACGACTCGGTCCACATCGCGCGTGGTGTTGAACGGCCCGAGCGCGATGCGCAACGTGCCGGCCGGCACGGTGTCCCAGAGTTCGTGCGCGTAGGGCGCGCAGTGCAGGCCGCTGCGCACGGCGATCCCGAAATCGGCGTTCAAGATCGCCGCCGCATCGCTGACGGCCAACCGCCGGCCGAAATCGCAACTGATCACCCCCACGGCCGGCTCGGCGTCGGCCGCGACCAGGCGCAATCCCGGCAGGCGGGAGAGAGCCTTCTTGAGCCGCGCGCGCAGCCGCTGTTCTTCGTACTGGATCGCCGCCACCCCGCGCCGTTCCAAATAGGCCAGCGCGGCGCGCAGCCCGGCCAGGCCGAAGGTGTTGGCGGTGCCGGCTTCCAACCGCGTGGGCAGCGCATCGGGCTGAAAAGGATGGGTCGAATCGACGCCGGTCCCGCCCATGCGCCAGGGCGCGAGCGGCGGCGCATCGGCGCCGACCAGCAACAAGCCGGTGCCCGTGGGGCCCAACAGCCCCTTGTGTCCGGGCATGGCGACCAGATCGGCGCCCAGCGCGGCCATGTCGATTGGGAGGGCGCCGGCGGTTTGGGCGGCGTCGAGCAAAAACAGCGGGCGCGGCGCGGCGCTGGCCGGTGCAGAGCGCGGCGAGGATGGTTTTCCCCGCGTGGATCGGCTTGCCGCGCGGGCGCGCAATCCGGCGCCGACGGCCGCGGCGTCGCCCACCGCGCCGCTGACGTTGCTGGCGTGTGTGAGCGCCACCAACGCGGTCTCCGGGCGCAGCGCCCGCAGCACATCGGCCGCGCGCCAAATCCCATCGCCAGCGCGGCCCACCCGCGTGAGCGTCACCCCCCCCGCGGCGGCGTAGCTGGCCAACATCCGCTGCACGGAATTGTGGTCGAACCGGCTGGTGACGACATGCAGCGGTCGGCGGGCGCGCGCAGAGCCGGAGGGCCTCTGGCCGGCAGCGGAAGGGGAATCGGTGCCGCTGCGGGCCGCGATCACCCCGTGAATCGCCATGTTCAGACAGTCGGTGCCGTTCAGGCCGAAGACCACGGCATCCGGTCCCGGCGCGTGGAACATTTCGGCCGCGCGGCGGCGCAGATCGTCGAGCAGCCCCGCGGCGTGGGTGGCAAAATCGTGGCCGGCTCGCCCGGGATTGCCGCCGTGCAGGCGGACGAAATTCGCGGCGGCGGCGAGCACGCCGGGCGGCTTCGGCCAGGAGGTGGCGGCGTTGTCCAGGTACAGCGGCGGCATGCTATTCCCGCGGATAGGGGTAGCTGGTGGTGTCGCCCACATCGGGCAGATTCAGGTCATCGGCGTCGAGCTGACTCGTCGTCGTCACCTGAATTCCTTCGGCATCCAGCCGCCGGTGAACCACCAGCAGGCGGCGGCCGGGCAGGTCGTGGTGCGCGAGCGACTCGACGATGCGCGCGCCGGCCGCCGCGTCGGCCTCGGGCAGAGCGGTCAGGGCCGCCGGCGCCAGTGCCCCTTCGCCCACCGTGCCCGGCTCGATCCAGCACGACATGCCCCAGTTGCCGGGGCGCTTGACCGTCAATTCGGCGATGCCGGGAATGCCCTGCAGACCGGGCGGATAGAGCGCCGCGGGGAAATTGCGCACCTGCATGTTCGCCGGCCGGGCGCGGGTCATGTACCACGGCAGGGTCAGGCTGAAGTTCCAATTTTCGGACGGCGCACGGGCGGTCGAATGCAGCTCGATGTAGAACAGATTGTCGGGGGCCATACCGTTGGCGCGGTCCTGCCACGGAGCGACCTCGCCGCCTTCGAACAGCGAGCCCAGGTTGAAGGTCAGGGTGCCCTGCAGCCGTTCTGGCCCGAATTCGACGATGTGCTCCCCGAACCCCGTCTGCGCGCCGCGCAGCTCGAGGATGTTGGCGCGGCCGCTGAAAGGATCGAGCGAATCGAAGGCCACGTTCAGGCGACCGTTGACGTTGCGCACGAAAAAGGGCATCGCTCCGCCGGCGACCAGCCGCCCGTCGCGAATTTCCATGTCGTCGATCGCCAGGGATTCGCGCGGTTCGCCGGCGTCAAGAAAGGGAAAGGGCCGGCGCAGGCCGGCGGCGGTGGCAAGGAAAATATTGAGCGGCGCAATGTTGCGATCCAGCAGGAGTTGGTCCAGCCAGCGCCGGGTGAAACTGCCATGCTTCACCAGAATCTGGCCGGTGTAGAACATGTATGGCTGCCCGGGCACCGGGAAACGGTCGGAGTTCAACGCGGCTTCAAAGGTCACCGGCGGCGGGAGAGCGGCATCGGGGTCGTCCTTCGAACGGGCCGCCAGATGCAGGTGGAGTTCCGCCGACGAGCCGGCTGCCGGGCCTTCCTGCGGACCGCTCGCGCTGAGACTGGCGTCGTAGTGACGCATGTCCGACTGGCCCAAAAACACGGTCGCGGCCGCGCCGTCGCGCAGTTGCGCCCGCAGCTCGGCGCCGTCGACGCTGGTGCAGGCAAACACGTTGGTCGCCTGCAAGCCCCAGTCGTTGGGCAGGAGCGCCAGCAGCGCGCCGACATCGGGCTTCGAGCGCGCCAGTTCGGCGTGGTAATGGTAGCTGCCGGCGAGACGGAAGAAGGTGAAATCCGGGTTGTGTTCGATCCAGCCATCCCAGAGCAGCGGCACGGGTGCGGTCTGGCCGGAACGGTCGAAGTTAAACCGCAGATCGTTGCCCGCGCCCAGCGAAGCTTGGAACCCGCCGCTGCGCCCGTTGAAATGGGCCTGCATCGCCAGCGTGCCGGTCAAATCCACCGTCTGCGGTTCACCGGGCGCCGCGGCGTGCCGGATCAGGTGCAAATCGGTGATTTCCGACTGCGCACTGAGCGACCGGAGCGTCCGGGATTCCTTCGCCAGCCAGAGGCTAAAATTGATCGTGCCCACCAGGTCGTTGGACTGGCTCCAAGCCGGCCAGCCTTCCGGCGGTCCAATGCCGTCGAGGTTCCGCAGCAGCCACGGTTCGTGCGCCGCGTTCTGCGCCAGCGCGGCGCGCAGCCAGGCCCAGCGCGCCGGGTCGATTTTCCAGTTGCCCGCGAGCAGGCTCAGCGCGCCGTGGCCGTCGTCGTTGATGCGCAGGGTCGGCGTGTCGCGACCGGCCATGTCCGCCATCACCACGTTGTAGGCGAAGTCCCCATCGATTTCCGGCCCAAGCGTCACCGAAAAGGCCGGAACCCCCAGCGGTGCGCCGGCGGCGTCAAGCACGTCAGCCAGCCGCGGGCGGCAGTCGTCGATGGTGATCGCAAAGGTACGCGGCGCCGACGGCGGAAGCGACTGCAGCCACTGGATCGTGGCCGGCACCTTCTGGAGTTCGACCGTCGGCCGCACCCCGTGGAAATCGACCGAAGTGGGCTGCGGCAGAAAGCTCCAGCCGAAATCCACCGTCAGCCGGTCCACGTCGGCCACTGCGACGGCGTCGAACAGCCGGCCCGGCGCGCAGGCGCTGTTGGGATCGCCGCGGTGCGGATCGAAGTGCAGACCGCGCACCACCAGCCGAGTCGGCCCCCACTCGACCGCCTGAAAGGACAGGCCGGTGTTGTAGGTGACCCGCACGAACTGGACCTTGGCGCCTTCGCCGCGCAGGTAGCCGATCAGACTCAGCCCCACGCAGAACACCGCCGCCAGGCTGACATAGATCAGGCTGGAGGTCCGCGAACCCACCCGCGAACGCAGCAGATTCCGCGAAGTGCGGGCGATGCGGACGGAGAGGCGTTCCTTCATTGCGCGGCGCCCGCATCCGGCGGCTCGTCCGCGCCGGGCGCGCCGGAAGCGCCGGACCCTCCGCTCTCCGTGGGCCCTTGGGACCCGGCGGCGCCCTCGGACGGCTTGATCGGCGCGTCATTCAACGCCTTGATTTCATCCCGCAGTTGCGCCGCGCGCTCGTAGTTTTCCGCCGCGACGGCCGCCGTCAGCAGCGCCTCCAGTTCGGCCCGCTGGTCCTTGGCCGCATGCACCGCTTTCTGCACGTGCGGCACTTTGCCGGTGTGCTGCGCACCGCCCTGAATTTTCTGGAACAGCATCGCCAGTTGGCGCTCCATGACATCGTAGTCCTCCGGTCCGCTGAACCGACCGGTTTTTTGAAAGCCCTTCAGCTTGTCGGCCAACGTGGCGGGGACCACCAGCGGCGCAGCGAAGACGGGCACGGGCTTGGCGCCTTCGACGGCCGCTGGCGCGGTCTTGGAATCGGCCCCGCCGCCCGCTGCCAATTTGGCCGCCAGGGCGTGTATCGAGGGACAGGCTCCTTCCAGCAGGTTGAACTTTTTGGCGCAGAATTCGCACATGCCCAGTTCCAGCAGGCTCCCGGCCTCTGGCTGGAGGATCATCACGCTGACGGAAAATTGCTTACAGAAAGGACATTTCATGATGCTGCTCTGGGTTCCATTCCGCCACGGCCGCAGAAGGCCGCCGCCGCAGCCGACGCCATCCTCAATTATACCGGGTGGCGCAATCTTGGGTTCCCGGGCCGGTCCGCGCAGCGGCCGGCGCGGAACCTGAATTCGCTTTGTCACCGCCGCCGCTCCCGATATAGTGGGCAGCCGGGATGGCGGCAGATGTTTTCCAAGAAAATGCCCTGGCTGATCGGTCTGGTCGTGACTCTGGTGGCGCTCGGCGCCCTCGCGGTCTTCGATCGACTGCAGCAGGAACTGCACTACGAAGTGGTCCGCACCAAAGTCGCGACCGAATTGGGGTCGGTCAGGGATCGGCTTCAGGTCGCGCTGAACCTCCGGCTGGAATCCAGCCAGGGGCTGGTGGCCTATGTATCCGCCCATCCCGATATTTCGGACGCCGATTTCGAAACCTTCGCGCGCAGTCTGGTCGCCTCCCAACCGCCGATCGAACTGGTTGGCCTGGTGCGCGGAACGGTGCTTTCTGCGTACTATCCGCGCAGAGGCCACGAACGCGCCAACCATCTCGATCTGCTGACAATTCCCAGCCAGCGCGCCGCAGTGCTGCAGTGCATGCAGGAACGGCGCACGGTGATTGCCGGCCCGGTGAAACTGGTCGAAGGCGGACAGGCGTTCATCGCCCGGATTCCGATCCTGCGCGAAGCCAACCCGGGAGACCCCGGGAGCGGCGCCTATTGGGGCATCCTGAACCTTCTGATCGATCCGGCCAAGCTGTTTCAGGAAGGCGGCCTGGACGACCCCAATCTGGAAATCGCGATTCTTGGCAAGGACGGCAGCGGCGTCACCGGCAAGCCGGTGTTTGGGTCGCGTGACATCTTCCGATTCAAACCCGTCACCAGTGACCTCCCGTTGCCGGTCGGGAATTGGGAACTGGCCGCGGTCCCGCGCGATCACTGGGCGGGAACGGCGCCCAACACCATTCGCCTGCGCGTGGGCGGCATCGCCGTGGCGCTGCTGCTGGGCCTGCTCGCCGGGCTGCGCGCCAATCAGCCCAATCGGTTGCGGGCAGCGGTTCAGGAAGCGACGGCTGCGCTGCGTGATTCGGAGGCCAAGTTTCGCCAGTTGTACGAAAACTCCCCGGACTTCATCGCCCTGGCCAGCGCCGAAGGCGTCATCCGGATGCTCAATCGCGGCGCGGCGCAACTCACCGCCGACCAATTGATCGGCCGCTCGATCTACGATTACTACTCTGCCGCAGAGGCCGACCGGCTGCGCAAGGAGGTCGCCCGCGTGCTGGCCGGCGCTCCCACGGTCACGCTCGACCTGCCCGCCAACACCAGCGACGGGCGAACCCGCTGGTTCCGCAACCGCATCACCGCCATACAACACCCGGGCAAAGAACCGATGGCGATGTTCATTTCGACCGAAATCACCGAGGCCGTGGAGCAGGACAGCGCGCTGCGCGAAAGCGAGGAGCGCTTCCGCCGCGCCTTCAACGAATCGCCCCTCGGGATGATCATGATCGGACTGGACTACCGCCTGCTGCGCGCCAACGAATCCTTCTGCCGGATGCTTGGCTACGAGGCCTCGGAAATCACCGGCATCACGCTGGCCGAAATCTCGCCCGCCGACGAATTCGAAATCGACCGCGCCAACATCGCCAAATCGCTGAGCGGCGAAATCGCGGTGGTCCGCCGCGAAAAGCGCTACCTCGTCAAGTCCGGCGGCGTAGTCTGGTGCAATCTCACCGGCACGATCATGCGCGACAAGGCGGGCCAGCCGATCTACCTGTTGGGCATGCTCGAAGACATCACCGGCCGCAAAGCCACCGAAGAGGCGCTGCAGGCGGCGGAATCCCGCAACCGCGCGATTCTAAATGCGCTCCCGGACATCATCCAGCGCGTCGACCGTCATGGTCGCTTTCTCGATTTCAATCCCGGTACTGAAACCACCCGTTTCGTGGACCTCAAGACAGTGCTGAAGAAAACGGTGCGGGATTTTTTCCCGCCGGCAGTGGCCGAAAATTTCATGGGCGTGGTAGCCAAGACCCTCGACTCCGGCGAATTGCAGCAATTCGAAATCTGTCTCGAAAAAGACGGCGTCGGCGTGGACTACGACGTCCGTGTGGTCGTCTGCGGTCCGGACGAAGTCCTGGTGCTGGTGCGCAACATCACCGTGCAAAAGCGCTCCCGCGAAGTCCTCCGCGCCATCGTCGAAGCGACTTCACATGAAGTGGGCGAGGATTTCCTGCTCTCGCTGGTGCGCATCCTCGCCAACACCCTGCACGTGCGCTACGCGTTCATTTCGGAATTCGTCGACCCCACCGGCCAGCGCGCGCGCACCGACACCTTCTGGGCCGACGACCGCTTTCTCGAACCGTTCGAATACGACCGCGCGGGAACGCCTTCGGAACGGATCAACCGCGAGGAAGTCATCCACATCGCCAGCGGACTGCAGGCGGCCTTTCCGCGGGCCGAGATGATCCGGCGCTTCGGCGCCGACAGCTACCTCGCCGTGCCCCTGCGCGACGCCGACGGCGCGGTCTGCGGCCTGATGGGCATCATGCACGACCAGCCGTTCAGCCAGGAGCCGACCGCCCTGTCGGTGCTCAAGATTTTCGGCGTCCGCGCCAGCGTGGAACTGCAACGCAAGCGTTCGGAAGCGGCGCTCAAGGAAAGCGAGGAACGGTTCCGGCGTCTGTCGGAGGCCTCCTTCGAGGGCCTCGTCATCCACGAAAAAGGCGTGGTCATCGACGCGAACCAGGTCTTCGCCGACATGTTCGGCTACACCGTCGACGAGATCATCGGCAAATCGGTCTTCGATTTCACCACCCCGCAGGGCGCGGAAGCGGTGCGGCGGCGGCTCCTGGCCGAGGACGAACGCCCCTACGAAACCGAGGGCGTCCGGCGCGACGGCAGCCGTTTCGTCGGCGAATTGCTGCCGCGCATGATTCCCTTCCACGGCCGGCGGGTGCGCGTCACTGCGGCGCGCGACGTGACCGAGCGCAAGCGCGCCGAAGCCGAACGGCACGCGCTCGAAATGCAGGTCCAGCATTCGCAGAAACTCGAAAGCCTCGGGCTGCTCGCCGGCGGCATTGCGCACGACTTCAACAACCTGCTGACCGGCATCCTGGGACACGCCAGCCTGGCGCAGCTCGAGCTGGCCGACCAGGCCCCGGCCCGCAACGCCATCCAGCAGATTGAAAATGCGGCCCGCCGCGCCGCCGATCTGACCAACCAGCTTTTGGCCTACTCGGGGAAAGGGCGATTTGTCGTCCAGCCGCTCAACCTCACCCAATTGGTGCAGGAAATGGCGCAACTGCTGGAAATCTCCATCCCGAAAAAAATCCAACTGGCCTACAACTTCTACCCCGCGCTGCCGCTGATCGACGCCGATGCCTCGCAGGTCCAGCAGATCGTGATGAACCTGATCACCAATGCCGCCGACGCCATCGGCACCCAGACCGGCTCGATCACCGTCTCCACCGGGCAGGAGACGATCCGCGCCGATCACCAGGCGGTCAGCTACCTCGACAAAACGCTCCTGCCCGGCAGCTACGCCTACCTGGAAGTCGCCGACACCGGCTGCGGCATGACCGAGGAAACCCAGGCGCGCATTTTCGATCCGTTTTTCACCACCAAATTCACCGGCCGCGGGCTGGGCCTGGCCGCGGTGCTGGGCATCGTCCGCGGCCATGGCGGCGCGCTGCGGGTGCGCAGTGCGCCGGATCGTGGAACGGTGTTTCGCGTGCTGCTGCCGGTCGCCAGCATACAGGAAGCGCCCCGGCCGCCCAAACCGAAAACCGACAGCTTTTTCGTCGGCGTCGGCACGGTGCTCATCGTCGATGACGAAGAAAGCGTCCGCACCGTGGCCCGCATGATGCTCCAGAAATTCGGCTTCCGCGTGCTGATCGCCCGCGACGGCCGCGAAGGGTTGGAAGTCTTCCAGCGCCACCAAAGCGACATCCAGGTGGTGCTCCTGGACATGACCATGCCGCAGATGTCGGGGGAGGAAGTCTTCCACGCAATCCGGCGCATTCACCCCGGCGTCGCGGTGGTGCTCAGCAGCGGCTTCAGCGAACAGGAGGCCGTCTCGCGCTTCGGCCTCGACGGCCTGGCCGGCTTCATTCAGAAACCCTACCGCACCATGGACCTGATCCAGGCGATTCGCACCGCGCTGAATCCCTGACCCCCGCCGGCGGCCCTGACTTTTTCCGCGAACCAGCTCGAAAATTGATCTGGCGTCACAAGGCGATATCCGCGAATCGCCGTTCAAACCGCCCTGAGCATAGGTGGCACGGGCCTACGGCCTGTGGACAAAAAACCGCGGCGAAGCCGCGTTCCGCATCCCGTTTTCCTGCGGCTCGAACGAGATTCGCGTTGTCCCGCTAGTGTAGTTAGTCAATCAGATTGCATCGTATCCATTACGGCGCGTGCACGGCGGATTTTTTCCAGGATATCCTCGGTTTTCGCCGTCCAGATGTACGGTGCTGGACTGGTGTTGTGATTTTCAATGTACTCCGTAATCGTCTTCACCAGCGCGTCCACGCAGGTAAACGCGCCGCGCCGGATTTGCTT
>JBOHNC010000151.1:0-3371 GCA_050730415.1 Planctomycetota bacterium
CGAGGAAAAGGCGAAGAACCTGGACCATGACGAGGGCGGGTTCAATTTGGAGAAGGTGCATCAGAACGGCGAGGTGAACAGTTTCAGCGGGCCGGTGGTCGGGGCGGGGATTCTGCGGAAGATCCAGGAGATCACCGCGTACAGCGCGATGTTCCGGGATTTCATCCACGGGCCGAAGATGCTGGACTTGGTGGAGGACCTGATCGGCGACACGATTTTTTATCACTCCAGCAAGTTGATGTTCAAGCCGGCGCGACATGGCGGCGTGAAGCCTTGGCATCAGGACTACGCGTATTGGGCCAGCACGAAGCCGGAGCAGGTGACGGCCTGGTTGGCGCTCGACGACGCCACGCCGGAAAACGGCTGCATGCAACTGATTCCCGGCAGCCACAAAGGCGGCCTGGTGAAGCACGGCAAGCAGGAGCTGCAACTGGAGACCTCGCAGATCGCGCAGGACAAGGTGAAGGTGGCGCCGATGAAGGCGGGGTCGATTCTGGTGTTTCACGTGCTGACGATGCACTATTCGGGGCCGAACACGTCGGACAAGTCGCGGCGGGCGCTGATTGCGGATTACGATCCGAATCCGCGGCTGAGCAAGCTGGGTTTCAGCGAGGATACGTTGCTGCGGATCAACGGGCGCATGCCGACGGCGGAAGAGGTGGCCGCGACGCGGGGGGAGGTGCTGGCGAAGGCGTGAGCGGCATTGGGGGCCACTCTCCCACCGGCAGCGCTGCACGTTGCGGACTTCCGGGACATTTCAATTCGGGGGGGCGCTCCCGTGGGTCGCGGAAAACGGCTGGGAGCGGCGGGGCGCTCCGGCAGATTGCTCATCTATGGAAGGGCGGGACGCGCGGCTACCAGTCCTGGTCCGCTCGCGAAGGGCTGGCTGGGCGGTCGGCGGCGTCGCCGCCCCAATCGGGGCCGGGGGCCTTTTGTGTCTGCGGGGCCGATAATTCTCTTTCGCGTTCGGTCATGCGGTGCCAGTCATCGTTTTGGATTGCGTTGGCAGGCTGAGCCAACAGATAATGTCGCGCGTGGAACAAGGCTTCGGTCCATTTCGCGCGGCGCATTTCCAGATCACTGCGGAGCAAATGCCCGGCAATGCCGCAGCCGCGCATGCTGGCGGGCACGGTCGGTTGCAGCAATTCATCGGTCAGGCGTTCGACGGTCGGCTGATCGTCGGCCTCCAGGGCCATATAGGCGCGGGTTGTCAGCGCCAGGTAGCGCCAGTCGGCGTGTTCGGGATGGGCGCGGATGAGGGCTTCCTCCTTTTCGAGCCAGGGGAGCGCTTCCGCCGCGCGTCCGGTGTGCATCAGGCAGCAGGAAAAATTGTGCCAGCGAATCAACGGGTACACCGGTGAATCGGAGGCAAAGGGCGTGTCGATGAGGGACCGGTACAGGTCCACCGCCTGCGCGTACAGGGAGAGTTGAAAACACATGGTTGCGAGCTGTTCGTCCGTCGCAATCTCGATGTGCTTGCGAAAGGGGATCCAGAGCAGAAACCGGTTCCAGCGGCGGTTGCGGTTCAGGGCGTCGGCGGCGCGGGGGAGATCGCCGGCCTGAAGTGCAGTGCGGGTGCGTTCGAACCAGACCGTCCCGCGTCGAGCGGCGGCCACCAAGCCGAAAAAGCAAACGGGGAACAGTGCGAGCGACCAGTGAATCCACTGCGTGGTGGACGCGCCAATCCGTCCGGTCCACGCCAAATGCCAGAGCAACAGGCCGATGCACCCCAGCAGCAGCGGGCAGAGGACAAACCACTTGAGCACCAGCACCACGACCCACATGCGTTTTTTCATGACAGAAATATCCGACCCCGCGTTTTTTGGTTTCTGGGAAAACGCCGATGGCATGGTAGCACGCGATCAGGGACGAGGCGGTCGAAACGTCGATTCGGCGCCGTGGCCGAAACGGTCCGAATGCGCGCGGGAGCAAGGCGGCCGCGACGCGCGGCGACCGGGTTTTTCTCTCCGTAAAACTCGTTTCTTCTCGGTGCCTCTGTGACTCTGTGGTGAATGCGCCTTGTCACCATTTCCAGACGGAGGAGGCCCAGGTGAGGCCGCCGCCGAAGGCGACGAGGATTACGTATTTGCCTTCGGGCATGCGGCCGGTGTCGTGGGCTTCCTTCAGGGCAATCGGGATCGAGGCGGCGGAGGTGTTGCCGAAGCGCACGACGTTGCTGAAAAATTGTTCCTTGGACAGTTCGAGCCGTTCGCGGGCGGCTTCGAGGATGCGGTCGTTGGCTTGGTGGGGAATGACCAGCCCGAGGTTTTCAGCGGTGATGTGGTGTTTGTGCATGGCGGTTTCGAGCATTTCGGTCACGACGTTGATGGCGAACTTGTAGACTTCCTTGCCGGCCATTTTGATGGTGTGCGTTTTTTCCTCAACGTACTTCGCGTCGGGAATGAAGGCGGTGCCGAGGCCGGCGGTGATGAGGTTGCGCGATTTGCCGTTGGCGGCCAGAAAAAAGTCCTGGAATTCGCGCCGGCCGTTGGCCGGCCCAAGCACCACGGCGCCGGCGCCGTCGCCGAACAGAATGCAGGTGCTGCGGTCGGTGTAGTTGACCATGCGGGTGAGGGCTTCGGAACCGATCACGAGCACATGCCGCATCGCGCCGTTCTGGATGAACTGCGCGGCGGTGGACAACGAGTAGACGAAGCCGGAGCAGGCGGCGTTGAGATCGAAGGCGGGGGTGGCGGTCAGATCGAGATTGCCGGCGACGGTGCAGGCGACCGACGGGAGGATGGAATCGGGCGAGCAGGTGGCGCAGACGATGAGGTCGAGATCGGCGGGGGTGAGGCCGGCATCGGCGATGGCCTGGCGGGCGGCGCGGGTGGCGAGGTCGGAGTTGTTTTCGGCCGGGGCGAGTTTGCGGCGTTCGCGGATGCCGGTGCGCGAGAAGATCCACTCGTCGGTGGTATCGACGATGCGGGTGAGGTCTTCGTTGGAGACGATGGCTTCGGCGGGCGCGGAACCGATGCCGAGAATGCTGACGCCCGAGTGCGGATGCTTGACCACGCCGGTTGAAACTCCTGGGAGCGTTCGCAGGCGAGGGCGGAGCGGCCGAAGGGCGGCACCAGCGGCCTGGGAGCGCGAACCTGCGCTCGCGGAAAAACCGGAGCGCTGGCAACGACTACGCGAGGGAGTCGGTTCTACGGTTCGGACGAATCGGAAGAGACGATTTCGTCGGACACGACGAATTCCCCTTCGGTTTCCTCCTCCTCCGCAGGCCGTTCGGCCCCGGCGGCCGGTTTCTGCGGCGCATCGCGACGTTTGTCGTAGAGTTGGCGCAGAATTTCCAGTCGTTCGATGCGGGTCGGAATGACCGCATGCAGACAGGCTTCGTTGGCGGCGGCGGCGGCGGGGCTGACGGC
>JBOHNC010000152.1:0-8186 GCA_050730415.1 Planctomycetota bacterium
CCCCCCGACACTCCATTCCGTGGGTCATTCGACCCACGGCTACCCAAATTCGCCCCCTTATCGAGAGGGGGGGCAAGAAACGGACACCGGAAACGATGGGGGAAGGCTCTTGTATAGCGGGACTGCAGGATTTCCGGGAAACTATCTGAGAATCGTATTAGGCATCCAGCCGGACCGGCTTGTGGCCGAGGTTTGGCTGGCCAGAACGCCAATACTACGCTTGTAAACCTCGGTTTTTCGGCATTTCTCTGCCCCAATGTGCTTTTGGACAGCATCTCCTATGCGTTGCCAAAAGGGGGTCGGGAACCGGGAAAATGGGGCTTTCATAGGGGAGAAAATGCCGCCAATGCCTCTTTTGGGCTTGTTTTGGACAGCAGTGAAAGCCACCTATGCTACGGTAGTTTGTTGGGTTAAAGCCCCAGCTCTCGGTAGACCGCTTCCATCTGTGCGGCCACCCGCTGCGTGCCATGCACCGCCAGCCCGCTGGCCGCGTCAATCCGACTCGCTTCCGCCCGCCCCGCACGGCTCAACCCTCGCCGCAGATCGTCATCCTGCATGAGATGCACCAGCGCCGGCGCAAAGCCGTCGTCGTGGTCCACTTTCCAGCCGGTCGCACCATGGACCAGCAGTTCGGCCGGCCCGCCGCCGTCCGCTCCGCGAGCCAGCACCGCCACGCCTCGCGCCATGGCTTCCAGCACCACCCGGCCGAAGGGCTCCCGCAGCGCCGTCTGGACCAGCACATCGGCCGCGGCGTAGGCCTGTTCCATCCGACCGGCATCGGCCACCGGCAGCCGCACCAGCGCCACGTGGCTCTGCTTCAGCCGGTCGAGCGCCAGCCGGATCGACGCCGGCAGGTCTTCCTCGTCCGAGGCCTCCGCGGCCAGACCGGCGACCGCCGGATCGCGGCCGATCAGCAGCACCTGCAAGGGGACGGTTTCGGCCGCCGTCCGGCAGCACTCCAGGAACAGCGCCGTCTTCTTCCAGGGGGTGAACTGGGCGACATGCAGGGCGACCGGGAGGTTCGGGTGCAGCCCCAGCGCCGCCCGGGCCTCGCGCCGCGCGCGCTGGACCGGCTCGGTTTTCGCTGCCGACGCAGGAGCGGGCGCGTGGGCAGTGCCCGCAGGAGCGGGCGCGTGGGCAGTGCCCGCCGCAGCGGGCGCGTGGGCAGTGCCCGCAGGAGCGGGCGCGTTGGCGGCATCTGCCGGCACGGCTGGCAGTGGGATGCCGTTCCGGATGAGTCGCCCTTTCGCCTCGGGCAGGCCCAGCCCCACCAGGCTTTGGGCGACGGCCACGGAAATGGCGATGGCCCGTGTGAGACTCGGGAAGACCGCTCCGGCAAAGCTGCTGCCCAGCAGGGTGCGATCCAGGAGGTCCCGGCAGTGCCAGAGGTTGGCGGCCGGCCGCAGCGTCGGGTTCAGGTGCAGGAAGACCGCGCTGTACAGCGCCGCGCTCAGGGAGTTGGCTTGCAGGATCACCCGCGCCGGGGTTTGCGCGTCCGAAGCGGCGGCGGCGGCGAGTGCGGCGGCGAGGGCGTGCAGGCCGGCTTTGGCGGCTCCGGTCTGCGTCATTGCCAGGGCCGGATTCTGCAGCCACTTCCGGGAGACCGCCGGGAAGGCGACGGGCGTCCAAGGCAGCCCGGCCCGCTGCCAGGCCTCGGCCAATTCGCCGGCGGGCGGAAAGGCGCCGTGAACTCCGCGGCCGCCCGCGTGCAGAGCGCCGGCCAGTTCGACCATCGAGCGTTCGGCGCCGCCCAGCCACGGGGTGGTGGTGAAGAACAGCACCGGCGCCGGCGGCATGTCAGTCGTCGCTTTCCGAAACGGCGCTCAGGCCGTAGATTTTGGGTCCGGGCGTGCCTTGGCGGCGGGACATGTGGATCGGGACCATCCAGCAGCCCTTGTCAGCCAGCGGCCCGCCGATGTGTACGCTGCAGCCGGGGGGGCAGTCGATTTCCGAGGTGAGCCGGGGCGGGCGGTTGGAACTGCGCAGGGGCGGCAGCCAGGCCTTCATGTCCCAGGACTGCCCGTGGTCGACGCTCAGGACCCACACCGGGTAGGCCAGGTGGACGGGCAGGCCGAGCTGCCGGGCGTCCAGAACCAAGCCGACGCAGCAGAGGTCGCCCACGCCAGCGCAGGGGCCGAAGCGCGCGCCGGGCGGCGCCAGGCGTTCGAGGACCAGGCCGTGGCGGTTCAGCACTCGCAGCGAATGGCCGTCGGTGACCACCTGAAGGCCCGGGCTGGGGGATTGGGGGAAGCGCTGGCGCAGGATGTCTTCGCCCCCGACCACCCGATGGCGCTGGTTGCCGGGGAATTCGATGTAGTCGTCGACGCCCAGCTTGGCCAGGCAGCGGTCCTGGCCGATGGGGAAGAGCTTCTGGACCGGCCCGGGCGCGGCGAACCGAAACCCGGAGACCACGTCGTCGCTGGGGTAGCGCACCAGCCGGCGCGGATCGGCCAATTCAATGCGCCAGACGGTGGTGTCGGCGGCGGCCCACAGGAAGCGCGGCGCGGTGACGGCGTCCAGGGCCAGGTGCTGGAAGGGGGTGGGGTGGGCGGGGTCGAACTTGGCCAGCGTGCCGAGCGGCATGCGGCAGCCGGCGGGATATTCCCAGAGCGAGCCGCCGGCGGTGGCGACGAACAGGGCGCCGGTTTCGGCGATCGCCACGGCGGTGGTCAGGCCGTCGTGGTAGGGCAGGATTTGGGTCAGGGGGAGGGTTTCGATGCCCAGCGCGGGGGCGGTCGGACCGGCTCCGGGCAGGGAGTAGCTGGGGCGCGAGCCCAGGTTTTCCTGGGCGCCCTGCGCTTCGACGATGACCTGCGAGGATTGCCCCCAGAGGCTCAACCGGGGCAGATTTTTTCGCAGTTCCGGGACGAAATCGCGCCGGGCGTGGTCGAAGGTGAGCAGTTCCACGCGGACGTCGTTGTTTTCGTCGGGGAGGAAGTCGATCACCCGGGAATGGCGGGTGCCTTCGCGGGCGATCTGCCGGCGGTGCACGCCGACGTGGGCGAAGAGGGTCGGGCCGAGCTGGCCGGTGCTGTCGAGGTGTTCCTGGCCGAGGTGGGTGTGGGCGGACAGCCACAGCCCGATCTGCGGGTGGCGCGACCAGATGCGGACCAACTGCTGCGGATCGTGGTTCTGGTTGCAGAAGGCGTTGGTGGCGCGCAGGTGGACTTCGGGCAGGACCCGGATCGGCGCGGCGATCATGGGGGCGTGGGTGACCATCACGGTCGGCTGTACGGCGAAGGCGTCGAGCTGGCGGGCGAGCCAATCGAGCTGCACCTGGCCGAAGAAGACTTCGTGCATCTGGTAGGGATTGCCGCGGAACATTTCGTTGGCCGGCAGCACGAAGCCGACGCGGCGGGAGGAGCCCTTGATGCCCAGATCGAGGGCCATCCAGGGGGTGGGGCGCTTGAGGCAGCGCAGCAGCATCGCCAAGGAGTGGTCGTCCTTGGGAAATTCGGTGCCTTCCAGGTCATGGTTGCCGATGGTCGAGTACCAGGGGCAGGGCAGTTCGTCGAGCAGTTGGACGGCATGGGCGGTCCAGGCTTCGGAACCGACGCCGGAGCCGTAGGCGGAAAGGTCGCCCATGACGATGACCACGTCGGCGCGCAGGCGGGCGATGTCTTCGAGCGCTTCGACGGTGTCGATGGTTTGCTCGGGATGAATATGGGGATCGCCGAGGACGAAGACGCGGGTCTGGCGCAGCGAGCCGCGGGGTTCGAGCACGTAGGGGTCGGGTTCGGCGTCGCGGCGGACGGTGGTGGTGCCCCGCCTTCGCAGTGCGGAGCGCCGGCCCGAACGCCGGCTGCCACGGCCTGAAATACGCTTGCCCATCGACCCATCCACCCGATGCAAAACCGCGGTTTGGCCGCCGGTTGTGGGCGACCTGCGAAAATCTCATTCTACACGCCGACCGCGGATGTGTTCGGTTGGGAACGGCAGATGTGTTCCGTGCGGAGGCCGCAGGCGAGCATGCACTGGCAGACGGTGGGCCCATCGGGCGATGGGTCGGGTGGATCGGTCGGGTGGAAGGGTTGGGCGGATCGGTCGGGTGGATCGATCAGGCGGTGAGCTTGCCGACGATCTTCTGCGAGGGGCGCTTGACCTGTGCGGGCGCTTCCAGCGCGGTGGCTTCGTCGGAGCGGCGGAGCAGCCGGGCGCCGAGGCCGAGGAACTTTTCGACCGGGCGTTCGTAGCCGCGGTCGAGGTGTTCGAGTCCCTGCAGTTCGGTTTTGCCCTTGGCGGCGAGGCCGGCGATGAGCAGGGCGGCGGCGGCGCGCAGATCCTTGGCGACGACCGGCGCCCCGCTGAGGTTCCGGACGCCTTCGATCACCGCGGTGCCCTGAGTCGGAATGCGGATGCGGCCGCCCATGCGGTTGAGTTCGCTGGCCGAGTGGAAGCGGTCGATGTAGATGCGTTCGGTGACGATCGAGCAGCCGGCGGCTTTGGCCAGCATGGCGATCGTCTGCGGCTGGAGGTCGGTGGGGAAGCCGGGGTAGGGCAGGGCGGTCAGTTCGACGGCCTTGAGCCGGTGCGGGGCGGTGACGGTGAAGCCGTCGGCCTGTTCGTCGATGGTGACGCCGGCTTCCTGGTAGATGTCGATGACGGCATCGAGGTGCCGGGGGTTGGCGCCCTTCAGGAAGACTTCGCCGCCGACGAGACCGACCGCGGCCATGAAGGTGCCGGTTTCGATCCGGTCCGGCAGCACGTTGTGTTCGGCGCCCTGCAGGGATTTAACGCCCTCGACGATCAGCCGGTGAGAGCCGGCGCCGGTGATTTTGGCGCCCATGGCGTTCAGGAAGGTGACGAGGTCTTCCAGTTCCGGTTCGCAGGCGGCGTGTTCGATGACGGTGATGCCTTCGGCCAGGACCGCGGCGGACAGCACGTTGGCGGTGCCCAGGACGGTGGACCCCCAGCGGCCGCCGAGGTAGATGTGAGCGCCGCGGAGTTTCCGGGCGCGGGCATGGATCATGCCGTTGGTGACTTTGAAGGTGGCGCCGAGCTTTTGGAGGCCCTTCAGATGGAGGTCGATGGGGCGGTCGCCGAAGGAGCAGCCGCCGGGGAAGGCGATTTCGGCGTGACCGCGCTTGGCCAGGAGCGGGCCGAGCAGGCAAATGCTGGCGCGCAGCTTGCGGACCAGATCGTGGTCGGTCTCGGTGGGCTTTTCGTTGACCACCTGGGTGTGGAGGGTATTGCCGGCCGCGAGCACCTGCACACCGAGGTTGAGCAGGATTTCGCGCAGGCTGTCGATATCGGTGAGATTGGGCACGTTGCGGAGAGTGCAGGAGCCGTCGGCCATGAGCGTGGCGGCCAGGAGAGGCAGCGCGCCATTTTTCGAGCCGGAAATGGCCACTTCGCCGCGCAAGGGTTCGCCGCCGTCGATGATCATCCGTTCCATAGAGGTCGTTCTTTCCGCCGGGGCCGCGGGGCCCAGATTCGAGCAGGGTGGAAGGCACCAGCTTTTTTTCGGCGGGCGGAGCGTTGAACTAAAGCAAACTCCGGATTTTGAATGGCCAAAACCGGGTTTTTCGGTGAAAATTGTCCACTTCGCTCCCAAGACGGCCAACCGGCCGTCCGAGCGCCAGCCAGTATAGTGAGCCCCATGAGCGAAACCGTGACCGTTCCTTTCGAAGCACCGCCGGAAAAGGCTTCGGATGTCGTCGACTGGGTCAACGTTGTGATGACGGTGGCGCGGATCGTGCGGCGTTATTGGTGGCTGGTGCTGTCGGTGTCGCTCTTTCTGACGGCGGTGGGCGCGCTGGTTCTGTTCACGCGAAAGGACGCCTATCGCGCGGAAGCGACGATCGTGCTGACGCCGGGGCTGGGTCAGAAGGGCGATTCCGACCTGACCGACATGGCCACCAAGGATATGTCGGTATTCATCAACACCCAACTGCAACTGTTGCGTTCCGCGACCGTGATCAAGGGAGCGATCGATTCCTGTCATGCCGGCGACTGGGACGAATATAAGGACCTGGACCAGGCTCAACTGGAGCAGAAGATCGGCACTTCCCTGGACATCACGATGCCGAACGACACGGCGATTATGTCGGTGGCGGTGTTGTCGCCGGACCCGACGCACGCTCAAAACCTGGTGAACGCGGTCTGCGACAGCTATCTGAACGCGTGCCGGGAGGTGATGCGGGAAATTCGCGGCGAACGGGCCACGCAGGAAGAAAACGCGGGCGAGACCTCGCAGTCGAAATACCTGGAAAAATGCGCGCAGGTGGACTCGTTCATGAAAGAGAACCAGATCGCGCCGGACGAGACGGTGAACCCCTACGAGCAAGTCTTGCAGATCGCCAGTCAGAACAAAGACGACGCCGATCGCGATGTGATGTTGGCGAAGTACCAGGTGGACATGGCCAACAAGGCGGAAGCGGACTGGCAGGCGCGGACGGCGAAGCTTTCGCCGGAGGATCAGCGCAAGCCGGAAAACGACATCACCGAAATGATGCAATTGCCGGCGGTGCAGTCTGACGACACCTTTCAGAAAATGACGCAGCAGATTTTCTACCAGGAAGGCGTGGTGGCGATGACTGGGGCGACGTTGGGCCCGGACAACCAGGGGATGAAAGCGCAGTCCGACATGCTCTGGACGCTGCGGGTATTTCGTCGATCGGAGGTCGAGGCCATTATCGCGGGCCTGCGGATGCAACTGGACATTGCGCAGCAGAAAGCCATTGTGATCGATGCGCGTTTCGACGACATTAACACCAAATACAGCAACTGGCGCAATGCCCTGATTCAGTTGGACAACCTGCTGACGCAAAAGCACCAGGCGGAAACTACGTACGAGGACATGGCGAATACGACCGACCGGTCGCAGATTTTGAGCCGCATGGACATGTTGCCGGCCAGCACCTGGAATGAGGCGGCGTTGCCGACCAAGCCCTACGACCAACAGTCGGTGCTCAAGCTGGTCCTGATTTTCCTCGCCAGTGTGGTGGTCGGCGTGCTGGCGGCGCTGGGCTACGACCGGACCGATAGTTCGATCCGCACGCGCGAGGACCTTGCGCGGTATGTGCATCCGACGCTGTTGGGGTCGATTCCGTTTGTGACGGCGCGCGAGTACGGTCAGGAGTACGGGAAGATTTCGGTGCACTACCCGGCTTCGCCGGTGGCGGAGTCATTCCGCACGATCCGGACCTCGCTGAACATCGCTCTGCCGCGCACGCCGGGCCGGGCGCGGGTGTTGATGATGACTTCGTCGATCCCGGCCGAAGGCAAGAGCACCTGCTGCTGCAACTTGGGCTCGATTTTTGCGCAGAACAACCAGCGGGTGCTGCTGATCGACGCCGACTTGCGCCGGCCGACGCTGGGCAAGTCGCTGCAGCTTTCCGGCCCGCGCGGCATGGCCGAATACCTGCAAGGGGAGGAGTCGCCCGAGGCTTTCGTGCAGCACGACACGGCCTTGAACGTGGATGTCATAACCGCCGGGCACCCGCCGGCGAACCCGGCGGAGCTGCTGTCGACGCCGCGCCACAAGGCGTTGATTGAGTGGGCACGGTCGCGCTACGACTGGGTGATCCTGGACACGCCGCCGGTGGTGCCGGTGACCGACGCGCGGATTCTGGCCGAGGACGTGGACGGGATTATTTCGGTGGTGCGGAGTTTCTACACGCCGCGGCCGATCGTGCAGCGCGGGATGGAACTGCTGCGCGAGACGCATGTGCCGATCCTGGGGCTGATCTGCAACAACGCCGAAGGGTACGAACTGGGCCATTATGTGCGCGGCTTCGGCTACGCCAGCTACAACTACGGCGAGTACAAGTACTCGAATTACACTTCCATGGCGCGCGGGACGAGCAAGAACGCGGCGGAGCCCGAGGGAAGGGCGGATTAGCGGGCCGGGTTGTGCGCGGAGTCAGGCGGAGGCGGGGGGCGGCGGCGCCTTTTAGTTCTCGCCTCCGGCACCCAGCACGGGTAACTTATGGCCCCCGGAGCCGAAATGGCGCCGAAGTGCCGTGCTGGGCTTATTTCGGGCGTGCCTGACGGCACTTCAGCGATTTGGAGAGAACCAATAAGAATTTCAGGAAATGAATGCCCTTCCGATTCCGCTTCAAGGGGCTGCGTAGAAACGATGCGTGCGGTGTAGGTCGGGTGCTGTTCCGCGCGGAGGGAGGGTTGGGTAGGTGGTTCTGCGGCGGGTCGCGCGGAAGATTTTTTGGGGAGGGTCGTGGGGGGGG
>JBOHNC010000153.1:0-2919 GCA_050730415.1 Planctomycetota bacterium
ATGCCTACCGCCTGGGTGACGGCATTGGTGCCTGCAAAATGTGTCGACGGATCCAACACGAACCTCCCGGCTCCTGGCTACACCCGGCGGAAGCCCGCACGTGATGCGGCCAGCGTAACCGAACCTCGGCGCGGCAGCCGTTGGAGTATTATCTTCTGACAGTTTGCGACGGCGGTGACGGGTCGGAACCATGGCTCGCCAGGAGCGGTCAAGAGCCAGACTAAGGATGGCCGTTGACACCTCAAGAAACGATTACCACCTCGGTTGGGCACCGCAATGGGGTCACGGTGGTCAGTATCGGCGGCGAAATCGATTTGAGCACCGCCCCGGCCTTCGAAGCGGCAATCGTCGGCGCGCTTGCCGAGGATCCGACGGTGCTGGTCGTCGAACTGTCCGCCGTGGAATTCATGGCATCGGCCGGCCTGCGGATCCTGGCAGCTACCCAGGAGAAAGTCGGAAAATCGGCTCAGCTCGCGGTCGTCGCGAACAGTCCTGCAACCAGTAGGCCGATACAGTTGACCGGTCTCGACAAGATGTTCTCGCTATACCCGACGCTCGACGATGCGTTGATGGCGGTGCGGACGACCGCCGAGTAGTCCACGGGTCGGTCCCGTCGCCTGAGGCTGTAGCTGGCGCGGAAAAGTTCGAGTGACGAGCGCGCTAACTACAGGCTCGGTGCACGCCCGCCTTAAGCCGAAGTTACGGCTGCCGAAATAGGTAAATCTGTGGGTTGAGCTGGGGTTTCGCTGGTTTTGGTCGGGGGTTGTTCTGGCTATGCGGCGATGGTCAGCGGGATGGGGCTGCTCAGCAGGTCGAAGGCACGGCGTTGTTCGGGGGTGGGTTCGGTGAGTTTGTCGATAGTGATGTCGGTGTCGTGGTAGCGGATTTGGTTGCGGGTGAGGGTGGCCAGGTGGTCGAGCAGGCCGCGGAAGCTGCGTAGTGGGTTGCCCTGGGGGTCGTGTTTGGTGGCGGCCTTGGCGTCGGCATCGGCGGAGCGGCGGGCGGGCGCGACGGGGTTGTCGCGGGTGGGTGGGTGTTCGTCGGTGAATGTCATGGGCGCCCAGGCCTTGCGCAGGTGCCAGGTGAGGTAGCAGGCGAGCATGCAGAGGAACACGTGCGCGCGGACGCGGTCGCCCAGACGGTGGTGGATGGGACGCAGGTCGAGGTCATCGGTTTTGATGATGCGGAAATCGCGTTCGACGTTGGCAAGGTTTTTGTAGCTGGTTACCACGGCGGCGGAATCGAGGGCGTCGGCGTCGACGCTGGTGCGCAGCACGTAGATGCCATCCAGGGCGGCTTCTGTGTCGATGCCAGCCTGATCGCGATGGTAGGTGAAGGCGGTGTCGGTGATGGTTGTGTGAAAGTGCTTGCCCATCTTGTATTTCGCCAGGGCCGTGCCGGCCTTCTTGCCGATTTCGCCGGCACCGGAGAGCCGGCCGGCGGCGACTCGGGCCGCGATCGGGGCCAGCAGTTTGTCGGTCGCGGCGAGCAGGTCGTCGCGTTTGCGGGTGCGCTGAGCCGCCAGCAGCGGGTTGCGGCAGGCGACCAGGCGTTCCCCGGGGTAGTCGGGATGGCTGATCTCGGCCAGATCCTGAGTGTCGAACAGGCTCATCTGCAGTGGCCCGTCGTCGCGGGCGAGCTTGGCGATCGCCGGGGCGCGCAGCGCGGTGATCCATCCGTAATCGACGGCAGTGTCGGGGTCGTCATTGAGTTTGCGCAGCGCGTCGATGCGGGCGGAGGTGATCATGCCGCGATCACCCACCAGCACCAGCCGATCGATGCCGAACGTGTCCTTGATGACGGTCACGATCTCGCCGAATGCGATCGGGTCGGCGGTCTCGCCAGAGAACACCCGCGCGGCAACCGGGCGGCCCGCGGGGTCGGTAAGTACCCCGTACTCGATCTGCTCGCAGCCCTTCTTGCCGTCGCGGGAGTAGCCACGGGCGGCCAGCTCACAACAACGACCGGTCACCCACGAGGAGCTCAAATCGAACAACGCCATCCGGTCAGGGTTGGCCGCTTCGTTCAAATGCTTTGCGGTTAGCTTTTTTTCGATCGCTTCTTGTCGGCCGGTCAGCCAGTCCATCGCGGCATAGATCTCGTCGGTGGACGCGCCGGCCACGCCCAGATCGACACCGAGGGTGGTGTCGGGCCATGCCGCCAGGGTGGACAGCTTGGGTTTGGGGCGGATCACCCGCGAGATGATCAGCGCCAACACCAGATCCCGCGACCGGCATGCCGGGCCGAGCAGGGCGGGCAGCCCGAGTGTGTGCGCCATCGCCGCCACCGCCGCCGCATCGCCGTGGCGCAGTGAGCGGGCCAGCGTGAACTCCGATCCGGCCGCCACCAGCGCCTGTCCCTTGAGGGTGGCCTCCAGCGCCACGATCGCCGTGGCGGGCAGCATTGACAGGTTCGCCAGGGTCTGGTGGCGAACCTTGCCGCCGTCACGGTAGGTGCGGCGCAGATACACCGACTCGTAGTCGCGGCGGCCGCCGTGCTTGTCCACATGGGTCTTCTTCACTCTGGCTACGTGTGCGCTACCCGACTCTCGCGGCATAGGTTACATATTAACCTATCCGCCGCAATCACTCACGCTTAAACACGCCGACTTCTGGCTACGTTTGCTTTGCTGAGTCAGCATCCACCCCTGGTCAGGCCACATTTGCGGCCGCCAACCCGTAGCAACTTCGGCCTAGCGCAGAACCGCAAGAACTCGCACACCGCGGTCAGGATCGCGTTTACCGTTGCGCCCGAACGCATCCGCTCGTCCCGGTGCGGAGTGGCTTCGACGAAATGCTTGAACCGGGCCAAGCCCGACAATCCGATCGAAGACCACTCCACCCCCTGGCCAGCGCACCAGCCCAAGAAGCTCGCCACCCGCCCGGCATAGGCACGAATCGTGTGCGGCGAACGCCCGGC
>JBOHNC010000154.1:0-8016 GCA_050730415.1 Planctomycetota bacterium
GACCCGAACGGGCCGCCCGGGCCGACTGGGCCGACTGGGCCGAACGGGCCCGCTGCCGCAACGCCGCCGGGAGCACCCCCGCGATGATCGCCCCCTACCTGGTGTTTTTTCTTTGGCTGCCGTGGGCGGTGGCCGTCAGCGCCGCCGGCGCGGGCGCCGGCCACGGCCTATGGCCCTGGCCCGACCTGTACCTGATGATCTGGGTGTATTTATTTCTGCGCGTGCCACGCGGCGCGGGCGGCTACCTGATGTGGACCGCCGGCATCGGCTGGGATCTGTTCTTTGGCGGCGCGCTGGGGCTGGGCGGCCTGGTCGGCATCGGCCTGTGGGCGCTGCGCAGTTCGCTGCGGCTGGGCGATCCGGTGCACACGCCGCTGCCGCGCAATCTGGCCGGCCAGAGCTTCGTCGCGGGGCTGTGCGTGGCGCTGCTGGGCGGACTGCTGGGGCTGCTTGAACAGGGCTTTCAAGGCGCGCTGCGGCCGGCGGCGGAACTGCCCGCTCTGAGCGGCCTCATCGGCGGCTACACGATTCTCTTGTGGTGGCCGCTGTGCCGCCTGACCGGTTCGCTGGCCCGGCTGTTCAGTTGGGATCCGGACTGGCAGCCCGAGGAGGCCGGCGCGCGATGACGTTGCGCTCGATCAGCCTCTCGCGCGGCATGCGCGTCGGCCTGCCGGCCGTGTTGCTCGGCCTGTGGACCCTGCTGTTTCTGTGGCGGCTGTTCCAGGCGCAGATCATCGACGGCGACTACTACCACGAGAAAGCCGCCGCCAACACCACGCGCGAACAGGTCGAAGCCCCCGGCCGCGGCACGATCCTTTGGTCCAACGGCGAGATCGCCGCCGCCGACGCGCCGCGCTACGATCTGCTGATCCGCACCGGCCGGCTGAAACTCGAAAGCATCACCCTCGACCAGGTCCGCAACATGGTCCAGCACACGCTGCCGGGCGAACGCGGCGACCTGCGCGATCTACTCGCCGACACTCTGGCCAAGCACGAACCGTTCGTGGCCGAAGTCGCCGAGGAAACCGGCCAGGACCGCGCCGACATTGCCCGCCAACTCTTGCAGGCGCTCGAATCGGTCGAACGGCAGTGGGTCGGCAACACCACCGCGCAGCCGTTTCTGGAAGGCATTGCGCGCGAGCGCTGGGTGGCCATCAAGCAGCGGCTCGAAGACCCCATCACGCCGCCGGTCTCGAACTGGCGCGCCGTGGAAGCCGCCGTCGGCAGCGAACGCACCTACCCCGGCGGCACGCTGGGCGCCTTCATCCTCGGCACCGTCAAAAATCTCTCCGGCGACGAATACGCCCAGTTGGGCCGGTCCGGCCTGGCGATCTGGATGTACAGCCGCCGCCAGAAGTGGTACGCCGAGCACCTCAAGGCGCTCAGCGCGGCGCAGACCGTGCAACTGGGCAGCGCCTTCGGGTCGCTCGACCAGCCCCCCCGTCCGCCGGCGTACATCGACGAAGCGGTCCTGCTGCTGCGCTCGATCCGCGCCAACGCCTCCGGCAGCCCGACCAGCACCGTCAGTGCCGCGCCGCTGTCCCTCGGCAGTACGCTCTGGGACACCACGAGCCCCGGCGACACTCTTCACGCCGCGCTCCAGAACGACGGCCTGGAAGCGCTCGAAACCATCGCCGACGAACCGCTGGTGATGAATCTGTCGGAGGGCGAAAAAATCTGGGTTGGCACCGACGGCTACGGCACGCTGCGCCGCTATCTTCCCGACGACACCGTTGGCAGCATGGGCGTGGAACTGTACTACAACGACTTCCTGCGCGGCCGCCACGGCCTGGTGGAAGAAACCCGCCGCGCGCGGATCGAACGCAGCGCCGACGGCGAAATCCAGGACGACGACGCCGACGAGGAACACCACCCCGCGCCCGGCTGCGACCGCGTTCCCGGCGGCACCCTGCAACTCACCATCGACCCCAACTACCAGCGCGCCGCCGAAGCCGCCCTGAAAAAACTCGGCCGCCCCGGCGTCGTCATCCTGATCGACCCGCACAGCGGCGCCGTCCGCGCGCTGGCCGTCTACCCCAGCTTCGACCCGTCGGCCTTCGCCGAGCACCGCAACGCGGAAATCGAGAGCTACATCAAGGACCCCGATTCCCCGCTGCTCAACCGCGCCATCAGCGGCCTGTACGCGCCCGGCTCGACCATGAAACCGGTGGTCAGCCTGGGGGCGCTGAAACTCGGCATCGTCGGCACCGATTTCAACATTTTCTGCACCGGCGCGGTGCGCAACAGCCACGGCCAGTACATGATCGGCTGCGACATGGCGCACGGGCGCACCGATGTGGTGCACGCGCTGCAGGTCTCGTGCAATTGTTTTTATCACGCCGTCGCGCAGAAGTGGGGCATCGATGGCTTGGCCGCCTGGCTGAACGAAGCCGGCCTGGCCCACCGCACCGGCATCGACCTGCCCTTCGAAAGCACCGGCTTCATCCCCACCCCCGCGTGGAAGGAGCAGTTCTGGCACCAGAAATGGCTATCGATTGAAACCAGCCACGTGGCCATCGGACAGGGCTCCGACGAGGAAACTCCGATCCAGGCGGCGATGGAAATGTGCATGGTCGCGAACGGCGGCAAACTGATCCGCCCGCATGTCGTCGACCGGCCCGGCGCAGACGCCATCGTCAAGGACCTCGAAATCGATCCGCGCTACGTCCAACTGGTCCACCAGGGGCTCTACGAGTGCGCCAACGAACCGGGCGGCACCGCCTACCGCACCTTCCACGGCGCCACCCGCCTGCCCTTCGAAGTGGCCGGAAAAACCGGCACCGCGGACGTCAAAAAGGACGGCCAGCACTGCGTCAATTCCTGGTTCTCGGGGTACGAACCGGCCGACAATCCCCAATTGGTGTTCGTCGCCGTCGTGCCGTTCGCGCCGTCGGGGTCGGCGGGCGGATTCCTCGCCGGCGGCCTGGTGCTGGAAACCCTCCACACCATTTTCGTGACCGACGCCAAGCATTGAACCAAGGATGAAGCTTGAAGGATGAAGGAAGAGGAAGATGCGCGCGATGCACGCAAGAAAATCCTGAATCCTGAAGGTTGAATCCTGAAGGATGAAGGGAACACCAAAGAGCGCCCTGGGAGCGCGGGTGACCTCACCGGAGCCTTACCCACATCTTGCGCGGGTCCGCGCGCATCTTCGAAGTCCCGCACAACGGGACGGCCGACTTCAGCCCAGCACGGCGCCGCCTTGGCGCAAGTGCTGGGTTGGCGGTGCGTAGCAACGCTCCCGCGCGATCCGAAGCAGAACCATGCACCCGACCTTCCATCGCGCGGAACCGCACCCGGCGTGCATCGAAGCGAATGCATTTCGGCGCGTCGCCCACGACGTTCCGCGCGGAAAAACGCGTCGGCGCGACATCGCTTGGGGCCGCACGGGGCGGTCTGACGACCGCTTTCCGGGGGTTCCCTGCGGTTCCGGCGGACCGGAACCTTCGGTCACGCCCCGGCTACCGACAGGTGCGCCCTTCGGGCGCAAGAAAAGATGGAAGCTCGAAAACATGTGGGTAAGGCACAGATTTAAAAGTACGCGCTTCGCGCGCCTTTTTCTTGCACGGGCCTGGAGACCCGTGCCTCAATGCTAAGGACATTTGTTGGGTAGGGGGCGGGGTGGAAGAACAGGAAGAGGAAGAGGAAGAAAAAGAGTAGCGCGAAACGCGCTGTCCCGCGGAAACGCTCGGGGACTCGCTGGACACGGGCTGGTCAGCCCGTGCCACGCCAACCAACGAGCAGGGCTCGCAGCCGAGGCAGCCGAAAATTGGTATGTCATGTGGAATGATAAGGCACCATGAGCATTTGCACCGGTTGAACGATTTGGTTCAGGGTCCTCTGCTAAAAATCGACAAACAAGCCGGAAAAGTCGTGTGATATGTTACGTATTCAAAGATTGACCGGAAATATTGGTTTTTTAAGTCCGATCAATAGAATACCATGTCAACAGTACATTGGATTCAAATGTAATATTTGGTCGAATACCTTTTTGCCCCCAGGGGAGTACCGCCATGCGTCCCACCCGCTGCCTTCGTCTGTCGGCTTTGGTCGCCTTCGGCTGCCTCGCGATCTGTCAGTTGGCCGCCGCCACCGATGACAACCGCGCCACCGCCGATTCCTACGACAACGCTTGGAAAAATGCCTGGGTGACGCATCTGCGCAACATCCTCGCCGCCCAAAGCAGCACCCACACCGGCGGCTTCGTGATCCACGTCGGCGATTCGATCACCTACTCCAACGCCTACAGCATGTACGCCACCCAGTACAGCGGGTCGAACGCCAACGATCTGGCGGCGATCGCCTTCTCCAAGGCCAACGGCACCGCGCCGGACATCTACACCGATGTCGTCGCCGGCAACGACAAAAACGGCTGGAACCTGGCCAAATACGACCACCCCGCCGGCGGCCGCAGCTATACCGCCTCCAGCGGCATCACCTCCGGCCAGTGGCTGGTCGGCGGCGGCAGCCACGGCATGGCCTCGGGCAACGGCTCGACCTCCGACCCCACGCCCATGGACACGCTGCTCAACAACAACACCATCACCCCCTATTCGTCGGGCGAGGTCGTGGCGATCGTCCACGACGCGCAGGTCTGCGTGATGATGCTTGGCACCAACGACATCGACACCAGCGTGACAACGGCCACCTCCAAAGCCAACCTGCAGTCGCTGATCGACAAACTGCAAGCCAAGAACATCATGGTCGTGCTCTCGACCATCCCGCCCAACAGCGCGCAGAATGCGGCCGCCATCGCACTCAACACCGAAATCGCCAACCTGGCGCAGACCAACAGCCTGCCGCTGATCGATTTCTACGCGGAGATCGTGCGCCGCCAGCCGGTCCCGACCTGTTTCGGGACCTTGATCAATGCCGCACCGCCGACCTCCGACGGCACCCACCCCACCGGCGGCGCCTATCTGGATCCCGACACCGATCCCGCGGTGCTCGACAACAACGGCTACGAACTGCGCGGCTTCCTGACCATTCAGAAACTCTGGGAGGTCAAACATTACGTCATCGACGGCGTCAACCCGCCCGGCTTCGGCCCGACCATCGGCACGCAGCCGAGCAACGTCTCGGTGATGGTCGGCCAGCCGGCCAGTTTCAGCGTCGCTGCCACCGGCACCGGCACGCTGCACTACCAGTGGATGCATGGCACCACCGCGGTCGGCACCGACAGCAGCACCTTCAGCATCGGTTCCACCGTCAGCGGCGACGCCGGCAGCTACAGCGTCATCGTCACCGACGACGACGGCTCCACGACCAGCAACACCGTCACGCTGACCGTCACCACGCCCGCGCCGACCATCACCACCCAGCCCAGTCCGGTGACGGTGTTTGCCACGCAAAGCGCGACCTTCACCGTCGTCGCCGGCGGCACGGGACCGTTCACCTATCAGTGGCACAAAGGCGCGACCTTGGTGGGCACCAACAGCGCCAGCTTCACCATCGGCAGCACCACCACCGCCGACACAGGCAGCTACTATGTGGTCGTCAGCAACGCCGGCGGTTCGGTGACCAGTTCGACGGTCACGCTGACGGTCAACGGCGCGCCGACCATCACCGCTCAGCCCTCCAGCATTTCGGTCGTCCAGACCAACACCGCGACTTTCAGCGTCACCGCCAGCGGGACGGGCCTGACCTATCAGTGGCAGCTCAACAGCGCCAACATCGGCGGGGCGACCGCGGCCAGCTACACCACCCCGGCCACGGTGCTGGGCGACTCCGGCGAACAGTTCCGGGTCATCGTCACCAACCCGGCCGGCACGGCCACGAGCAACCAGGCAACGCTCACCGTCACCGCCACGGCGGTGGCGCCGACCATCGTCACGCCGCCGGCCAGCCAGACGGTCACCGCCGGTGGAACCGCCACCTTCAGCGTGGTTGCTGCGGGCACTGCGCCGTTCACCTACCAGTGGCAGAAAAACGGCAGCGCCATTGGCGGCGCGACCAGCCAGAGCTACACCACGCCGACCCTCAGCCTGAGCGACTCCGGCGAACTGTACTCTGTCGTCGTGACCAACGCCGGTGGCAGCACGCCCAGCAGCGCCGCGACGCTGACGGTGGTGCCGGGGGTCAATCCGGTGGTGCTGAGCGTCACCGCGCTGAGTTTCGGTGCGCCGACCGGGAGCACCACGACGATCCTGACGCCGGTGCTGGTGACCAATACCTCGGGTAGCACCGTCACGGTGACGGCGACGGCGACGGTGAGCTGGGTGACGCCGGGCGGGACGGTCACCATCCCCGCGGGGGACTCGGTGACCATCCAGGTCGCGGCCAACCCGAGCGGCATGACGGGGGTGAGTTCCGGGACGGTTTCGTTTGCCAGTTCGGCCGGCGGGACGACCACGGTGCCGGTGAGCCTGACGGTGGGCAGCAGCGCGGGGTTGCAGAAGCGCAGTTGCGCGATCGGCTCCGGCCTGAACCCGGACACGCTGATGTGGATCGTGGGCCTGCTGGGCTTGGCGATGCTGAGCGCCCGCGCGCGGAAGCAGACGGTTCGCTGCGCGGCCTGATTCGACTCTTTCGCCCCTGCGAACGGCTACCCCAATCTGTCGTGGCACGGGCTGACCAGCCCGTGTCCAGCGAGTCCCCGAGCGTTTCCGCGGGACAGCGCGCTTCGCGCTCCTCTTGGTCCTTTTTCGCACCAACGGTGCGATCGCAATGGAGCCAGGGGTTGCCGGAGGTCCGCCGCAGGCTACCCCTGGGGCGCGGTGCATAGCACCGCCCGCGCGACCCGAGGCGATCAGCGCTGCGCCGCCATGCCATCGCGCGGAACCGTACCCGAGCTGTACCGCACGCATCGTTTTCGATTCGCCCCAGCGAAACAGGTTCGGCAAAGGCATTCATTTTCTGAGATTTTTACTAGCCATCAACCACCCCCGGTTCCCGTTGCGCGCGCAAACAGCGCAGGGCGGAAACCGCGGCGCCGAAACCGTTGTCGATGTTGACCACGGTCACGCCGGGCGCGCAGGAGTTCAACATGGTGAGTAGCGGCGCGAGGCCGTCCTTGCCGGCGCCGTAGCCGACGCTGGTCGGACAGGCGATCACCGGACAGGGCACCAGCCCGGCCAACACCGACGGCAGCGCGCCGTCCATGCCGGCCACCGCGACAATCACGCCGGCGCGGTCCAAATCTTCGAGCCGCGCCAGCAGCCGGTGCAGCCCCGCGACGCCCACGTCGTTGACGAGCGCCGCCGAGACGCCCACCGCGCGGAGGGTCTGCCAGGCTTCGCGCGCCACCGGCAGGTCGCTGGTGCCGGCGCAAACAATCGCCGCACCGCCGGCGACCGGCCGCGTCGCCGGCTGTTTGGGCACCGACTTCGGCGGATGAATGAGCACCGTGCCGGCCAGCGCATCCCAGTCGGCGCCGCGGAATTTGCGCTTGAGCGCTCGCGCCGCCGCCGGCTGCACACGCGTGGCCAGCACCGGCGCGCCGCGGGTGTGTTCGACCAATTTGGCGCAGATTCGCAGCATCTGCGCCGGGGTTTTCGAGGCGCCGTAGACCGCTTCGGGAAAGCCGGTCCGCACGTGGCGGTGGCGGTCGAGCACCGCGTCCTGGGTTTCGAGAAATGGCAGCGCGCGCAGCCGTTCGTAGGCGGCCTTGGGGGTCAGTTCTCCGCGAGCAACGCGGTCAAGCAGGTGTTGAAGTTTCTGCGGCTGCATGGGCGTATTGTACTGCCCGGGGAGCGCCGGTCACCAGACCGGCTTCTTCGGGCGATCGGTGCATTCGGCTTGGGGGGCTGAACATTTTTCGCGAATGCTTGCGGCAGCGTGGCGTCGGTGGGCGATCGATGTAAAAAATGCGAGCAAGTTCGCGGTTTGTTTTTTGAATGCAAGAAAAAGGCGGTGGGCAGGGATGCCCACCTCAACAAGCCGGCTGGAAACCGGGGCCACATGGAAGAATTGAGATGCGCGCGGAGGCGCGCAAGAATAGAAAAGCGCGAGCTTCGCTCGCACTGTTTTTGCACGGGACTGGCGACCAGTGCCACAGGGCGGGGGACATTTGTTGGG
>JBOHNC010000155.1:0-2147 GCA_050730415.1 Planctomycetota bacterium
CGCCCGCGCAGATCGTTCCCGCCTCCGCCTCTGCCGACCTCGGCACGGCTGCCGCTTGCACCGCTCCCCGCGCCCCCGCCCGCGCCCGCGCTTGCGCTTGCGTTCCCGCTCCCGGCCCGCTCGAAAAACGCCGCCGCCTCGCGCAAAAACAGATCGGCCAGGCGGTAGCTGTCGGCGGTGCGCGCCAATCCTTCCTGGTTGGTGAGCATTGCTTCCGGCGCGTGGAGCCCCGGGGCATGGCGGAAGCGCGCGACCAGGTATTCGGCCAGCAGCTCGGTCGGTTCGGCCGGCTCGAAGCGCGCCACGCGCACGCCGTCCAGGCCCGGCAGCGGAGCATCGGCGCGGAAATTGCAATTGGCGAGCGGATCCCGGGCGGCGTGCGGCACGAAAAACCGCAGCGGCACATCCCGCCGGTGCCAGGGAATCAGATGCAGCCCGCCCACCAAGAAAGGCGCCCGCGTGTCGGCCTCGTAGATGAGCTCGCGGTTCCAGGGCAAAAAGACGGCGTCCTTGGGTTCGAGCAGCACCGCGCGGCCGTTGACGACCACCCGCCCGCGGCCGGCTTTGCACCAGACCAGCATGCGGCTCTGGCACTGCGGCTGGAGAATCCGCTGGCCGCGGCCGAATTGGAAGTCGCCGGTGAGCGCCACGCAGGCGTCGGGCGGGAAGGCGTCGGGCGGGAGGCCGTCGGGCGCGCGGGAGGCGGCGGTCGGAGCAGGCCTGGACATGCGGCGGGGAAACTCCTGTTCTGCGCGATTTTCCAAATCAATCGGCCGATGAAGGCCGATTTTGACGCAATTTTACAAAATGATCCGATTTTGTCCATGGCGCCAGCCCGGCCGCCGGGATACCTTGAGTAGCGACCGGCCGATGGCGCAGCAAGGTGCGGCATCGAGTTCGAACCATCCAGCAAACCAACTGTCCGCAGCGACGAACGTCGGGCGGGCGACAGGGAGCGACAGGAGCCAATGGCCATGGGCATGAGCGTGATGAAGCGGCTGCAGCCGCTGGTCGATTCGACGAATCTGCTGCGCGAGCCGGGGGCGCTGCGCGAGCAGGCTCGGGAGGACGGCTACCTGTACTTCCGCGGGCTGTTGCCGCGGCAGGAACTGCTCGATCTGCGCCGGAAAATACTCGAACTGGCCCACGAAGCCGGCTGGCTGCAGGAAGGCCGCCCGGTGATGGAGGGGATCGCCAAGCCCGGCACCTTCGTGATGGAATTCAGCGGCAAATGTCCCGAGTGGCGGGTGTTCTACCGCAAGCTGCAAAGTCTGCGCGAATTCCACGCGCTCGCGCACCGGGCCGAAATCCTGCAAGTGCTGCAGGCGGTGCTCGGCGGCGAGATCCTCGTCCAGCCGCGCAACATGTCGCGGATCATGTTCCCCGGCGACACGACCTACACCACGCCGCCGCACCAGGATCACATCCACATCCGCGGCACGCCCGATGTCTGGACCTGCTGGTTCCCCGCCGGCGACTGCCCGACGGAACTGGGCGGCCTGGCGGTGCTGCCCGGCTCGAACCGGACCGGGCTGCTCAAGACCCGCCCGATGGCCGGCGCCGGCGGCACCGGCGTGGATGTGGCCGAAGACGCCGTCTGGGTCGGCGGCGACATGCAGGCCGGCGACGTGCTGTTTTTCCACTCGCTGACCGTTCACCAGGGCCGCGACAACCGCACCGCCGACCGCGTGCGGCTGTCGTGCGACTACCGCTACCAGCGCGCCGACGAAGCGATCGACGAAGACTCCCTGGAACCGCACGGCGGGGTGGTCACTTGGCCGGACGCCTACGCCACTTGGAACACCGATCCCGCCACCGACCCGTTGCGGTTCTACTGGAAAAAATTCGACCTGAAGGTCCAGGAACACAAAGGCGGAAAATACTAGCGCAGGGGGAACGGGGAAAAGGGGGCAGGGGGACAGAAGACGGAGCGTCCAGCGCGGGCCCTGTCAGACAGGGGCGATGTCGCGCAGCTACCGTTCTGCCGCGTGGAACGTCGCAGGCGACGCGTTGAAATGCATTCGCTTCGATGAACGCCGGGTGCGGTTCCGCGCGAGGGAAGGGGCGGGGGCGTGGTTCCGCTGCGGATAGCGCGGGGGCGTCGCTGCGCGCCGCTTTCCCAGCAGATGGCCTCCAGGCTGCGCCTT
>JBOHNC010000156.1:0-7257 GCA_050730415.1 Planctomycetota bacterium
CGTTCTGCTTTTCGTCGACGACGATGCCGTGGGTGTAGCCGAATTGGACCTGGGCGGGAGTCTTGCACCACCCGTCGATCCATTCGTATTGATGGGTACCGCTTCCGACTTTCATGCCGCGACCTCCTGTGCGATGGGGTGACCTGGAATTTCCACGCTGCGCACGACCTCCCGTTGCAACGAGGCGATTCTATCGCTTATTTGCGATTGCGGTGCCGGGCGGCGGTGGGGTAAGCGGTCGCCAGGTTTGAGGAAAGCAGAGGATGCTCGCGCTGCGCGCAAGCGTTTAAAGGCGCCGGCTACCCCGGAGTTTTTGGCCACGGGCCATAGGCCCGCGTCACCTATGCGAGGGACATTTCAGGCGTTCTGCCACGATGGCGCCAGCCCTTCGCGGGCCTGCGCGGCGTGGATTTTCCAAGTCGGGTCGAAGGCCGCGCGGGCGTCGTACAGATCGCGCAGTTCGGGGGCCATTTCGGAACCGAAGGCGCGGATGAGGGCCTTGAGCGGCGTGAGGTCGGCGTGGTATTCGTCCTTTTCCCAGGCGCCGTCGCGGTGGAGCATCGCGCTGGCGACGCCTTTGCAGGCCCAGAAGCGGTCGGCGGTGCCGCCGATCGCGCTGTCGTAGCAGTGCTGGAACCAGGCGCGCGCGGGCTGGGCGCCGACGTGTTCGAGCACGCCCAGCCAGAGCGCGGCGAGCAGGCCGGCTTCGGGCACTTTGGAGAGGCGGTCTTCGACCAGGCCGCGGCAGAGTTTCTGGAAGGCGGCCGACGGACCGATTTCGCGTTGCAGGCGCACGGCTTCGAAAAGCATCCAGGTGGCGGACGACGGGTAGGCGACGATGCCGTCGTTCCAGTGGGCGCGGGCGAGCGCAAGGGCTTCGGGTTTGCGGCCCTGCAGGCGCAGAAGGCGGACATCGAGCAAATGCCAGGAGGGGTTGGCGGGGAACTCGCGGCGGCCGAGGTCGCGGACGCGGGTGGCGCCATGAAGGTCGCCGATTTTCAGGTGGCACAGGCCGCTGTTGAAAATAGCGTCGGGGCGCTGTTCGAATTCGTGGAAGTCCCGGACCCAGGCGTCGAATTCGTGTGCGGCGGCGGCGAAGTCGCCGGTCTGGTAGAGCAGGTTGGCGCGGCCGTAGCGGGTGACGGCGAGGTGATCGCGGTCGCCGGCGAAGTGGGCCATGGCGTCGGCGATCAGTTCCTGCAAGCAGGCAATGCGGGCGGCCACCACCGGCAGGCCGGTGTACTGGAACTCCACGGGCAGCGAGGACAGGCGGCGGAAGATCCAGCGGCCGAGGCCGGGATCGTTGCGGCCGATTTCGAGATACAGGCCGCGGATGCGGGTGTAGTCGTTTTCGACGATGAGCGCCTGCATCAAGCCGTCGTAGGCCTTTTGGACCAGGGAAATCTGTTCGGGAAAGGTTTTCACGACGCCCTCGTAGACTTTGCGGGCGGCTTTCTGCTTGTCGAGGCCGACATAGCAGCGGGCGAGGGCCAGCCAGGCGCGGGCGCGCATGGCGCGGCTGAGCGCCGGGTGTTTGGCGATGCGTTCGAACAGCAGACGACCGGCGGCGTATTCGCGCAGTTCGAGCAACTTCGCGGCGTAGGTGACGGCGCGGGTGACGAGGTCGGAGAAGCCTTCGGCGTGCGGCTGGCGGGCTTGGGCCAGGGCTTCGATCAGGTACCGGGCCTGTTCCTCCAAGGGAGCGTTTTGTTTTTCGAGCAGCACCGAACGGCCGACGCCGGCCAGGGCGGCGGCGGGGGTGGCGGTGAGTTGCTCGAAGCGCGCCCGAGCTTCGTCCATGCGGCCGAGTTCGACCAGGCACATGCCGGATTTGAAGAGGGCTTCGTCGCCTTCCTCGCTGCCGGGGTGGCTGAGCGCGACCCGTTCGTATTCTTCCACCGCGCCGGCCCACTGGCCGCGGGCGGCTTGCACGTCCGGCACGGCGAGGGCGGGGCGCTGGCGCGGCACCCCGGCGCTGAAGACGCGGAAGCGCTGGATCCGGCTGCCCAGGCCCCAGGCGTAGAGGCCGACGCGGGAGCCCTGAAGCGGGAACAGGTCGCGGTGGGCGAACAGTTCGCGGCCGTTGACTTCGAGCCGCACGCGGCCTTCGATGAGTTCGACGAGGATGACATAGGTCCGGCCGAGTTCCAGGGGCTGGTCTTCGACCAGGTTCACATCGACCCCGTCGCGGGAGAGTTTGGCGATCTGGCGGTGATCGGCGCCGAACTGCACGCAGTAGCCGTCGTCGCTGTGGCGGCGGAGGGGTTTAACCGGGGCGGCGACGAACACCGAGAGTTCGCCTTCGCTGCCGGCGGTGACTTCGCCGATCAGCTCGACGCGCACGTCGCCGGCGAAATCGCGGTTCAGGTGGAGGATGCCGCCGCCGGCGCCCTCGGTGGAAGTCTGCACCAGCCAGCCGTCCCGGACGGTCCATTTGCCGACGGTTTCGATCCAGTCGACGGGCGCGCCGGTGGCGGCGGCGGCGGGCGGCTGTTGAGAGAAATCGATGTCGTAGGAAAGCTTCCAGTGACGTTCGCCGTCCAGCCAGGAACGCAGATCGGCCAGCAGGGCGGGCACGCTGCCGTAGCGGGTGAAGAGTTCCGGTTCGAGGGCGCGCTCGCAGATTTCCTGCAAATCCGGTTCGATGCGGCGGCCGCCGAGGACTTTGGCGAAGTCCGGTCGCGCGCCGGATTTGGCGCTGCTGATCGCGCCAGAGGCGTCGAGCCCGCCGCGCAGTTTCCGGCCGGTCAGGATTTCGAACAGGATCGCGCCGAGGGCGTAGATGTCGGCGCGCTGGTCGAAAAATCGCACGTCGCCGCGGGCCTGTTCGGGAGCCATGTACTGCGGCGTGCCCAGCACGGTGCCTTGCATCGTGACGCCGGCGTCGCCGGCTTGAGCGGGCGTCCAGGGGCGGACCGGGGTTTCGTCGGAAATGGCCGCGCTGCGGGCGTCGCCGGCAGCGAACATCCGGGCCGATTCGGTGGAGACGGCTTTGAGCGGGGTGGCGGGGGTGGCGCCGGATGCGGCGGATGCGGGGGTGGCGGGGGTGGCGGGCGAGTCGGGCAAGTCGGGGGAGAGGTCGGCGGCGCCGACGGTTTCGCCTTCGTCTTCCCAGGCTTCCTGCGGGAGCGGTTCAGCGCCGGCGGCGGCGCCGGTCGGCGGCTTCCCGCCGTGGGCGTCGAGGTATTCCTCGTAGAGGGTGCGCGGAGCAGTGTACAGGCGGATGCCGCCGGCCAGCCCGGCGGGTTGCTCGTTCAGGTCGCGGCCGAGCACCTTGGCCAGGCCCCAGTCAAGAATGTAGACCTGGCCGTATTCGCCCAGCATGATGTTCTGCGGCTTGAGGTCGCGGTGGATGACGCCGCGGGAGTGCGCGTAGGCGATGCCGGTGCAGACGGTGACGAACACTTCGATCACGCGGCGCTGAGTCCAGGCGGACTGGGGATTGCGGCGGCGTTCCTTGAGCACGTCGGAAAGGGTGCGGCCACGGACGCGCAGCAGCGTGTAGAACCAGGCGCCGGCGGGGTCCTGCGCGAGGTGAAACACGGGAGGGATGGTGGGGTGCTGAAGCTGCCCCATCAGGCGGCCTTCGGCGGCGAAGCGGTGCATCGCGCGGGTGCTCTGGCGGATGGCGCCGCGGGCGCGCTTGAGGGCGACTTCGCGGTCGAATTCAGGGTCGCGGACGAGAAAGACATCGCCCGCGCCGCCGGTGCCGAGGTGGCCTTCGACCTGGTATTTTTCGATGGTCGCCGGGAGGTCGGTTTCCGCGATGGGCGTGCCGGCCGGCGGCGTGGCGGGCCGCGCCGACGGCGTCACGGATCGAGCCGGCGGGGGGGTGGTTCCAGCCGGCGGGGTGGCGGCGCGAGCCGGCGGGGCTGCGGCGGGACGTGCGGGCGGGGTGGCGCCGCGCGCGCGCGGGACGCTATCGCTGGCGGCGCGGGGCGGGGCTCCGCTGACGGGGGTGCGGGGGCCGGTCCCGACGGGGCGTTGCTTGCCGGTCGCGTTCACCGGGCGCTGGGGTCCGGTGCGACCCGACGGAACGGAACGGGCCGAGGGCGCGGGGCGTTTTGGACGGGGGTCCTCGTCGGACCGGCCGCCGGGTGGGGTCGGCACGTCGCTTCTCCCAAAGAGGGCCGCCGCCGGTGCGGCCTCGTCCGACACGGGGCCGGCACTGCAAGACCGCACTGGAAAACGGGCGGGGGAAAACGCCCATGGCGCGCGGGGGAATCAGGCTGATCGCACCATTCTACCGCCGAAGGGGTGCACCATCCTGTTCTAACCTGCAAAATCTAGGATTTCTGTATATCGTGCAGCCGCCGTTCGACCAGCCGCCAGCAGACCAGTTGCTGGCGAGGGTAGTGAAAGGGGCCTTTCCACAGGCTGCCTTTCAAGCGCATCGCGACGCTGCCGTCGCGGTGCAGATAGCCGAACCATTCGCCGTGCTGGGGATCGGGGAAATGGCTGTACGCCCAGTCGTGGACCTGCGCGTGCATGCGAGCGTACTTTTCGTCGCCGGTCAGCACGTAGGCGTACAGCGCGGCGATGATGGTTTCGTTCTGCGGCCACCAGAACTTCATGTCGTGCCAATATTCCTGCGGCGGTTTGCCGTCGAGATCGACGAAGTACAGCATTCCGCCGAACTCCCGGTCCCAGCCACGTTCGAACATCCAATCGAGAATCTCGCAGCCCATCCGGATCAGGCCGGTGTCCTGGCGGTGGTCGCCTTCCTTCAGGATAAACCACGCCGCTTCGATGGCATGGCCCGGGTTGAGCAATCGGCCGTCGAAGTGGTCGTGGATTTCACCGCCCGGCCCGACCTGTTCGAGCACCGCGCGGCGCTCGGGTTTCAGATGGAAGCGGCGAATCCGGTCGATGCAGCGGTCGATCCAGGCGTCGGCGTCTTTCAGACCGATCGAGGCGCGCAGTTCCTGGGCGGTGACGATGGCGATCATGGGGAAGCCGAGGCCCTGGGTGGGCCGTTCGGCGGTGAATTTGGGCTCCACGCCGGTCGGGTTCAGGTTGTGTTCGACGAAGCGGCGGAAGCAGGCTTCAGCCTTGGCGGCGGCGTGAGCGTCTTGGGCGCCCTGAGCGTACTCGCCGTAGGCAATCGCGGCGAAACTTTCGCTGAAGGCGTAGCGGCGTTTGCGGATCGGGCGGCCTTCACGAGTGAGGTGAAAGTACATGCGGCCGTCGGCGGGGTCGAAACCGAAGCGGTCGAGGAAGTCGAGGCCGTGCTTGCAGAGCGCCAGCCATTCGGGGCGCTTTTCGACGGTGTTGTACAGCTCCCCGAGCAGCCAGGCAAACCGCCCCTGGAACCAGACGCTTTTGTCGCTGTCGAGCAGCGAGCCGTCGGCGTCGAGTAGGGTCTGGTAGCCGCCGCATTCGCGGTCGATGGCGTGGTCGATCCAGAAGGGCATGGTTTCGTTCAGGAGCTGGTCGCGATAGAGGGGCAGCAGGGCCTTCAGGCGGTCGACGTGCATGGCGGGGGCTCCGGGGGAATGGGCGGGGACTTCGGAACGAGGCAGGCGATGGCGGTCGGACGACCTTGCAAATTGTAGCGCGGGCAGGTGCTGAACAAGACAAGGGTGAAGCGGCTCTGTAGAATTCATCTACAGAGCCCCAAGGTTCGATCGTTCTGCCCTCGACGGCCCGGCCGCCGAGCGCGCCATTTCCGCGGCCCCTTCATCCTTCGCATTTCAAGCTTCATCCTTGCCTACGTTCACCCCGCCACCGGCCGATATCCCTTCTGCGCCATCAGCGCTTCAAATTCCCGCGTCATCTTCGCAATCTCCTCCCCCGATCCCACGCCCGACCCGCCCGACCCGCCCGTCCCGCCCGGTCCTCCCATGGGCCGCGGCGCACGCACCGCCTCCGGCACCAACTGCGCCACCGGCCGCGTCTCCCCGCGAGCCGCCGCCGCCTGCCGTCCCGCCAGCGCCAACTTCGCTTCCAATTTCACCCGCGCCTCCCGATCCTTCTGCATCTCCCGCAGCTCCTTGCGCATCCGAAACAATTCCCGCGACAACTGCCCCTGATACCGCACCAGCAGCGACAGCTCCTTGTGTTTCACCGTGAACGCATGCGCCAAAAGCGTCTCACATCCCTCCGGCGCCGAAGCCATTCCCTCGTCCAGCGTCTGCGTCTCCGCCAGTTCCAACCGCTGCCGCCGCCACTCCAATGTCGCCAGTTGTTCGCTGAGCATCCGTTCCTGCATCGTCGCCGGCCGCCAGCCCTCCACATACTCTTGCTTAAAGGACTCGAACTCCGCCGGATCCTCCCCCGGCAGCACCGCCCGCGTCGAACTCCACCCGCGCTTCAAAGCATTCAAAGCACTCGCCGCCTTCCCTGCCTCAGTTTTCGGCCCCGTCGAAAGCTGCGCATTCGCCCGCGAAGCCTCCGCCTTCAGTTGCATAGCTTCCATCCGTCTCCCTCCCGTCCATTCCACCCGCTCAAGCCCCCATTCACAACAAGTATAATAAACACCATAAAACTACACATGTCAATTTCTTTTCCCCACTCTCCTCATTCTCTCTGATTCATTGGATGCGAACAGTAGCATATGTCACGGTAGCTTCGTTTGGTTAAGCCCCCCCTGGGAGCGCCGCGCTCCAGCGCGGCCTCTTCGCCCGAACCTTCCATTCGGCTCCGCAAGTCTATCCATTCCCAAGGCCCGCCCGAGGCATCGTGGCACGGGACGCTGTCCCGTGCATAAAAAGTGCGAGCGAAGCTCGCGCCTTATTCATTTCTTGCGCGCGAGCGCATTCCGTCGTGGCACGGGCTGACCAGCCCGTGTCCAGCGAGTCCTCGAGCGTTTCCGCTGGAAAGCGCGTTTCGCGCTCTCTTCCTTCTTCGCTCCCTGGTAGCGCAGGCTTCCAACCTGCGGCCCTGTCGACCGGAGCGGGCCTCCGCGCCCGCGGAGCCGCATGCGTGGTTTGGACGAAGAGGCCGGTCTGATGACCGGTGCTCCCGGGTGCGCGCTGGGGCGCGCAAGAAGATAAGGCGCGAGCTTCGCTCGCACTTTTTATGCACGGGACAGCGTCCCGTGCCACGATGCCTTGGGCACTCCAAAGGAATGGATAGACTTGCGGAGCCGTATGGGCGGATCGAGCGAAGAGCGGGTGAGGTCACCCGCGCTCCCAGGTGGGGGTGCGTTCGAGAGGGATTGCTCGCGCCGGGCGGCGTGGCATTTCAGGCGCAGAGGGCGGGCACGGGGGCCCGCCCCTACACCACGCTGATGGGAGGTTCGGGGCAGGTCTTTTC
>JBOHNC010000157.1:0-17286 GCA_050730415.1 Planctomycetota bacterium
GCCCCTTGCGGGGCCAAGAAACGGAAGGCGGAAAGGAACTGGGTAAGGCTCGGTTAGGGCACCAAAACCGAATCCGCTTGATTCGGCGGTGGGGATCCTACGGCAAATCCGGCCCGGTTTGTTCGTGGCGCTTTTTGGGAGAGAACCAGAGGAGGGTGAACGATTCGGCGGCGGGTGCGGTTCCGCGCGGAGGGGCGGCGAAGGCGCACTTGACGCTTCGGGTCGCGCGGAAGAACGCTTTTGGGTGTGTCATGGCGCGGATGCCGCGCCATGACACACCATTCCGTGGGTTTGCACCCACGGCTACCCAAATGCGGCCCCTTGCGGGGCCAAGAAACGGACGACGGAAAAGATGCAACGGCGATGCTGTGGTCGGGGCTGGAAGACAAAAAGCGTCAAAAATGGCGGTGTTGCAGTCAGGCGTTTAAGTTGCGAAGAGGAAGAACGGCGAGTCAAGCCTCGCCTACGAAAGGCGGCGTCAAGCCGCCGCACGCCATATGCGTATTCGGCGCAGACGAATTGCGGGCGCCGATTTTATTCCGCGGCGGCGGGGGCGTCCAACTTTTCGAGGATTACCTGCGCGATGGCGTCGTCGGCCGAGTGGCTGATGCTCACCCACGCGCGCGACACTTCCATGCGTGCGGCGATCTGCGCGGCTTTGCCGTGGAAGGTCAGCGCGGGGCAGGAGGTGCCCTTGTCCGGCTGCACGCCGAGAACTTCGACCTGGCGGAAACCCACGCCCTGGTCCCAGCCGGTACCGAGCGCCTTCATCGCCGCTTCCTTGGCGGCCCAGCGGCCGGCGAGGTAGGTCTTGGCGCCGCCGGTGGCGCTCCGGCGTGCAAATTCAGCCTGTTCGCGGTCGGTCAGGACATGTTTCAGAAACCGTTCCCGGTAGCGCTCGTAGGATTGCCAGAGGCGCGCGACGGGGGTGAGGTCGATGCCGATGCCGGCGATCATGGCGGGAGGTGGGTGGACTACGCCTGGCCGGCGGCGGCTTCGGCGGTGACCGGCACGCGCGCGGCGGCCTTGGCGGCCTTGCGCTCGGCTTTGCGAGCAGCGCGGCGATCGATTTCAACGCCGGCGCCGCCCTGGGTCGCGCCGGGCTTGTGGGCGCGCTTTTCGGCGATCCGCGCCACTTTGCCCAGCCGGTCGCGCAGGTAGAAGAGCTTCGCCCGGCGTACGATGCCGCGCTTGCGGGTGATGACTTCGGCGACCTTCGGCGACTGGAACGGAAATTTGCGTTCCACGCCGAACTGGCCGATCAGCCGCCGCACGGTGAAAGACCGGCGGATGCCATGACCGCTCACGGCGATCACGATCCCCGAGAAAATCTGGACGCGCTCTTTGGCGCCTTCTTTGACCTTCACATGGACATCGACGGCGTCGCCGACGCGCACATCGGGAACCTTGTTGGTCGTATATTTGGCTTCGACGGCCTGAATGAGTTCGCTGTTTTTCGCCATGGCTGATGTGCTCCTGAAAGGCTGTCCGACCGCGAAGGCCGGGATGACCGACACCGGAGATTATTCCGGCCGGCCCTCGGTTGTCGGGGGGCTCAGGAGATCCGGGCGACGTGAGCGCGTCCTTTGACGCGCCTGCTCGGCTCTCCACCGTCCCACCGCTTCATGATGGCCGGAGAGCAGTATCTCCGGCACGTCAACTCCCTCAAAACGAGCCGGCCGCGTGAACTGGGGGTACTCCAGCCAGCATTCGCGCCGGCTTGAACCGTCCCCTTGCTCCGACCGACCCCAGGCTTCGAACGACTCCTCGTCGGCCCCCGCGCTGGCTCCCAGCACGCCGGGCAAAAGTCGCACCACCGCGTCGATCATGGTCAGCACCGGCAGTTCGCCGCCGCTGAGCACGTAGTCGCCGATCGACACCGGCTGGGCTCCGACCACCGTTTCGATCCGGTCGTCGTGGCCCTCGTAGTGGCCGGCGATGAACACCAGCCGCTCGAGCACCGACCACTCCCGCGCCAGCGCCTGCGAAAAGCGCCGGCCCGAGGGCGATGTGATCGCCACCAGCGGCGCGGGCTGGCCTGATGCCAATTCCGCTCCCGCTGCGCCGTCGACTGGCGCACCCGGTGCGCCGTCTACCGTCGAGCCGGGTGCACCGGCAACAATCGCCCGCACGCACCTGGCCACCGGTTCCACCTTCAAGACCATCCCGGGGCCGCCCCCGAATGGCCGGTCGTCCACGCTGCGGTGAACGTCGGTGGTGTAGTCGCGCAAGTTGTGCAGCCGGTATTCGACCGCTCCCTTGCGCCGGGCAATGGCCGGGATCGAAGTCGTCAGGTAGGCCGGAAATAGCTCCGGAAATAGGGTGACGACGTCGATCCTGAGCATGGCCCGAGTCCGCCTATTTTTTCGCGGCGCCCTTCTTCTTGAGCCGCTGCTGCTTGCGCCGGTAGGCCACGCGCGCCTTCGGCTTGAGAATCCCGGAGTCGGTCAGAATCTGCGCCACGGTTTTGCTCGGGAGCGCTCCGGCCGACAGCCAGTGCGTGATGCGTTCGGGCTTGAGCGTCACTTTCTTCTGCAGGTCGGTCTGGTGGGGGTCGAGGGTGCCGAGCACCTCGATGAAGCGGCCGTCGCGCTTCATGCGCGTGTCGGCCACGACGATGCGGAAGCGCGCCATGTTGGTTCGGCCGGTGCGCGACATGCGAATAATGGTGCTCACGAAAACCTCTCCCATCGTAGAGCAGCCAAAGACGGCTGCGACAAAAACGCCCCCGCAGGCGCCCGGCCGCGATGAATGCGGCAGCCGGGGTTCTGCACCTGCTGGTGGAGCAAAAATACCGGAAACGAACAGTTTCGCGATTTCGCCCGCGCCGTCAAGACCCTTCTCGGCACGAATCGCCAAAACCTGAAGGCGGACTGCCTCCAAGCGATCCGTCAGCCGGGGTCAATTCCCGCGCAGGGCGGAAGGTACAAGTATACGCGATGGAAGCCGTACGGTCAAAAAAATGCGCTCCGGTCGCCTCATCCTATTAGGGATCCACTGTTTTATCGGCCCGGCCGCGCGCGGCCTGAACGATTAACCAGTGCCCAAAACAGGCTCTGTCCGTGAGTGATCGGGGGCCTTTACTATCAAATTTCAGGCCCCCGGTTGGCGACACCGGCCAACCGAGGCGGTTTTCCAATCGTATCGGCTGGCCTTCGCAGTGGGCGTCGACCCAGGAAGGGTTAGAAATTATCCTCATTGGCGCCTGGTTCCTGCAATTTTGCAAGCGCCGCCGTGGCAACAGGGTCCTTCGGCCACCGCGTGTCGATGACCTGTCGGAACGAGCGGAACGTCTGCAAATCGCGTTCGATTTTCATCCGTGCCAAAATTGCATCCCGCGCGGCCGTATTTTTTTGCGCTCCCAACGATTGCGCGGCCGCCTGCCGGTTGGCAGGAACCGCGTCGGACAGACCTTTGGTGAGCGCCGCCAACACCTGTTCCCCCGAATACCACTGCAGGCCCCCGTAGGCCAGTTGCCGGGTGTAAGCATCGGGGTCTTGGGCATAAAGAAGCAGTGCCTCCTGGCGCCCCGCGCTGCGTCCGCTGCACAGGTTATTGCTAACGTTAAGCTGCCGCACCTCGGCATTGGGATCGGCGGCAATCGTTTTCCAGATCGGCAGGGACCATGCGTCGGGTAGGTCGCGTAGATCGTCGATGACTACGCTTTCGCGCATCACAAAATTGGGATCGTTTACCAGTGTGCGCAAGCAGGCGGTGGTTCGTGCTACGCAGAAATGGCGGGCCACTTGGCCGGCCGCGATACGCACCTGGATGTCAGGATCCTTCATCGCCGCTTCGATCACCGGGGCCGCCTCGGCCAGACTGGCCGATTCCATATTGGCCACCGCGATGGACCGGATTTTGGGGTCGCTATTGTGCAGCGCTGAAACCAGGGCTGCGCGATCGAGAGGCATATCGAATCCCGATGGAACCGCCGCGATGCGGACATCGGAATCCGCGTCGGACATCAGGTTTTTACGGAGGGCATCGCGGGCCGGATTTGCTAAAAAGCAGAGATTCACGGCGACGCTACGGCGGATCCCAGGGGAAGGGCTTGCGGCCGCATCCTGCAACGCCGCCACCGCGGCGGGCGTGTCGTGAAGCGCCAACGCCATTATTGGAACTCCCCTGTAATCCTTAGGCAAGTCTGTGGCAAGTTTGCACAACGCCGCGTCCGCCCGCGGATCCGGGCTGATGGTCAGCCCTTCAACCGCCGCCGTTTGCACACCGGGGTCCGAATCCGCGGCCAGTTTGAGCAGCCGGTCCAACGCCGCGGCGCACGGCATGTGGGCCAACAACTTCCCCGCCAAGCAGCGTTGCCTTGCATCGCCTTTCATCAGCGCGGCGACCGCCTGGCTCAAATCCTCGCCATCGTTTTGCAAATCTTCACGCTGCTCCACCCACGTCCAAATATCAGGTATACCAGGGCTGTCGGGAGCCGATTGCATCAATCGCTGCAAACATTTTCGACCCGCGGTGGTGTCGCCCAGCTCCGCGCCGTAACAACACACTTGCCAACTCCATTGACCGTTATCACCAGCCAATTCCGCGAGTGCTTTTCGTCCCGTCGCGCCACCGTGGCAAAACCAGGCGCCGATGAACTCCCATCGTTGAGACGGTTGCGCGTGTTGGAAGAGGGTCTGCAAGGCCTTTTCCGCCTGCGGCCCAGGTATTGTTCCCAGCGCAGTCATCGAGGCAATGTACCAAACATTCGCGGGGTCCTCCGCGTATTTTAGGACTGCCGGCAGCGCAGCGTCGCCTAAAATTTGCGCCGCCGATAATTCCACCGGCTCACTGAAAACACCATTTCTGAAGGCCGCGTCGATCGCTTTCAGTGCGGGCAGGCAGTCCTTGCCCGTGGTTATTGCCATTGCGTCGGCGCCCAAATAGCGCAGGCTGGCCTGCGCCGTCAGCGCAACCTGTGGATCGGCGTCGAGCGCCGCCGGGAGCAACGGGGCGAAGATGGACGGGTCTTCCAATTCCGCGGCGCGCGTCGCCGCCGCCAGCCGGACTTTCACGTCGGGCGAGCGCAAATCGGCCGTGACCTGCTTGATCTGATCCGCCGCCGCGCCGCGGTACAGAATCGCGAACCGGTTGGCGGCATCCCACTGCACTTGCATATTGGCTGACTTGGCCACTGCCGCGACCAAAGCCTGAGCTGAAACAGTTTGTCCCCGCAATCCCCACGGTACCCGCAGGTGGAAGTTCTCCACCTGCCCCATGACTGCCACCACGATGCCGTGGCGACGCAAGGCAGAAAACAACTGGTTAGCCATCCAGGAATCGACCCAGACCTGTACGTGCGCGGCGTTCGGTTGTGCTTGAGTCGCCGAGGTCGGCGGTGCGGGGGGCGCCACGGGAACGGACCCGGCGCCCGGTCCGCCGTTTACCGGCGCGGAGACCATGGGGCCAATCGCCACCGCGGTTCTCGGGCGACTTTGGCGGTGGTCGAAGACCCAGGTTCCCGCCAGCGCCAGCAGCACTGCCGCCAGCGCGGCCAATTTCACCGCGGCGACCGAGCTGCCCGCCGCGCCGGTTGCTCCCCCGGCCGCGCCGCCGGTCGTCGCCGATCCGCCTGCAGCAGCAGCGGCGCCGGTCATACTCCCCACGGCCGCGTTGGCCGCCGCCGAAATCATCAATTGCTGCACCGTGCCACCCAGTGCCGACGGCGCCAGCGGCGCGGTGAACTTCAGACCACTTATAACCACCGCTGGCGCCGCACTCAGCCCGCGGCGCGTCAGCGCTTGGCGTAGTTCGTGCAGCCCCTTCGTAACCGCTTTCGAGACTACCCGGGGCGAAATTCCGAGGGCTTGCGCCGCCTCCGCCTGCGTTAAGCCCTGCTCGTAACAGAGCACCAGCGGCAACCGTTCCCGCTCGGCGAGCGCCGCAATCTCGGCTCGCAACGCCACCTTGATTTCAGGCGACACCGTGCCTTCGGCCCCGGCCGGTTCGCCCCGTTCCATTTGCCTGCTTTCCGCCATCGCCCGATCCTCCCAGTGGCGGCGGCGTGCTTCCGACCGCAGGTGTTCTCGCGCCGTGTTCACCACGACGCCGAGAAACCACGGTCGCACCTCCGCCTCGGACAGGACCGGCCGCCGACCGCTCATCACCTTCAGGTAGGCGCGCTGCACGACGTCTTCGGCGTCCTGTACGCGCCCGAGCACCCGCACCGCGACCTGGTATGCGCCGCCGGACAGCGGAACCACCGCTGCCCCAGTCAGCGCGGCCGGATCGGTCGAAGCGAGGGTGGAAGGGTTGAGCGACATACGACTCCTATCCTGTTCAACCGTGAGATTGCCGGTCGCCGGCAGATCGGAACGTTTATTTCCAACTTTTTCGATTCCGCGGGAAAGCCGGGTGAACGCAGGTGGACGAGGCGGACGCGGGCACTTGCCGATATGATACCGGTCGGGGACCGCGTTGGACACCTCAGGACATGCCGGTTCCGCCCTGACCGGTCGGTGCACACGGCCGGCCGGAGACTTCTCATGCAACGTTCCGAAATCGACCGCCACATCGACGCGGCGCGAGCGCTGTTCGCGGGCTTCCGCTTCGCGCTGCCGCCGTGGGCGCATTGGTCGCCGGCCGATTGGGCGCGCCAGCGTCGGCGCGATCCGGCCGGCGCGGAGGAAATCCGCCGCCACCGTCTGGGCTGGGACCTCACCGACTTCGGCCAGGGCCGCTTTGACGATCTGGGCCTGCTGCTATTCACCATCCGCAACGGCCGCTTAAAAAACGCCGTGAGCGCCAAATCCTACGCCGAAAAAATTATGGTCGTGCGGAAAAAGCAGCTCACGCCGCTGCACTTCCACTGGCGCAAAACCGAAGACATCATCAACCGCGGCGGCGGCACGCTGGTGCTGCGGCTGTTTCCCGCGACGAAGGCGGAGGGGCTCGGACGCGGCGTGTTCAAAGTCGCTGTCGACGGCATCGCGCGGCGGGTCAAAGCCGGCGGCACCGTGCGGCTGGAACCCGGCGAATCGATCACGCTGACCCCGCGGCTGTACCATTCGTTTTGGGCCGAAGGGGCCGACTGCATGGTTGGCGAAGTTTCGAGCCTCAACGACGACGCCACCGACAACCGTTTCCATGAACCGCTGGGCCGGTTTCCGACCATCGAGGAAGACGCGCGAGCGCGGTACCTGCTGTGCACCGAATACGGCAAAAGAGGATGAGGAACGAGGGACAGGAAGGGAAGAGAGAAATCCAAGAGGCCGCGCTGGAGCGCGGCGCTCCCAGGGGGCGCTTCCCGGTTAGGCTTTGGCCGGGGCGCGGCGTTTTTTGGCCGGGGCGCGTTTGCGTTTGGCGGGGGCTTCGACCGTCGCTTCGGCTTCGCCGGCGGCGATTTCGGCCGCCACGCCGACCGGTGTCAGTCCTTCTTCCCAGTCCAGCGTGTCGCTGTCGCCCCAGAGCGACTCCAGCGAGTAGTACTCGCGCAGTTCCGGGCTGAACAGGTGGATCACGCAATCGACGCAGTCCATCAGCACCCATTGGCTCATGTTTTGGTTGTCGCAGCGGACGCCGTTTTCCCCGTGGGTTTTCAACTCCCGCATGATTTCGTCGATGATGCCCTTCATGTGCGACGGGCCGGTCACCGTCCCGATCACGAAATAGTCGGAGATGTCGGTCGATTTACGCAGGTCGTAGACCAGGATGTTCTGTGCTTTTTTGTTGTCGAGAATCCGTGCGGAACGGATGGCAATTTCGCGACCTTCCATGCGTTGGGTACTCCTTCGAAGCGGCGTTTGTCGCGCGAGCGAATCCCCCGCGCGCCAAACCGCTGCAACCGTTCAATCGGCTTTGAACTCGAAACCCTGAAGACACAATCCACCGCGCCACCGACGATTTCGTCGGCGTTTTCGGCCTACCAGTGAAAAAAGAGGAACATTCGGGAAGGACGGATCGGCGTGTGGCATGAGGAACTAAAACCGTGTCCACGCAGCACCCGCTCCCCCAGCGACCCCACCAGCGTCGGTTTCGACGTGGTCCCCGCTGAAACAACACTCCCCATTCTATTGATACGCTTGAGCGGTTTCCAGTCTTGAAGCGGTTTGAAAATTCTTTTTTGGCACGGCGGTTGGAGCTGCGCTCCGCTCCCGCTGCGGTCCCGCCTGCGAACCATTCAAAGCCTACAAAAACAGGTGAAAAACGAAGTGGTCCAGCGCCAAAAATGCGCCGATTGCCAGCACCGCCACGCCAATCGCCACATAGGCGATCCATTTGCTCGTTTTGGTCTCGTCGGTCGGTTCCTGCTGCTGCAATTCCTTGAGGGTGAACGGGCGATCGCCGGGTTTGATGGTGAGATCGGCGGTGACCATGGCGGACTGGCTGGCGGCCGGCGCGGGCGGTTCCTTGGCCGCCTTGGCCTGCGCCTTGGCGATGGCCGCATTGCCCGGCGCATGCACCGGCTTGGCGCCGAAATCCGGCCCCAGCGGCGGTTCGCCCCGCAGCACCCGCTCCACGTCGCGGATCACCTGGGCCGCCGAGGGGTAGCGGTTGTCGCGATTTTTTTCGCACATGAAGCCCAGCAATTTGCCGAACTGCGCCGACAGATCCGCGCTAATGGAGCGGATGTCGGGCAGCGGCTCGGATACATGCGCCCGCAGCAGCTTCGCCACCTGCTGGCTTTCGTAGGGCAGCCGCCCGCTGGCCATGTGAAACATGCTGATGCCCAGCGAATAGATGTCGGTGCGCACGTCGAGGTCGCGCATGCCGCGCGCCTGTTCCGGCGACAGGTAGTTCGGCGTGCCGACCGTCGTGCCCACCATGGTCAGCCGGGTTTCCTCCGAGTCGGTCTGGCGGGCCAGGCCCAGGTCGGTCAGTTTCACCGTGCCGTCGGTCATCAGCATGATGTTGTCGGGTTTGATGTCGCGGTGGATCAGGCTCTGGCCCGAGGCGTAGTCCAGCGCCTTGAGCACCTGCATGGCCACCTGCAGTGTCTGGGTTTCGGTGTAGCGGCCGTGCTCTTGGAGGTACTGCTGCGCCGAGCCCCCGTTGAGCAGTTCCATGCTGTAGAAATAATTGCCGTCCACTTCGCCCTGGTCGAAGCCGCTGACGATGTTCGGGTGGCTCATCCGAATCGTCGTGTCCGCCTCGCGCAGAAAACGTTCCTTCAGTTCGTTGTCCTTGGCGCGCACTTTCGGCAGCACTTTGATGGCCGCCGACCGCCCGGTCTGGCTCGATACCGCCTTGTACACCTGGCCCATTGCCCCTTCGCCCAGCTTGGAAATCACCTCCCACTGCCCCAGCACCACCGCCTTGGTCGGCTGGGCCGGCTGCGCCGGCGCGGCCGGATTCGGTGCGGGCGAAGATTGGCGGTAGCCCGCCTGCTGCGGCAACTGCTGCGGATTCACTTTGGGCAGCATGCCCGGCGCGATCGCGGCCGAACCAGGCGCGGTTGCCGCCGAACCCGGCAGGCGGGCGGCCGAGACCACCTGACCACCGGCTTGTTTCAATTCCGCCGACATCGGGATCACCCCGGAAGTCTGCGCGGTCAACTGCTCGATCTGCGCGCTGGTCAGCAGCCGGTGCTGGATCAGAATCCGCGCCAGCGATACGTTCTGCCCCTGCAGTTCGTAGCCCTGCATGATGCGACTGGCGCGCTGCGCGGCGGCGTCATCGAGCCAGCCGAGCTTTTTGGCGTTGCGCAGTAGGAAGTGATCGGCCTGGTTCATGGGTTCGCGGTGGAGCGGCCGTGCAGAACTCGATCCGCAACACCGTGGCGGCCCCGGCCCGCGGCATTGCGTGGAATGCGTGGAATGCTACCCGGCCGGGCGGCTGGTGCACCGCGGCCTGCCCGCAAGGCGGCTAGACCACGCCCAGAATCAGCAACGTCAGCAGGATCGTGATCGCGACGCCGCAAACGAAGCCGATGGACACGCTCGTCCAGGACAGCCCGCCGGCCGGAGCCGCCCGGTCGCTGGTCGCCGGCCCACTCCTGCCGGCCAGTGAAGTCGGCGCCACGGAAGCGCCGGCCGCCAGTCGCGGCGCCGCTCCCGCCAGGGTCACAGGCGCGCCAACCGAAGCTCCGGGTATTGTATCCGTGACGGCCAGTCTGCGAACGCGCGCCAACAGGGAATCCGGGTCGATTGCGGCGGCAGCGCCGGCGCCGTCGTCCCAACCGCCAGCCGCCGGCATCGGGAGCGTTTCTGCGACGCCGGAATGCTCCCCGGCCGTCGGTGGAACTGGCTTGGCGGCATCTGGGCTCGGTGCGTCAACCGCCGGCGCATGGTCTGACGCCGGCTGCGCGGCGGCTGCTTCCGAAGCGTCTGCGGCAACGGCCTCGGCGGCGGAATCCGGTGCCGTCAGCGCGCTGGCGGCTGAACTGCCAGCGCCGGCGGCGAAGGCCGTGTCTTCTTGCGCCGCCGCGGCAGTCGCTCCGGCCGCGTCAGAGGTCATCCCCGTCGGGGTGGGATCGGCTGGTCGAGCGGTCTCCGCCGCCGTCCCGAACAGACCGGAACCCTCGGGTGCGTCAGCAACGGCCGCTGCGCTGGAGGCCGCGGATTCGCCCCCGGCGGCCTCCGCGAAATCGCCGCCCATCGTTTGAGGCCCCGAAGCGGCGTCCACATCCTGCGCCCGCTGCGGTTCCGACTCGCTGCTGCTCGTCGCGACCGGCGGCGGCCTATATTCGACTGCCGGCGCGCTGGACGAAGATGACCGCAGCGCCTCGTCGTGGATGACTTCGCGCGGCGTGGCCAGATCGGGCTGTGCCGGCTCATTGGAGACCACTGGCGTGGCGACGCCGGAACCGGCGGTGGGGTTGCGCGGTGCGGTTGTTTCAGCGTCGGCGGGCAGGTCGGTTGCGCTGGTAGCGTCGGCCGGCGCTGCGGCTGCCGGCTCGTCGCCCGCGGCCGCGCCGTCGCGGGCCTGTGCCTCCGCCGCGGGCGCGCTCGAGGCGAGTGCCTCCGCATCGGCGGATGTGGCGGATTCGTCGACCGGGGCGACCGGGGCGACCGGGGCGATCGGGGCGATCGGGGAGCCTTCAGCGGCCACCCCCGACGGAGCGGCTGCGTTGCCGTAGACCGCTTCCTCCATCGCTGCCCTCGCCTCCGTCGTTGCAGCGAATTCGTCGGGACCGTCGGGACCGTCGACCCCTTTCGCGGAATCAGCGCGCGCTTCCACGGCCTCGGCTTGTTCGTCCGCCGCGACCGGTTCGTCCGGCGTCGCAGCGATTTCCACCGGGTGCTCGGATTGATCCTGCGACGGAGCGGTCGCCTCGGTCTCGGCGGCCACATTCGCGTCGGCCGCACCCCCCTCGTCGCCCGACTCGATATAGGCTTCCGGCGGCGGTTCCTCCGCGTCCAGTTCCGCACCGCGAGCAGGCGCCGGCACGGAGCCGGACGCCAAATAGGCCTCCGGCGGCGGCGTTTCGATGCGGAACCGCGCGGTGACCGGCCCTGGCGTGGTCGGCGCCGCGTGGGCCGGCGGCGGCGAATTTTCTGCCTCGCCCGGGAGCGCCGGCTCCGCGGTGAGCAATTCGCCCGATTCAAACAGGTCGTCGCCGCCGGTATTCTCCGGCGGCCGGCGCAGAAAAGCGGTATCGGCTCGGCCCTGTGCGCGCGGCAAGGCGGGCCGCCCCGCCGGGCCCTGGCCTTCCTGCAGTGCGGGGGTCGGCGCCGGCCAGCCCGGCGTTGCAGTCGGCGGGAAATGCATCTGCGGCAGGGGCAGGTCGAGGTCCGCCGCGAGCTGCTCGCCCGATTCGTCGGCCGGCGGATAGGCCTGCGGCGGGAAGGTCGATCCCACCGGGATGCCCATCGGAATCCCCGTCGGCGGGTAGGCCTGCGGCGGCGGCGGCGGCCGCGTGGGCGAGGGCACATTTGCCGAGGCCGACCGCAGTCCGCTGGCCGAAGGCGCCGTCGCCGCCGGCGGCGCTGAACCCGCCTGCAGCGAGGTGAACTGCGCCGTTCCCGACCCGGTGCCAGCCGGCTTGCGCGCCTCCGCATTCTGCCGGATCAGCGGAATCTTCGTCCCCATCGAAGGCATCGAAACCGATTCCGGTGAGGGTGCGGGCACCGCCGCGCCGCGCGCGATGATCCGTCCGGGCGAACTCATGAAATGGCGCGTGATCGAATTGGCCGGAATCTCGCCCGGCGCCTCCGCCCGTCGCCCCTCCCGCGGGGTCGATTGGAACTCCGCCGCCTTCAACTTCTTCATCGGATTGTGATCGGCCTTGCGGCCGTCGACGTTGGGATCGGTGCCGCCGCCGGGGCGCTCGACCGGCTTGGTCAGTTCGCGCGGCTGTGGGATCGGCCGGCCGTTGAAATAAGCCTCGATCATCACCAGCAGATCTTTGGCCGACTGCGGGCGGTCTTCCAATTCCCGCGCCATCATCGATTCGATGATGAACATGCAGCTCGGCGACAGATCAGGGCGGTGGCCGTTGAGCGGCGGCGGCGGTTCGCTCGCCAGTTGCGAAACGATTTCGAAGGCGCTGTTGCCGTTGTAGGGCGTCCGGCCGCTCAAGAGGTAATAGATCGTCGCGCCCAGGGAGTAAATATCCGAGCGGACATCCAGGTCGCGCTTGCCGCGGGCCTGTTCGGGCGCCATGAAATGCGGCGTCCCCATCGCTTTGCCGCGCTCGGTGATGCGCAGATTTTCCGCCGTCCGCTTGACCAGCCCGAAATCGGTCAGCTTGGCCATGCCCGACTCGGTGAACAGCAGGTTTTCCGGCTTGATGTCGCGGTGTACCAGGCCGAAACTCGAGGCGTGATGCAGCGCCTTGGTGATGTCCAGCGCGATCGACATCGCCCGCCGTTCGCTGATCCGCCCGCCTGAACGCCGCAGCAGTTCCTCCGCGTCGCCCCCGCCGACGAACTCCATCACCATGAAGTTGTAGCCGTCGGACTGGTCGACGTCGATGCAGCCGACCACGTTGGGGTGGTCGAGACCCATCGCGACGGCCGCTTCCCGGCGGAAGCGCGCCAACTGGTCGTTGTCCATCGCCAGCGAGCGGGGCAGAATTTTGAGCGCCACGGCGAGGTTGTCGGTGCGGCGCAGCGCGTAGTAGACCGCCCCCATGCCGCCCTCGCCGATCATGCGGACCAGACGGTAGGGTCCGACGTCGGTGGGGCCGACCGAGGACGACGGGTAGAAGTTGGTCATGGCGCCAACACATCGTCCCAAAACAGGCCGCGGCTGAGGGGCCTGATTGCTCCGCGCCGGAAAAACGCGCCGGCGCCCGCCCTCCCTGTCCGCACCGCGCCCGGCGGCCGCCCGGGGTGGTCCGGTGCGGTCCGCATTCATCCGCGGGGCGCCGGATCGGCGCAGCGCAGGAACGGCGAGCGGTCGGTGCAAAACGAGGGGCCGCCCGCGAACGGCATCCAACGACGCGCGCCGACAGGCGTAGACCCAAGTATTGTATCCGACCCAACCGGCGAATTCCCAGCCAAAACCAAGGCCTTCTTGCCCAAAAATTCGCGCCTGGCCGCTCGCAACGCTGACGCCTCCAGGGTATCGCCATGGCGCTCGCCAATATCTTCCCGGTACTTGCTGGTTCTTGTGACACCGGCTTGCGGCATTCCATCGTGCGGAACCGCCCGCAACGTTCAACGAAGGGAATGCATTTTGGCACGTCGCCCACGACGTTCCGCGCGGAAGAACGCGGGATACGCGACATTGCCTCGGACCGCGCGGGGCGGTCGCGGCGACCGCCTCCAGGGGTGCGCCTGCGGAAGACCTCCGGCAACCCCTGGCTTTGAACCCTCGCGCCGTTGGCGCGAAGAGCCGGAGCCGGCCTGGCGGCCAGCGCTCCCAGCGGCGCTACGCCGGCAGCGTGTGAGTGCCGTGGCGCTTGGGGCTGTTCTTGTCTTCGGCTTTCCGGTCGGCCGCGTTGTTTTTCTGTTCGAGGTACTTCGCCGTCAGCATCGGCCGCAGGTCTTCCACCACGCTGCCGCTCGATCCCTGCGCCGAGGACTTCAGCAGTTCCACCTGCCCGTCCGGCCGCAGCCGCAGCGACTCGTCGCTCTTGGGGTTCTGGTAGTAGCCTCCGTCGATGTCCCGGTACAGTTTGTAGCGTTTTTCCACTTTCGTGGGGATGTCATCGAGCAGCAGCAGTTTGAAGTTGCCCTTCTGATCGGTGAAAAATCCGTATTCGCCGGCGTCGTCGGCGAAACCCGCGAACATATTCCCCGCGCTGTCGCGGTGGTAGATGTCGGCGATGAAGGGCATCGGCCCCTGGCGGCCCATCTCGCGCACCTGGTTGCCTTGCGCCACGTAGACCTTGGTCCGGTTGGCGATCGGGTAGGGCGAGGTGAACACATCCGGCACGTGGGTCACCACCTGCGGCTTGGTCGGGTGCGTCAGCAGTTTCGAATGGCGCGTGTGCACGATCGAATGTTCGTTGTCGGCCTCGTGGAACAGCGCGTAGCCTTCGAACATCGCCAGTGCCCGCGCCAGGCGTTCGGGGCTCCAGACGCGCTGAATGAAGCGGTTGATGTCCCCGTACAGCACCGCCGCGTCGCGGAAGCCGGCTTCGCTCAGCGGCAGATTCTGCTGGCGCTCGGCGGTCAATTCCTGCCACAGCTCGGGGTCGTACACGGTGTCGCCGCTGAAGGCCAGGTGGGTGGAGGAGGTTTCCAGTTTCAGGCCGATCGCCGACGGCCCGTGCCAGACGGGGGCCTTGACGGCGCGGAAGCGCAGGCCGGTTTCGGCTTCGACGAAATCGCGCGGGTCCGCCTCGTAGAACGCCGCGTCGCCGAAGTCGTAGTAGTTTTCCGGCTCGACCCAGGCGCCGGAAGCCTCGTCGCGCATCAGCATCCGCGGCCGGCCGCCCTTGTTGCGCAGGACCACTTTGCCTTTTTCGGGCGGCACGATTTTTCCCGTCGCCCGCTCGACGATCCGCCACACCGGCCCGCCTTTGCGGTCGAGCTTGATCGCCGCCGCCACGTACTTCGCTCGCGGCCCGATCGGAATCTGCTCGATGAATTCCTCCATCGGCGTTTCGGTCGCCAGCTTGCGGTCGGGGGTGAGCGTCCGTTCCAGCGCCGACTGGCCGGAGATGCAGAGTTCCTCCAGCACCGTCTCGGTCGCCACCACCGGCAGTTTCAGCTTGATCCCGGGGTGATAAAACCGGTACAGCGCCATCTCGGTGAACCAGCGCCGGTGGTCGTCGTGCGAATGGGTGACGATCAGCGCGCCGAGGTTGGCCAAGCCGTCATGGCCCAGCCGCGCGAAGGGATTGGCGCCGCAGTCGATCAGGAATTTTTTGTACCCGGCGTAAATGAGGAAGCTGGTGTTCTTCCCGTAGTCGGAGAACATCGGCGAATCGCCGAGCGCTTCCACGAAAATCGCGCCGCGCGGTACTACTCGGGTTTTGGCCATACTACCTACTCGTCCGCCCGCGGCCCCTCGAACGGTCCCCCAACCGGCTACCGCTACCTCGGCATCCGCCGGTCAAAATCGCACTAAAGTTGGCGCCCGGCACGAAAATTCAGACCTCACCACCGGCTTCGCCGCGATGGATCGTGGCGGCCGCTGTGCACGCGCACCCAGCCTATATTATAAAACGCCTCAATTTGGATTCCCAATTCATTCTTAACAAATCATATAACCGTATGCAGTTTCGATGGTTCCGATCCGGCCTCGGGCGGATATCAGACGCCCGTCGCCAGCCGCGCCGCGCGCGCTACCACGGCTTCCAGGTCCCGGTCGGCCTGCACCAAGCCCACCAGCGTTGCGAGGTCCGCCTGTCCCGTTTCCATCCGTTTCAGCAATTTTTGCGCTCGGTCCAGCGTCGCCTTGGCCGCCGCTTCGTCGGCTGCCAGACAGGCTTGCGCCTGAGGGGTGGTCGCTTTGGCCCGCGCCGCGTCGGCCGCCGCCTTCCAGCGCTCCGGCCCGAACGGCTTCACCATCAGGAAGCCGTCGTGATCGGCGGAAATTTCGCCCAGCAGTTCCTGGAGTTTCGCCACCTGCTTGTCCAGCTTCGCCCGGATTTCTCGCAGCTCCTTGGCTTCCTTCATGAACGGGGTCAGCTCGGTCACCTGCCGCTTGAGCTGCCCATTTTCCTGCGTCAGCCGCTCCTTTTCCTGCGACACCGGCACCAGTTGCCGCTGCATCGCGTCGTGCGCCGCCTGCACCTCCCGAGCCGCCGCCGCCACCCGTTCCATTTCGGCCATCGTCGCCGCCATCTGCTCGTCCTTGGCCTGCGCCTCCGCCGTCATCGTCTCGATCGTGCTCCGCGCCGTGGTCAGATCGGCCTGGGTGGTTGCCAGCGTCGCCTGCGTGGCTTGCAGGTCGGCGGCCAGCTGGGCCCCGGTGGCGCTCAATTCGCCAATTTTCGTGTCCCTTGCGTGGCAGTCGGCGGTCAGTTGCGTGTTGGCGGTGCGCGAAGCATCCAGGTCGCCGTGCGCATCGGCCAGTTCCTTGCGCGTCCCGTCGCGGTCGTCGGTGAGCTGCCGGTTGGCCGCGGTCAGTTCGACGATTTTCGCCTGTTTTTCCGCCGCATCGGCCGTGAGCTGGGCATTCGCCGCCTGCGCGTCGGCCAGTTCCTTCTGTGTGGCGGCGAGGCTGCCGCGGGTGGCGCCAAGGTCGGCCGTGAGTTTCTCGCCGTTGGCCGTGAGTGCCGCGATGTTCCCATCCTTGGCCTGGCCTTCGGCGGTCAGTTTCGCGTTGGCGGCGCGCGAAACTTCCAAGTCGCCATGCGCATCGGCCAGTTCCTTGCGAGCGCTGTCGCGCTCGTCGGTGAGTTGCCGATTGGCGGCGTTCAGTTCGACGATTTTCGCCTGCTTCTCCGCCGCCTCGGCGGTCAGCTTTCCATTGCTCGCCTGCGCGTCGGCCAGTTCCTGCTGCGTGGCGGCCAGACTGCTGCGGGTGGCGCCAAGGTCGGCGCTGAGTTTCTCGCCGGTCGCGGTGAGTTCCGCGATCTGCGTATTTTTGGCCTGTGCCTCGCTGGTGAGTTTCCCGTTGGCGGTGCGGGAGGTCTCCAGGTTGGCCTGGGTCTCCGCGAGCTTGGCCTGCGTGGCTTGGAGATCGGCCGCCAACTTGGCGCCGACGGTTTCCAGCTCCGCGATCTTCGCCGCCTTCGCCTGGTCATCGGCGCTCAGCTTCCCGCCCGCTGCCTGCGCCTCGGCCAGTTCCTGCTGCGTGGTGGCCAGACTGCTGCGGGTGGCGCCAAGGTCGGCGCTGAGTTTCTCGCCGGTCGCGGTGAGCTCTGCGATCTGCGTATTTTTGGCCTGCGCTTCGGTGGTGAGTTTCCCGTTGGCGGTGCGAGAGGTCTCCAAGTTGGCCTTCGTCTCGGTGAGGTCCGCCTGCGCGGCCTGCAATTCCACCGTCAGCTTGGCAACCTGCGCC
>JBOHNC010000158.1:0-4827 GCA_050730415.1 Planctomycetota bacterium
GCCCTCGCCTGCGCGGCGCAGGTCTTCGCGTCCGGCTGGGAGGATGCCTCCGAGCCGCCCGTTCCGGGCGGCCCGAACCGGTCGCCAGCCGGCGGCAAGCTCGCGGTTCGCACCGCCTTCGACCGCCCCGGCCTCCATCCCGGCCGGCTGCGCCTGACGCTGGCCGGGCGCATCACCGACATTGACGGCTACGCGCTGGTTTTCCGCGCGCCCCGCAGCTACACCGGCGAAGACCTCGTCGAGCTCCATCTGCCCGGCGCGCCGGTGTTGGTGGAAGCCCTCCTGCGCGCGCTCTGCCAGAGCGGCGCTGCCGGCGCGGTGCCTGCCCAACCGGGCGAATTCACCCGCCGTGCCGTCCTGAACGGCCGCATGAATCTCACCCAAGCTCAGGCCACGCTGGTCGCGATTCACGGCCACGACGCGGCCGATCTGCGCGTCGGTGCGCGGCTGATCGGCGGCGCGACCCAGGCCGCGCTCGGCGCCGCCCGCGCCGCGCTGCTCGATCTGCTCGCCGATATCGAAGCCGGCCTGGATTTCAGCGGCGAGGACATCGAAATCATCGCCGACGAAGCCGTGCGCGAACGGCTCCGCGCCGCTGCCGACGTGCTGGCTGGCGAACACCGGTTGCTCGATCCCAGCGCCGGCGCGGCCCGCCGCGAACTGAACGGCCTGCTGCCGCGCATCGCCCTCGTCGGTGCGACCGGCAGCGGCAAATCGACCCTCTTCAACCGGCTGGTCGAGGCCGCGGGAGCCGCAGGCAGGGATGCAGCTCTCGCGCCGGACGCTGAATCCGCTGATGTTTCGTCGGATCCGCGTGACCCGCATGACCGCAGCGCCCTCGTCGGCGCATCCGATGCCGCCCGGCACACCACCCGCGACGTGCTCATCGCCGAACTGCCTTTTGGTGGCGGTCGAGCGGTTCTGGCCGATCTGCCTGGCGTCGGCGCGACCGCACCCGAGGAGGCGCTCGAACGCGCCGCCATCGATGCCGGCCTGCGTTGGGCGCGCTCCGCCGACATCCTTATTGTGCTGGCCGATCTCACCCGCCCCGCGCTCGGCGATCCGCACGCGCAGGCCGGTCCTTTGCACCAAGCGGAAGCCGCCGATGCCGCCGATCCTGCCGACTGGGCCGATCGGGCCGATCGGGAGGTGCTGGCCGAGCGCCTGAATCTCGCGGCCGATCCGCGCCCGCTGGCTTGGGCCTGGAACAAGCTGGACCGCCTGCCGTTCTCCGCTGGCGCTTCCGGCGGAAGTGCCACCGCCACCGCTCCTGGCGTGCCTCTCGCTGCGCCGCTGCCGCCGGCTGGCCTGCCCGGCGCGGCGCTGTTTCACCTGAGCGCCCAAACCGGCGCGGGGGTGGCCGATTTGCAGCGCTGGCTGGAGCACACGCTCGCCGGCCTGCCTGCGCCGGCGGCGTCGATCGGCGATTTGCTGGAGCATCTCAGCGCGGCCCGAGCGGCGCTGGCGGTTGCCGTCGCTGCCGTCTCCGACGGCCAGGAACTCGCCGCCGTTGCCCTCCGCGACGCAATCACCGCGTTGGAACATTGCCTGTTTCTGCGGCTGTCGCCCGATCAGCGCACCGAGGCCATGCTCGACCGCCTGTTCGCTCGCTTTTGCCTGGGAAAATGACCGGCGCAATCAGCCCGGCTGGTGCCCGCGATGGCCGTGCTCGTGATCCTTGTGCCCGTGTTCGGCCGGCGGCGTCTGCTCAGCTTTCGCTGCGTCGTGGTCCACCGCCTTGCGCTCATGGTCGCCGGCTTCGTGATGCGCATGATGCTCGTGGTGTTCGTGTCCTTCGCCCTCGTGCTCATGCGCATGCGCATGCTCGTGCTCGTTCTCGCCCTCGTGCGCATGTTCGTCTTCGTCGCCGTGATGGTGGTGGTGCGCGTCGGGTTCCGGTTTTTTGCGCGGCACGATTTTGACCTGGCACAGGCTCAGCACGTACTCGAGCGTCTTGCGCGAGCGCACCGTGTGTTCGATCTGGGACAGATCGGTCGTGTCCAGCTTCTTCATGAATTTCTTGACGTCCCCGCCCTCGCGCGCCGCCTGCGCCTCCACTTCGGTGTTGAACTCCTCGGGCGTCACTTCGATCTTGTATTTCTCCGTGAACCCGCTCAGGATCAGCTCCGACCGGATGCTGCGTTCGGCTTGGTCCGACGCCACCTTCTGGGCGACTTCGGCGATTTTTTCGTTGCCGGGTTGGCTGAGCGCCTCCGGGGTCAGCCGGTAGCGTTGCAGGAATTCCCGCAGGAACACCAGCCGCATCCGCTTGACCGTGTCTTCCGGCAGCGGGAAATCGGTCTTCGCGATCAGCGCGCTGACCATTTTTTCCAGCGTCGCGGCGTGGATGTTCTCTTCGACTTCGTTCAGCAGCGACTCGCGGATCGCGGCCTTCAGCTTGTCGATCGATTCCATCCCGAACCGCTTGGCCAACTCGTCGTCGGCCGGCGCCGGCACCGTGCGGAAGGCGCTCTTGATCGTCACCTCCACGCTGGCTTCTTTGCCGCGCGCCGCCTCCACCTTGAAATCGTCCGCCAACTTGGCCGCGTAGGTGAACGGCGTCGCCACCGTTTTGCCCACCACGTCGGCGGCCGTGGGCGAGCCAACCAACCGCCCGTGCAGGTGGTCGCCGTGGATTTCCCACCAGTCGCCTTCGACCTTGTCCACCTCCTGGCCGTCCACCAGGACGCGGAAATCGACCAGCAACTGGTCGCCCGCCTCCACGGTGCCTTCGGTCAGATTCTTGTGCTCCCCGGCGCGCCGGCAGGCCATCGCCAGCCGTTCGGCCAGCTCTTCGTCGTACAGCGTCAGTTCTTCCTGTTCCAGTTCGATCACGGCCGGGTCGGGCAGCACGATTTCCGGTTGAATGTCCGACTCGAAGGCGTACACGAAGTCCTTGCCCTTTTCGGCCCCGGGGGACAGTTCCGGCGCCAGCGCGATCTGCCCGATCAGGTGCAGCTTGCTTTCGCTGTGGAACGCCTTGTAGGACAGGTCGGTCAGGCGCTTTTCCGCCTCGCGGAAAATCTCGTCGCGATATTTTCGCAGGATGATCGAAGCCGGCGCCCGCCCCGGCCGGAAGCCCGGCAGCGAAGCCTGCTGCGTGAATTCGCGCGTCACGGCGTCGATGACTTCGTCCACCTTCGCCGCGGCCACGCGGAGGGTGATTTTCTTGCGGTTGGCGCCGGCGTCGGCAATGTCGATCGCGACCGGCTGTGCGGCTGTTTCGGCCATCGGAAGTTCCTTTGTTGAAAATGGGAAAAAAACGAGGGTTTGACTATATCCGCAGGCCTAGCCCGGTCAACCGGCGCGCCTCCGCGGCCGCCGCCCGATCACCACGTCGCGAACGCCTCCGCCAGCGCGCCGCCCAAGCCCTCCAGCCCCGCCACCGTCAGCGGATTCCGCGCGCAGTGCGGGTTGATTTCCAGCGCCAGCGCCGGCACTCCGAATTCCTCGTCGAAACGTGCCACCGACACCCGATCCGACCGGAACGCCGGCCGGCTTTGCGTGAAGGCCCGCATGTGTTCGTGCAACACCTGCTGGCAGGCCAAAAAGGCCGCGTCGCCGCAGTGCCGCCCCGGGCCCAGATGGAAGATCGGACGCAGATTTTCCTGCCCGCCGAACGGCTGCTCGAGCGCGATCGCGCCGCGGCAGCGCCGCCCCGCCCGCAGTTGGTCGGCCATGTAGCGGTAGGCCAGCCGCGTCTCCGGCAGGCGGAATTCCGGCGTCGCTCCACCACCCGCTCCACCGCCCACTCCGCTGCCCCCGCCGACCATTGGCTCGTCGCCGATCACGCGCCCGGCCCCGCTTCGCCTGCCCATCTCGCCCAGGCCCGCCGCGCGGCCGCGGAAGTCGCTGCCCAAGTCCAGCCCGGTGTGCGGGTCCACCGTCGAACCGGCGTGCGCCCCGTCCTGGTTGACGAATGGAAACACCACCAGCGTCAGGCGGTCCAGCGCGCCGGTCCCCGGTTCGCGCACCAGCCGGTCGATCAACCCCCGCAGCACCCAGTTGGCGGCCGATTCGATGCCGTGTTCGCGCACGAAAATCGCCACGAACGGCAGCGCCGGATTCACCCCTTTGCTCCGGTTGCGCGCCGCTTCCAGCACGAAAAAAGAGCGCCCCCCCTGCGACGCGCCCAGGCGCTGGTAGTGCAGGTGCGCGCTGACGCCCCAGCGCTCCAGGTCGGCGTGGTACAGCTCCGCCGTGTAGGGCGGATGCAGCGCGACGGTGGTGTCGCCGCGCAACTGGAAGCGATAGGTGACGCTGCCGCCGGTGAAATCGCGTCGCAGCCGCCCCAGCCCCAACCCCTGCTCCTGCCCCTGCCCCGGCCCCTGAACAGGCCCCTGCCCCTGAACAGGCCCCTGCCTCGAAACCAGCCCCTGTCCCTGCGTTTGCTCGCCGCCAGCCACCGTTGCACCGCCAACCGCACCAACCTCCGCGCTGACCTCCGCGCTGACATCCGCGCTGACCTCCGCGCCCGCACCGGCGCTGGCACCCGCACCCGCGTCCGCGCCAGCGTCCGAGGTTGCTGCACCCGGTCCACGCGCCGCCACCGCGGCCACGATCGGTGCCGGCTCCGGCGGTGGAAACAGGCTGAGCGTCCCGTCCTGATCGCCTTTCGCCTCCGGCCGCGTCCGCTCTCCAGTGCCTCCATGCGACGACCGCTCGCCGCGCTCGCTCTGCCCGCCCTGTCCGGCCTGCCCAGCTTGCCCGGGCTGTTCGCCCGGCCCGGGCTGTGCAGCCGGCCCCGCCTGCCCGCTCGGCGAGCCCGCTGCTCGGGCGAGCTTGCCACCTCCCGCCGCATCCGAATCGCCATCGCCCGCCGCCGCG
>JBOHNC010000159.1:0-5398 GCA_050730415.1 Planctomycetota bacterium
CATCAAGGCCGCGCGCGTGCTCCTGTGGCTGGGCAACGTTGTTTTCGGCTGCGCCTCCGTGGTCAAATGGACCGGCGCCCGGGTCACGCTCGAAACCATCGGCTGGCCCGATGTCGATCACCTGAAAACGTGGACCTCGACCGTCTACGAACAGGCGTTCGGGCCGTTCGGTTTCTGGTCGACCACCGTCTTTCTCGTGGCCGCGCTGGCCGTCGTCGCCTGGCTGACGTGGCGCGCCCTGGGCCAGCGGCTGCGCCAGATGGAAGGTCCGCGCCCGAAAATGGCCGCGGCCGGCCTGCCCGAAAAAGAAACGCCGCGCTGGGCGGCCTTCGCCTGGTTGGCGCCGGTGTTCCTGCCGTGTTGCGTGGCGGCCTGGGCAAGTCAAAAGGAAACGGCCTGTGTCGTGCTGGTCGCCGGCGCCGCCTGGCTCGTGGCCGGCGCCGTCGCCGCCATCCTGTCCAGCCGCCACCACCCGGACGCCGCCGACTCAGCGGCCCTGCCCGCCAATTCCGCCGCGTCCGCCAATCCCGCCGAGCAGGTGCAACTTGCTTCCGAGGGCCTTCCCGCTCCGGCCGCTGCCCCCGCTGCCCCCGCTGCCGCCGTCTCCGCCGCCAATCCGGTGATCGCCGCGGCCACCGGGCTCACTGCTCCCGCGAGCGCAACCTTGCCGGGCGAGCCATCCCACCCCCACCGGCATTTCATTCATCCCTGGGTGGGGCTGGGGGTCCTCGGCGCCCTGCTGGTGATCCTGGGGTGGGCGGTGAGCGGCACGCACCTGCGCCGCTCCGCCGGCTACCGCCGCGTCTGGTGGGACCTGACTTGGCAGATGATCGAAGCGCGGCCGGCGGGCTACGGCTTCGGCGCGCACATATTCCGGGCCGAATTCCACCGTGAATTCGCCGCCACGCCGGCCGCCGCCGCCCGTCTGCAAGCCGCCATTCCACCGGACCTTCAGCCCATCCCGCAGCCCGGCTGGGGACCGCGCGATCTGGCCTTTCACCGAAAATGGCTGACCTGGGAGCTGTCCAAGGGGTTTGATCCTCATGATGAGGTGCTGCAAGTCCTCTTCGAGGGCGGCTGGGCTTGGCTGGCCTTGCTGGCGGTGGGTGCGCTGGGTGCGCTCTGGCTGCGCGGCGGACTCGGCGCCGGCCCCAGTCCAGTGCTGGACCTCCTCGTTGCGGCGCTGGCGGCGCTCCTGGCGGTGGATATTGCTTCCGGCGGGTTGGAGAAAATCGCGGCATGTATAATTGCAGCATGGATTGCCTGGGGCTGCCGGCGATCGTGACAGGGTGAAGTCATCGTGGACTATTTGAAACCGCTCATCTGGATTCTCCTCGTCGTGGCGCTGGCCATCGGCCTGCATCTATTGCTGGTGCTCATGCGGCCCGCGCCGGACACCCTTCTGCCGGTGACGGTCACCCCCGGCCCGATCGCTCCGTCGGCCGCGCCCGCTGGCAACGGCTCCGTCACGCCGGCCAGCCTGTCGACCGGGCCGACCACGCCGCCGCTGGTGGGCACCGCACCGGTCGGTGGTTCGCCCGCGCAACCGGTCACGCCGGCGCTCTCCACCGTCGATCGCATCACCCGCGCCGCTTGGGAACAGGCCCTCGAAGCCAACGGCTGGGTCAAGAAAACCGCTGCTCCTCCGCTCCACACCGGGCCGCAATACAGTTCGCTGGCATTCGAAGACCACGGCCGTGACGTCGGCTGGGTCTACCTCGACGCCGGCGCCGACGGCCTGGTGACCCGCCTCGAATTTTTCATCGACAGCCCCGAAGCCGTCGCCGTGCCCAACCAGCCGGCCGCGCTCAACGGCTGTGTCTCGATCGTCAAAAGCATTCGCACCCTCGACACCGTGCTGGCCAATCTATGCGCGCCCGTCGTCTTCAGCCCCTACACCGGCGACTCGGCCGTTCCCGCCGACCCCAGCGGCACCTTCAAGGGTTTCGCGCGCGATGTGGGCCACTACATTGCCCTGCGCCTGACCCCGCGCACCGATTTCCCCGGCGGCCAGTTCCTGCTGCTCTGGAAGGACCCCCAGGACAAAGTCGGGGCCCGCCCGATCTCCATTCAGTTCGCCGAAAAATGCAAAGACACGCCATGGGATACCTTTGCCATTCCGCCCGAAGCCAAATAGCGCCGCGGCCTGCCGGGTGCATCCGGCGCGACCGCGGGTAGAATGAGACCGGCTCCCGAATTCGCTCCACGTCGCCGCTGACATCCCGGCGGCGGCGGAGATGCCCGGCCGCGCCGTGCGTCCGCCGGCTTCGGCGAGCCATCGCAGGCGGCACTGGCCATGGCCGAACTCATGTTCGAAAAAGGTTTCCTGAAGGGGCGCGCCATCCGCATCCCCGAAGGCCGCTTTCTGGTCGTCGGTCGCGCCAAGGAAGCCGGACTGCCGCTGCCCGACCCGCAGCTTTCGCGCCGCCATTGCAAACTCACCCACGCCCTCGAAGGCGTCACCCTCGAAGACCTCGGCAGCCGCAACGGAACCTACGTCAACAATCAGGCCATCACGAAGGTCAAACTCAAGCACGGCGATCAGATTCATTTCGGCGACCAAGCCGCCCAATATATCGACCCCCAGCGGGTCACCGACAGCAGCGGCGAGTTGGAAATGGAAGCCGAAGCCACCCGCGAAATCCCGGAGCTTGAACCCGGCCAGGCCATGCTGCTCAACCCCCCCAAGATCGTCCGCGGGCCCGAGGGCGCGCCGGCCCCGCAAGCACCGACCCAGGTCGGCACGCCCGCCGGGTTCGCCCTCGGCGCCGCCAACGCTCCGGTTGCCCCGCAAGGTTTTCTGCCGCCGCCCGGTCAGGGATTTTTGCCGCCGTCGCCCGGACCGGCCCTGATAGCTGACGAAGACGGGGACGCCGAACTGCCCCAGATCGACGACCCCATGCCGCTGCCTCCCGCCCTCGAGGAAGCCATCGAAGCCGATCTCAGCGCCCCGCTCCCCCAGCTTCCCCAGTTGCCCGCCAACCCAATTTCCATGGAGGAAACCCTGGTTCGCCCGCACGGGAAATCCACTTCCAACATCGAAACCGGCAAAGCCCCGGCACCCAAATCGAAAATCAAGAAACTCATGGAGTCCTACAAGGCCGAAGTCATGGCCTCCACCATCGACGACGTCAAACCGGTTCCGAAAATCCGCCCCGCCACCACCCTCCGCGGCCCCGGGTCCAGAGACGCGACTCCCGACCTTGGGTCGCCGATCCAAGCCGACCTGACGCCCGCCTCCGGCACCGTCGGCGCGGGCGACACTGCCGACGCCCGCTCGCGCGGTGGCACCGGCCGCGCCAATCCGGTCGTCGGCGCCACCCCGTCCTCCTCCTCCGCCGCCCCGGCCTCCGGCGCCACCGCCGGCGGTTCCGGCTCCCCGGCCACGCCGGCGGCCGTCGAAGCCACCTGGGAAAATGAAGACCGGATCGAGAATTTCATCGAGGCGGCCGACGAACAGTTGCGCCCCGGCCAAAAATCGCCCGCTGCCGCCGACGCCCCGCCGCGCTCGCCCAAAACCATTCCGCTGCGCCAGTCGCCCGGCACCCCGGCCGCCGACGCGGCGCCCGCCGGTTTGCTCGACGACGCCCAGCTCGAACAGGAACTGGCCGAAGAGCCTGAAGTCATCGACGTGGCGCCCGACGGGCCGTTCGAAGCCCCCGAGGATCCCCTTCCGACCGCGCCCGGCGCCCTGCGCCCCGACGAGACCGGCACCATCGACGTTGACGAGGTCCTCGGCGCCAAGGGCGACATCGTCATCGACTCATCGCGCATCGATCGCCACCGCGAAATCGCCGACGAAATCTTCCGCGCCGCCCAGGTCGAAGGCGATCCTGCCGCGCCCGTGGAAACCGAAGACCCCGATGAAGTCATCGAGGAAGTCGGTGAAGACTTTGACCTCGATTCCCTGGAACAGGTCGCCGCGCCGACGCTGGACCTGGGCCAATTGGACCGCACCGAGGGCACCGCCGAATCGGCCACCGGCATTGAGGTGCTCGAAGACGGTCCGCCGGTTGCCGCCGCGCCCGCGCCCGCGGTTCGGCCCGCGCGCAGTGAGCGCAAAATCACGCCGCCGCCCAGCCTGCCGCCGATTCTGGTCGATGAACATCTTGAAGGCATCGGCGCCAACGAACTGTATTCTCAGTGCGAGGAGCTTTACCACGCGCCGGCCGCCCGGCCGGCTCCCGACGCCAATCTGCTCGCATCCGCCCTCGCCGAACCCGAAGAATTCACCGACCTTCAGCCCTGACGCCGGCGGCTGCGGCGTGTCCCAAACGCCGCCACGCCGGCTTTTTTTGCGCCTATATTCCGTCCCGAACCGAACCGCCCGCAGCGTCCGCCGCCCACCCGCGCCGGAATTTATTTTTGGTCGCCTCTTGACATGAGGTGGGGCCTGGTGATAGAACTAGGTGGCTACCAAGCAGGCGAGTTGGGCGTATTCCATCGGCTGGTTTGCCAAGTGTGCGTGTTTGCTCGTCCTACCGTTCTTCTCTGAACGCAACCCCCGGTAGATCCCTCCGGAAACGATTTCATCCTGCCCAAGTGCAGTCCTCGAGGGCGTCGAAACCGGGCGTTGGTTCCGTGAATAGCTTTTCCGCCAGCGAACGTCGGATGTGGCTTGTCGGAGTCTCCCTTGGAGACGCCGTCGAGCCCGGTTCGTCTGCCGCGGAGTTGATCCGGACGATCGTGCATCCATGACGGACACGCTATTTCTCATCGACGGGCACGCCCAGTTGTACCGCGCCTACCACGCGGCGCCCAACTTCCGCGCGCCCGACGGCACCCCCACCGGGGCGGTCCACGGTTTCAGCCAGTTGCTGCTCAACCTGCTGGAAACCCGCCAGCCCCGCTACGTCGCCGCCTGCTTCGACCCCAAGGGCGACACCTTCCGCAACGCCCTCAGCGAAACCTACAAGGCCAATCGCGAACCCATGCCCGAAGACCTCGCCGCCCAGATTCCCCTCATTCTCGACATCTGCCGCGAATGCAACGTCCCGGTCTTCCAGGTTGCCGGCTTCGAAGCCGACGACGTCATCGGCACGCTCACCGAAAAAGCCGTCGCCGCCGGCCTCGACGTCGTCATCGTCTCGGCCGACAAGGATCTCATGCAGCTGGTCCGCCCCGGCGTCACCCTCTACGATGCCATCCGCCAGAAAGTCTACGACGCCGACGCCGTGCTCCAGGCCAAAGGCGTCCGCCCCGATCAGATCGCCGACTGGCTGGCGCTCATGGGCGACGCCTCCGACAACATCCGCGGCGTCGAAAAAGTCGGCGCCAAAACCGCCGTCGACCTGCTCAAACAGCATCAGACCCTCGACGCCGTGCTCGCCTGGGCCGAAGCGCAGTTCGGCGCCGCCGTGCGGGAAGCCGAAAGCGCCGTGGCCGCCCAGCCCGCGCC
>JBOHNC010000160.1:0-16594 GCA_050730415.1 Planctomycetota bacterium
GCGCGCAGGTCGGCGCGCGGATCGCCCGCTGGGTGCGGAGCGAACGCGCGCGGGCGCAGGCGTCGGTGCTGGAACGAACAGCGCGCACGCTGGCCTTCGGCTTCGAACTGCTGGCGCTGATCGCGCCGTTCTGCCCGGCGCGCGACACCGTCCCACGCGGGCCGGAAGAGTTGGCGCGGCTGGCGCTTCTCCAGCCGGTGCTGGAACACATTCAACGCCATTTCGCGGAACCCCTCGACCGCGACACTCTGGCCGAACTGGCCTGCCTGTCGCCGGCGCAGTTTCACCTGGTGTTCGCGGCGACGCTGGGGACTTCGCCGATGCAGCATGTCCAGGCGGTGCGCCTGCGGCACGCGCAGAGCTTGCTGATCGGGACGGAACTGAACGTCGCCGAAATCGCCCGGCGCTGCGGCTACGCCGATCCGTTCGTGTTCAGCAAATTTTTCAAACGCGGCTGCGGCCAGTCGCCGCGCGAATACCGCCGCGCCACGCGCGGGATGCAAGGGTGAAGATGGTTCACCACAGAGACACAGCGACACCGAGGCTGGAAGGGATCCGGTGGAAAGGCCACGACAGGAAAGAGCTGAAAGACAGGAGAGAAGCAAGAGGAACAAGCTCGGGTCAGACGAAACTGGTGCTCGGCGTGGCGACGGTGTCGTAGCCGAGCACGCGGTCGATCAGCGGGTACTGAGCGAATACTTTTTGCACCGGCTCCGCCAGTTCGGGGATGGTTTTTTGCCGGCCGCTCACATACGCCTTTAACGTGCGGTTGAAACTTTCCAACCGCGCCAACTGGCCGCCGTAGCGCAGATCGAGCCGCTCCCAGCCGAACGGTTTGCGCTCGGCCATCCAGTTCGCGCGGTGCTGGTCGCACAGCGCCGCCAGCCGGTGGAAGGCGCGCACCGCGTCGCGCGCAATCACGCCCAGCTCGCGTTTGTTCCCGGCCGCGTAGGCCTGCCGAGCACGGATGTGCAGGTCGGCTTTGAGGGCCAGAAAATCGGCCGTGCGCCGAGCGAATTCGAGCAGCGGCTGGAATTGGGCCGACGCGCGCTTGGCCGCCGCCGCGATCTGCCGCTCCAGCCCGCTGTAATGCGCCGCGAGCCGGCGCTTGCCCGCCTGCGCGCCGACGCGGCTGAGCAGCGGGTCGTCCCAGATCAGCGCCTTGCCAAGGTTCATCGGCACCACCGCCGCTTTCTTCACGCCGGGGTACTGGTCCAGTTTCTGCGGCAAAACAAGATCGTCGAAACTCGCGCCGGTGACGGCCTTCAAACGCGCCTTCACGCTGCGCAGGTCGACCTTGGCGGACATGCAGTGTTCCAAATACAGCGCCAGTGCGGGAAGATTGGCGTCGAAGGGACATTCCTGGCCGTCGTCACCCCACATCGTGATCATCGCACGCCGCACGCCGCGCTGTTTGGCGATTTCCATGAACGGCACGCAGCTCATTTCCATTTTGTCGAAGGCCGGCCAGAAGCGGTTCCAATTCCACACGCCGGGCGAGATCAGCGGTTCGAAACCCATCTGGCGGTATTGTTTAATGCGCGTGTCGTAGATATTGGGGTCTTCGCGGTAATAGTCCCAATAGTTCATTTCGACCTTGCGCGGCAGCTTGGCGGTCTGAGATTTGTCCATCGCCTGGGTGCCGGTCATGCCGATGACAATGTCGCCCCACATGATCGGTTCCAGCTTCAGCTTTTTGCACAGCGCGGCGATTTTGGCGACGTGCGCCACATACATCGCGCGCGGATCGCGGCGTTTGACCGGGTCGAAGGTCTGGCCAAGACCGAGGCCATGCGTTTCGTCCATGCCGATGTGGATGCGTTTGGATTGGTACGGCGCGACCGCGGAACGGATCATCGTTTCGAGCAGCTTGTAGGTCTCGGGCTTCAACACGTTCAGCACGCTGCCGTCGTCGCGCAGGTGCTGGTATTGGGAGTACTTCAGCAGGTGGGCGAGGTGCCCGAGGGTCTGAATGCAGGGGAACAGTTCGATGCCGAAGCGCCGGGCCCAGGCGTCGAGATCGCGGATTTCAGCGGCGCTGTATTTGCCGCGCTGGTAGCCGATCAGCGGGTGGCCTTGGACATCGTAGGTGTCCTCGGTATACAGGCAGGCCGCGTTCAGGCCCAGCATCGCCAGTTGCGGCAGGATTTTTTTGAAATGCTCGACAGTCAGCACGCCGTTCCGCGAGCAGTCGATCATGACGGCGCGGAAGTCGAAAGGGGCGGCGGTTTCGTTGTCCAGTCCGGGCGCGCTGAGCCACTCGCCGCAGGCGGCCAGAAAATCGGCCTGACTGGCGCAACTGAAGGCGACGCCGCCGGAGCGGCCGCACTGAATTTCAAATCCCGAGCGATCCTGGACAAACAGTTTGACCGGCGTTCCGCGCGTGGCACTGAAAGCCCGCGGGTAGGCCTGGTTCAGCCACGCGGTGGCGGGGTTTTCGGGGGGAAGTCGCAGCAGTCCGGTAGCCATGGCGGGGTTCACTCCAGCAGAGGTTCTGCAATTTCAGTGCTGGCTTCAGGATAATCGATCCGGGCCAAATGAAAGTAACGGTGCCGGACGCATGGCGAAAGCCAGCCCGACAACGATGCCGACCAGCAGGACGATATGAATGGCGCTGGTGAAGAGCAAACTCAGCGTCAGATATTTTGGCGCCTGACTGCCGATCAACAGCACCAGCGCGGCAGCCGTGGCCGGCAGCCAGCGAAACGGGGCGCGCGCGGAAGACGCAAGTGCGAGGTCGGGCGCGGCGGGCAGTGGCGGCAATGTCGGCGCAAACTGAGCGGTGGCGGCAGCAAGGGTCCAGCATCGGTGGTCCGCTTCCAGCGCGGTGAACCGCGCGTGCAGCGCCGGGTCACCCGCGAGCGCCGCGCGCACAACCTCGGCTCGCTCGGGCGACAGTTCGCCATCGAGCAGCGCGGAGAGTTCGGCTTCGTCGAAATACGGGGAAGGGTTCATGTGCGGTCCTCCTTTACTTGCGCCCCCAGCGCCACGCGTGCGTGGTGCAGGCGTGACATCACCGTGCCCGGCGGAATACCCAGCGCGGCGGCCAGTTCGGCGTAGGTCAGGCCGGCGAAATAGCGAAGTCGCAGGATGCCGGCTTGGGCGGGATCGAGGCGCTCCAGCGCGGCGGCAAGATCTTCCGCCGCGGCGAGGGATGCCGGTGAAGTTGGTGTGGCGGCGTTGGCGGCCCAGGTCTGCGGATCGACAACCACCTGGCGGCGACGTTGCAGATCGATGCAAGCGTGGTGCAACAGGGTGAACCACCACCCGCGGAAAGGCCGGTCGGTGTTGTAACGCGAAAGCTGTTCAAGCCCGCGCAGGGCGGCCTGCTGGACGGCATCTTCGGCCTCGGCGTGATTGCGCAGAATCGACCAGGCGTAGCCGGCGGCCGCCGGCAAGAGGGGCTCCAGCCAAGCCCCGTAGTTCGCGGCCGATGTGGCCGCTCCGGCGGGCGGCAATGCCGCGGAGTCCACCGCGTGCGAGCTCTGCGGACCTGGCTCAGCCGGCGCAGCGGTCGAAGGCGGAGTAAGTGGTTGGGCCATCGATGGCGCCTTGGGCCGACTCAATTCAATTGCTGCAACAGGTGGATCAATTCCATCAGCTTCGCACGGAACACCACGATCGCCACTGCAAACAGGACCAGGTACAGAACCGAAAGACACAGGGCGAGCAAACTGAGGCGCTGCGGCGGGCTTCCAGCGGAGCTCCCTCGTCGCGCCAGCAGGGCCAGAACAATGGCCAGGATCGCCTTTTCGGCGCCCAAAAGGCTGACGAATGCGACCGCCGCGGCGGCGACCGCGGCGAGTGCCAAACCGTGACGGCGGCCGGCCAGATAGGCATCGCGATGAGCTGTTTCGGTCATGTTTGAAATCTCCTTCAGGTTTCAAGCCCATTACGGCCACGAGGGAAGAAATATTCACACCGACAGAAAAATATTGCGGGCGGAGCAACGGGAGCACAAAGTGCAACCCGGTTCTGGATTCATACAGAAAGCTTGTATCATGGGGCCGGCAGTGCGGGAGCCGCGATGGGGCTCCACCCTGCCTACAGGATCGCGAAGGGGGGTCCATGACCGAGAGCGCCGGACCGGAAGCGAAGGAATCCGAGACATTCCTGGGCACGATCGTGGTGCGCGAGGGTTTCGCCGACGCGGAAACCATCGTCAAGCACGTCCGGATGCAGTTGGCCGAACGGGAGCGCGGCATTTTCCGGCCCTTCGGCGAGTACCTCGTCGACAAGGGCGTGATCACCTCCGACCAGTTGCGGCGCTGCCTGCGCTTGCAGCGTGGAGATGCGGGGCGCTCGGCGAAAATATCGGCCCTGCGCGAGCCGGGCGATCCGCGCTCCTCCGCGGCCGTCTCCCACGCCCGCAGCAAAACCGTCAAAAAAACCCGCAAAATGATGGGCCAATACGAGCTCCTCGGCAAGATCGGCCAGGGCGCGATGGGCACCGTCTACCTGGCCTACGACACCGAGAAAAAAGTCGACGTCGCGCTGAAGGTGCTGCCCAAGGACCTCGCCGACGACCCTGAATTCGTGGCGCGGTTCAACCGCGAAGCCGAGCTCGCCAGCAAAGTGCAGCATCCGAATCTGGTGCTGGCCTACGGCACCGGGACCCACAAGGGCTACCACTACATCGCCTTCGAATATGTCTCCGGCGGCTCGCTGGATTTCCATCTCGAACGCACCGGGCCGCTGTCCGAAAAGCGCGCGCTGCTGATCGCCCGCGACATCGCCCACGCGCTGCAGGCCGCCAGCGACCACGGCATCGTCCACCGCGACATGAAGCCGGACAACATCATTCTGGACCGCGACGGGACGGCCAAGCTCACCGACCTCGGCCTGTCGATGGCCTACGATCCCGGCGATCCCCGCCTGACCGCGCCGGGCATGGCGATCGGGACGCCGTTCTACATTTCGCCCGAACTCGCGCGCGGCGTGCGCGACGTGGACGTGCGCTCCGATCTGTATTCGCTCGGCGCCACGCTCTACCACATCGTCACCGGCCAGGTGCCCTACGAAAGCGAGAATTCGGTGCAGGTGATGATGGCGCACATCAAGGAGCCGATCCCGCGCTGCCGCGAAAAACGGCCCGAACTGTCGCCGGGGCTGGAAGCCCTGATCATGAAGCTGATGGCCAAGAAACCCGAGGAGCGCTACCAGAGCTGCACCGAGGTCTTGCAGGCGATCGAACGGGTGCTCGACGGCAAAATGCCCGACGAAGCCGAACCGGCGGCGAAAAAGGTGGAAATTCGGGAAGGCAAGGCGACGGAGGTCCGCCGGCCGCGCAAAATCGGATCGACCGACAAATTCAAGCGGGTCACCCAGACCGGACGCCAGGCCCCGGTCGGAGAGACGGGGTCGGGCGAGCGCGACGGAGCGGGCAGCGGGTCGAAAAAACGGGCGGGCGCCGCGGCGGAGACGGATTCTGACGCGGGGTCGGGCGCGCGCGCCGGGGAGCGCACCGGCAGCCAGCGCGGCCAGGGGAAAACCGGCAAGCACGCCAAAGCCGGCGGCCTGACCAAGACGAGCCGCACCGGGAAGGTGGCCGATGCCGACGACGCCGGTTCGACCGCCGGACGAGGCGGCCGACCGCCCCGACCCGGGACCAGCCGCGAGTTGGCCTCGGTGCCGGAAGTCGGCGATCTGGATGCCACCGCCGACGACCTGGCCGATGAGGAAATCGACGACGAGGAGGAGGATCCGGACGAAGTGCCGGTGGAATCGGAAGGCGACGACGAGGAAGCCCGGGACGACGGCGAGGAAGGCCAGGACGAGGAGGACGAAGATGCGCGCGGCCGCGACCGGCGGGACGACCCGCCGACGGGCGACACCGTCGAGGTCGGGGTGGCGCGGTCCAGTCACAAGCGTTCCACGCGCGGGGCCAGCGGAAACCGCGGGGATTCGGTGCGGGAGTCCGGCCGGCGCCCCGGCACGCGGCGCACCCGGAAGCTGGGCGCAACTGTGCGGCCGGAGGCTGGTGCGACGGAGGAGGACGCGGCCCCGGAGGGCGCCGCGCGCGGCGGCATGGGCAAATGGCTGGTGCTGGCGGTGGTTTTGGCGCTGGCCGGCCTGGGGCTGATGGGGTTCCTGCTGGGCTGGTTCAAAGGACATTGACCTCCGGAATGCCGGCGAAAATGCCGAATTTCCGCGGATTTCTGTAAACTCCGATGGGAGTGCTCTGTATCATTGAAGATTGGTGAGGTTCCATGCGTCTATAGACTGTCTACAGGTACGTCTGGAAGCCGGTATCTCACCACCAAAGAAACGGGTTGCCTATGTTGCATCGAGCCCCCGGCTGCGCAACGCAGCTGCGGTCGCGCCGCGAGCGTGCGGCGGCCGTGACGATGGTGTTGGTGCTCTGGGCGGTCGGCGGAGCCCTCCTGGCGCCCGCGCGCGCCGGCGCAGAGGACCTGGAACTGGCCCACGGTCGCGAAGCCGCGATCGAGCACGGGATTCAGGCCACGGTCGCGATCGAATGCCGGCTGGGGCGACAGGGCACATTCGGCACCGGCGTGCTGATTTCCAATGACGGCCACATTCTGACCGACATCACCGTGGTGCCCGAGGGTGCCGAAGACATCAAAATCTGGCTGAAGGGCGAAGACACTCCCTACGACGCGCGGGTGGTCGAAAGCGACCCCACCGTCGAAGGTGTGGTGCTCAAGATCGACTCCAAGCGCCACGATTTCCCCTTCGTGAAACTGCTGGACACCGCCAAGCTGCCCATCGGCTTCCACCTGGTGACGCTGGGCAACCCCTTGCAGTCGCTCAAGGATGACGACCAGGTCGCCGTCAGCGACGGGATCGTGTCCGGCGTCTACAAACTGCGCAACGCCAGCACGCAGAGTCACTACGACGGCGTGGTGCTGGAAACCGACGCGGCGGTGAATCCCGGCTCCGATGGCGGCGCGATCATCGACGAGGACGGGCGACTGGCCGGCATCATCACGCTGGGCTACGAAAAAGAACGTTTGCAGGGCTGCGGGATTCCCACCGACGTGCTGTACAAGGCACTCAAGAGCCTGCGCGACGTGGTCAAAACCTACGACGACGGCAAGCTGTACGCGCCGGTGGCGCCCAGCGATCCAATCGAGGAAGCGCTGGCGGTGGGCGCGCAGAAAGTCGCGGCCGATGTCGTGCGGATGGATGTGGACCGGGAGCCGGACCGGCTGCCCGACCCGCCGCTCGATCTGCCACCCTCGATGATCGACCTGTACCAGCAGGAACTCAAGCAGTTCGAACTGACGCTGCGGCCGCGCGCGCCGATCACGGCGCTGATGATTTCCCCCGACGAGGCGCTGACTTCGGCCGCGCTGGTGACCGCCAACGTGCCGAACGCCGGCAAACTGCATTCGATCCACTTCACCGATCCCTCCGGCAAGGTCCATGACGTCACCCTGGTGGCGTCGCACGGGCTGATGGACGTGGCGCTGCTGAAAATCGACGGCTATAAGGCGACACAGTTCGCGACGCTGGACCCGACCGCGGTGCCCGAGTTGGGTTCGGCGGTGGGAGTCATCGGGCGGATGCGCGGCGACGACGGCTACACCCTCACCAAGGGCATGGTCAGCGCGGTTGGGCGCGGGCTGGGCTTCAACCAGGTGCGCGCCTACCAGACCGATGCCAAGATCAACTACGGCAACGCCGGCGGGCCGGTGGTGGACATCCACGGCAACATCGTCGGCCTGGCCGGAAACATCCGATTGGGGTCGCAGTGGGGCCAGTCGGCCGGGGTCGGGCTGTTCGTGGGAACCAAGGACATTCTGGACGCGCTGCCGGACCTCCGCGCCGGCAAGACCGTCGTCATGCCCAGCCGCACCTTCCTGGGCGTGGAGAACGATCCCGCGATCCAGGTGGAAGGCGCGGCGGTGCTGAAAGTGCTGCCGGATTCCGCCGCCGCCGCCGCCGGAGTGAAAAACGGCGATGTCATTGTCGAGGCCGACAACCGTCCGATCGAGGAATGGGAAGACCTGCTCAAGATCGTCACCAAAAAGCGGCCCGGCGACCGGCTGCTCCTGGTGGTCAAACGCGGCGGCAAAGAGGTCGAACTGACCGCCTACCTCCGTTCCCACCAGGACCAGGTGGCCGACGCCAATATCCCCGACGACCAGCCGCCGCCGGACGCGCCGGCGCCGCATGGGTTGCCCGCGCCGCACAAGGATGTCCACCGCCCCAAGATCGATCGCGCCGGGCAGGACGACGGCCTGGACGTGCCGGATGCGCCGTCCGCGCCGGCGCTCACGACCAAGCCGACCGCACCGGCACCTTCGACGTTGCCTGCGCCGGCGCCCACGCCGGCTGTTCCCGCGCCCCAGACAACGCCTGCGCAACCCGTTCCGCCCGCCCCGCCCGCTCAGCCCGAAAACAAGTAGGAGTCCGTCGCCATGAACCGCCGCCTGCTCGTTTCGCTGACCGCCGCCTTCACCGTGGCCTCCACGCTGGGGCTGACCGCCGTGGTGGCCGCACCGGCCCTCGCCGCCGCCGACGCAGACGCCACCCAACCGATCGTCGCCACAACGCCGGATGTGGTCGCACAGGCCGAGCAGATCGAAAAAGACCGCCGCGCCCTGATCGAAAAAGTCACCAAGGCCTACTGTTTCATCGGCGGCGGATCGGGCGTGGTGATTTCCCCCGACGGCTACATCATCACCAACGACCACGTCGCCGGTGAGCGCCGCGACTGGCGGGTGCGGATGACCAACGGCGTCAGCTACAAAGCCCACGTCACCGGCACCGATCCGGTGTCGGACTTCACCCTGCTGAAGTTCGACGATCCGCCCAAGGACCTGCACTGGCTGAACCTGGGGGACTCCGACAAGCTGGAAGTCGGCCAGACCGTGATGGCCGTCGGCAACCCCTTCGGGCTGGGCGATCTCGATGACGTGCCCACAGTAACCTTCGGCGTGGTCAGCAGCCTGCACCGCTACCAGGCCAACTACTCGGACGCGATCATGACCGACGTGGCGCTCAACCCCGGCAACTCCGGCGGCCCGCTGGTCACGCTGGCGGGCGACGTGGTCGGAATCAACGGCCGGATCGCCAGCCGCTTCGGCGTGCGCGCCAACAGCGGCATCGGCTACGCGATCCCCTCCAACCAGATCGCCGCTTCGCTGGAGGCCTTGAAGAAAGCCGGCGGATTCTACGTCTTTCGCTCCCAGATCCAGGGCCTGGAAACGCTGAGGATTGCCTCCGAAACCGAACGGGAATTCGTGGTCCACCGGGTCGATGCCGATTCCGACGCCGAAAAAGCCGGCTTCCAGCCCAACGACGTAATCACCCAGATCGCCGGACATCCGCTGGAAGTGGCCAACCGCTACTACGGCATCCTGGCCAATCTCCCGCCCGGGCAGACCATCACCGTGCAGGTCCGGCGGATCGACGACACCGGTGTGGCGGTCAAAAAAGACCTGTCGGTGCACCTGAGCGACCTGCCGATCGAAAACATGAACCCGGACATTCCGATTCGCAAAACCTTGGGATTGACCCTGCCGCCACCCGCGGGCGACGGCTCGCCGGAAGCGGCCCGCTTGGCGGCGATCACCATCAAGGCCATCAAAAAAGGCCAGTCGGCCGACCTGTCGGGCTTGAAGGTGGGCGACGTGCTGAAGAAAATTAACGGTGTCGAGCTGCATTCTCAGGAGGACTGGATCCGTGCATACACCAAGCTGCAAATCGGAGAGAAATATCCGATCACGGTCCAGCGCGACGGTAAGGACCTCGACCTCACGCTCATTCCCGACCTCAAACGCACCCCGGACCTGTACGAGTAACCTCCGGGCCGGCGAAGGCTTGCAGCCGCCGGACTGTTTCGAACCTCCCCTCGCTCCAACTCCGCCGCCGGCCGGTGCCGGTGCAGCGCGCCGTTTTTCGTCCGGCCAGCGGGCGAATCAGGATATAATCTGGCCTTTTCGGGCTGGAGATCGCAGGGTACCCGCATGACGTTCACCGAAAAACTAGGCAAAATGGTTGGCGACACGCTCGGCCGCATCTTCGGCACGCCGTCGGATAAGGTCATCAAGTCGCTGAACCCGTTCGTCACCCATATCAACAAAATCGAACCCTACTACGCGAAGCTGAACGACGCGCAGTTGCTGGCCAAGACCGCCGAATTCCGCGCCCGCTTCGACCAGGTCCGCGAGGCTCTGCCCAAGGCCACGCCCGATAACCTCTACATCGCCTACAAAAAAGTGATGGATGAAATCCTCTGCGACGCCTTCGCGACGGTCCGCGAAGCCGCCAAACGCGCGCTGGGCATGCGCCACTACGACGTGCAGCTCATCGGCGGCATGGTGCTGCACAAAGGCATGATCTCCGAAATGATCACCGGCGAAGGCAAAACGCTGGTCGCCACTCTGCCCAGCTACCTGAACGCCCTGCCGCGCAAGGAAGGCGAATACTCCCACACCCACGTCATCACCGTCAACGACTACCTCGCCAAGCGCGACGCCGCGCACGTGGCCAAAATCTTCAGCCTGCTCGGCCTGACCGTCGGCGCGATCCAGTCGCAGATGGATTCGCCCGATCGCCACCGCCAGTATGCCTGCGACATCACCTACGGCACGGCCAGCGAATTCGGCTTCGACTACCTCCGCGACAACATGAAGCTCGACCCCGCCGACCAGGTCCAGAAAGTTCGCAACTTCGTGATCATCGACGAAGTGGACTCGATCCTGATCGACGAAGCGCGCACCCCGCTGATCATCTCCGGCGGCCACGACCGGCGGCTGATCAACCGCTACGTCATCGCCGCGCGGATGGCCGAGAGCATGAAGCCGGTGCCTGAAGAGGAAGTCGACCGGATCACCAAATTGCAGTTGGAAGGCGACCATGGCGCCCAGCCGACCGTCGGCGACTACATCGTCGACGAAAAGGACCACACCTGCGCGATGACCCCGATCGGCATCCGCGCCGCCGAAGCCTTCCTGACCCGCGAACGGATTCTCCAGGCGGGCGAAAGCTACTACCACCCGCGCTACCGCATCTGGCCGCACCTGATCGACAACGCGCTCAAGGCCAAGGAACTCTACCTGCGCGGCGAGAAATACGAAGTCACCCTCGACCGCGATCAGCGCACCGGCGTGGTAATCGTCGACACCTCCACCGGCCGTCTGATGCACGGACGGCGCTGGTCGGACGGGCTGCACCAGGCGGTCGAAGCCAAGGAAATCCTGCGCGGCGAAAAAATCGAAATCGAAGGCGAAAGCCAGACCCTCGCCACCGTCACCCTCCAGAACTTCGCGCTGCTGTACCGCAAGCTCTCCGGCATGACCGGCACGGCGATGACCGAGGCCAACGAATTCGGCAAGGTGTACAAACTCGAGTGCATCTCCATCCCGCCCAACCGGCCGCTCAAGCGCACCAGCTTCCCCGACATCATCTACGCCGAGACCGACTACAAGCTGGCGGCGATCGTCGACGAAATCAAGTTCTATACCAAGCTCGGCCGGCCGGTGCTGGTCGGGACGACCTCGGTTGAAAAGTCGGAAATCCTGTCGAACAAGCTGGACCTCGGCGGGTTGAAAAACCAATACGAGGTGCTCAACGCCAAAAACCACCAGCGCGAAGCGGCCATCGTGGCCCAAGCGGGCAAGCTCGGCGCGATCACCGTCGCCACCAACATGGCCGGCCGCGGCACCGACATCCTGCTGCAGAACTTCTCCACCGAAGACCTGCTCGAATATTGGAAAAAACACGGCCTGGCGCCGGCCGAGGCCCAGGCCGACTGGCCCAAGGAAAAACTGGAATTCCAACTGGCGCACACCTGGGCCAAGGAGTTCCTCGACAAGGATTTCCCGCGCGACACGCCGCTGGAAAAAATCCAGGAGGAACTCCACGGCTTCTGGAAAACGCTGAAGATGCCCGATCTGAAGCTCTGCCATTCGGTGCGCGAGCTGGGCGGGTTGCACATCATCGGGACCGAACGCCACGAAGCCCGCCGCATCGACAATCAGTGGCGCGGCCGCGCCGGCCGCCAGGGCGATCCGGGGTCGAGCCGGTTCTTCCTGTGCCTCGACGACGACCTCATGCGCATCTTCGCCCGCGACTGGGTGCGCAAGACCTTCAAGCGCCTCGGGCTGGAAAAAGACACCGCCCTCGAAACCCGCTTCGTCTCCGGCCGGATCGAAACCGCCCAGCGCCGCGTCGAGGAGCGCAACTTCGCCGTCCGCAAGCGCCTGCTCGAATACGATGAAATCTCCAATGACATGCGCAAGCTGATCTACAAGATCCGCCAGGACGTGCTCGAAGGCGTTCAGGTGCGCGAAACGATGACGCAGTGGATCGAAGACATCATCGCCCTGAACGTGGGCAAAATCTGGGTCGAAAGCTTCCCCAGCGAAATCGAAGTCGAATTCGCCGTGGAGCAACTGATTTCGCGCTACGCGCCGCTCACCGTCGACGATGAATTCGATCCGACCAAACTCGAAGCGGTCTACGACGAAACCCGCGACCCGGGCGAAGGCCCGACGCCGGAAGCCGCCGCCGAAGCCGCCAAAGCGGCCGAGGCAGCCGAAGCAGCCGAGGCCGAGGGCGCCGCGCCGGCCGACGGCGCACCAGACAAGCCGGCCGATGCGGCTCCGGGCACCACCGCCAAGCCTGCCACCGGGGCCGTCGCCAAGACCGGCCCGGCCGCAGATGCCGCCGCCAAGCCGGCCGGAAGCGAAAAAAAATCTGGCGCCGCGAAGACCGCCAAACCCGGCGCCGCTGACGACGACGACGAGAATGCCGACGGCCACCCGGGCGTCGACTACGCCGCGCTGGTCGAAGCGGTGCGGCGGCAATTCGAATTAACCATCGATGCCGCGGCCCTCAAGCGCGTCCCGCGCGCCGACCTCCCCTCCAACCTGATTTCGGCGATCAACGAGCACTTCGGGACGCTGGACATCAACAAGGTCCGCGCGCTGAAGCTGGCCGCCTGGCTGGAAAAGCAGTTCAACATTCAGTTCGACCCGAAGCAGATCGAAGCCGAATTGCTCGAGAAAGCCCAGCCGATCGTCGAAGCGGCGGTGATGGCCGAATACAACCGCCGCGAGGAGGAATTGGGCGAGGAGCAGTTGCCGGCCGAGGGCGCGACCCGCGATCCCGAAACCGGCGCCTGGTCCGAAACCCGCGCCGAAAAACGACTCAACCTGATGCAGCGGCTGCTCATGCTCGAAATCATGGACAACCATTGGAAGGAACACCTGCGCAACCTCGACGCGTTGCGCGAAGGCATTCACTTCCGCCAGGTCGCGCAGCGCGATCCGAAGTTCGAATACAAGCGCGAAGCCTCCGAGCTGTTCGTCAACATGATGATCGCGATGAAAAAAGAGGCCACCGAGCTGATCTTCCACATGCCGCTGATCCAGCAGGAGGAGGCGCTCGATATCAAGCTCGAGGAATCCTTCACCAACATCACGACCACCCACACCGAAACCTCCGGGTTCTCGGTCACCGCCGACCTCGACCAGCCGGCGCCGGTGACGCGGGCGGAAATGAACGCTGCCGCCGAACATGGCGGGGCCTCGGTACGGGCGGTCGAGACACTCAGCCACTCCGATGTGCCCGAACCGCGCCCCAACGACCGCTGCCCGTGCAATTCGGGCAAAAAATATAAAAAGTGCCACGGCCGCCCCGGCATGCCGCCGCTGACCCCCCGCCAGCTACAGGACTGGCAGATGGAACAGATCAAACTGCGCCGGGACAGCCGGCGGGTCGGCTGAAAATCTGCTTCTGCGGTGACGGCCACCCCCCAGCCATCGGTTATTCTGGTGGGGTTATTTTGCCTCCATCCATCGCCTGAGTGCGCGCTCCAGTGGAGTGCCAGGGAGAGCAGCGTTGAGCAACCAGGGCCCGGCGACTCCGCCGCCCGAACCATCCGGCAACCGCAAATCGCTCGGGATTCTGACCGAACTGCGCAAAAGCCTGTGCCAGCGCATGGCCCAGTTCGTGCTCACCAACGAACGCCAGTTGCGGGCGGAAATCACCGGCCGCGACACCTTCAACCTGATGTTGGGGCAGATGGATGAGCTGTTCCTGAGCAAACTGGGGGTGCTCGACCGCGCCCTGTACGAAGTCAACCGGATGGAAGCCCCGCAGGCCTCGGCCGAACAGACCACCCATTTCGAGGTGATCGAGGTGCGCTCGGCGCGCGAAGAACTCCCCCAGAAAATCGCCAACCTGCTGGCCGAACACGCCGAAAAATCCCTGCTGCAACTGCTCCCGCTTCGAACCACGCCCGAGGAAGCCGAATTACTCGCGGTTTTCTCCTACACCACCACCGAGTCCGGGAGAAGTTCCGATTCATGAAGGGTTCGGGCGGAGTTCCGCGGTTTCAAAATGTAAAATCGTTCCTGGCCGGGTCGCTGTGCTGGCTGGTCCTGCATGGCCTCGGCGCTGCCGAAGCCCCGGCGCCCGCACCGGCGCCGCCACCGCCGCCGCCGCCTTCGGCCGTGCTGCCCGCGCCGGCTCCAGCCAGCGCGCCGGCTCCAGCCCGCGCGCCGGCTTCACCGAGCGCGCCTGTCTCACCGGGCGCGCCTGTCTCTCCGAGCGCGCCAGGCACGCCCGCCGCTCCCGCCGCAGCCGGCGCCAACGACGACAGTCAAATGGAGCACCACTACGTCTGGATCGACCCGGTGCTCGAACGCACCCCGGCGATCGCACTTTCGGTCGATGACGCGGTGTCCCTGGCCCTGCGCAACAACCTCGACCTGATCCAGCAGCACCTGTCCAACGCCTCTTCCGACCTGGCCGTCACCCAGGCCGAGGCCGCCTTCGATCCCAACCTGTCGCTCAGCTACACCCATTCGGCCGTGGTCGACCTGGCGCCGACCCACACCGAAAGCTCCTCGGCCTCGCTGTCCAAGGAAACGGCGCTCGGCGGCACCTGGAAGGCCAGCGCGGGCTACTCCAACAATGGCAATGCGCCCGGCAGCGCCGACAGCCAGTCGGCCAACACCGGTCTGTCCTACACCCAGCCCCTCTGGAAAAACGCCGGGGAACTGGTGACCGAATCGAACCTGACCACCGCGCTGTACAACCGTCACATCGCCACCGACGACCTGATGGCCAAAGTCCAGCAGCTCGCCTACAACGTGCGAACCGCCTTCACGCAGACGCAGACGCTGGAGCAGGAAGTGGAGGTGGACCGCAGCGCGGTGGCGCGCGCGCGCGTCTTTCTCACCGCCAGCCGCGCGCGCAAACATGAAGGCGCCATTTCCCTGCTGGACGTGCGCAATGCCGAGGTCCAACTGGCCAACAGCGAACTGGCGCTGATCCAGGGCCAGCGCAGCCTCGCCGGGCAGTTGGATTCGCTGAAGGAGTTGCTCAACCTGCCGCTCGACCGCGCGCTGACAATCAAAGGCGAACTGCCGAGCATTTCCTCCGCCGAGCCGGACAACGGCGGGGCGGGCGCGGGCGGAGCAGGCGCAGGCGCGGGAGCAGGCGCGGGAGCAGGCGCGGGCGTGGCCTCGGCCGGGCCGACCAACCGCCTGGTGATCGACGACGCGCACCATCGCGTGCTGCTCGAACAACTCGCCCCCGGCAAGCCCGATCCCAAGCTGCCGCCGGGACAGGAACCGCCTGCCGTGGTGACCTCGACCCAACTGCTGTTTCAGGCCAAAGAACTGAACTACGCCCGCGAACTGGAAACCGCCTTCGCGCGCAGCCTGACGTTGCAATCGGCGGCGCTGCGGTTTGAAATCAGCTACCTGGACTACCAGGTCGCCGTCGACAACGACCGCCCCAACCTCGCCCTGACCGGCTCCTACAACCGCAGCGCCACCGACGGCGAATTCGACCGCGCGCTGCGCATGAACCAGGACGACTGGTCGGTCGGCGTCAATCTGAACTTCCCGCTCGGCCGCCGCGCCGACCGTGCCGCCGTCGAGTCCGCCCGGCTCGGCGTCGAGCAATCCTACTGGACCTGGATTGCCGACCGGCAGTCGGTCCAGAACAGCGTCCGCAACGTGCTGCGCGACCTGCGCCAGGCCGAACTGAGCATCTACAGCCAGGCGGAGGCAGTGGAGCAAACCCGCTTCGCCTTCCAAGGCACGCTGGTCGAACTCAACAACGGCACGCTCGACTCCTTCGCATTCATTCAGTCCGAACAACAGTTGCAGTTGGCCGAAACCGGGCTGGTGCAGAGCATCCAGTCCTACAAGAGCCTGGTCGATCAGTTGGGGCTGGTGACCGGCCAGCCGGTGGCAGTGCCGGCACTCATCGAAAAATACCGGATGGTCGTGCCCGAAGGCCTGGCGCAACACATGGAAGAACAGATGGTCGCCGATCAACAGGCCTCCGGCCAAACGGCCGGCTCAACCGCCGCGCCCGCCTCGCCCAATGCCTCGCCCAATGCCTCGCCCAATGCCTCGCCCAACGCCTCGCCCACGCCGGTGGCACCCGCCCAACCCACTCAGCCTGCTCAGCCTGCCCCGCCCGCTGCCCCCGCCGCGCCCGCGCCCCAGCCGGCCGTGCCGCCGATGTTCCACTGAGCCCCCCGCCGCCTCGGTAGAAATCCTCGCTTCCGTATCTTTTTCTTGGCCCCGGCGGGGCCGCAGCAATTTGCCGTGGGTCGAATGACCCACGGTTGGAGGGTCGTGGCGCGGCTCCGCCG
>JBOHNC010000161.1:0-3401 GCA_050730415.1 Planctomycetota bacterium
CCCCCCCCGCCGGATCAAAGAAGACTAACTAAAATTCGTGTAAAATTGGACCACTGCCGGGGTAGCTCTGTCCCGGCCGAAAATTTTGCGTTTTTAATGGTGATATTTGGCAAGAGATGCTCTAGCATTGCGTCTAGCCCAATGGTACTATTTTGGCGCACCCCCGCCTCAACTTTGCGCACCGGCAGGACGCTCAGCGATGAATCAGCAACGATTACATGTTTCCAGGCACCGGGGTATCGGTGGGCGCTGGGGGCTGCTCGGCGTCGTGCTCGGACTGGCCTGCTGGCTGGGGGGTGCGAGCGTGGGCTGGAGCGCCGAAGGCGCGGGCCCGACGCCCGGTGGCGCGCAGCCGCCGGCCACCCCGCCCGCAACCACCCCCGCCACCCCCCCCGCCACCCCCGCGCCGGAAAACAAGGCGGTCACCGCCCTGCGGCAGAAAGCGGTGGACCTGATCGGGAAGATTCTGAACGCGCCGGACGCGAGCTACTCCGAGGAAATGCTGATCGCCGGCCAGGCCCGGCTGGTGCAACTGGTGAACGTGGACAAAAAGCGTGGGCTGCACTACACCCAATACGGTCAGCCGGGGGAAATGGCCTTCGATTCGTTGACGCCGACGACGCTGTCGGGGCTGCTCACGGCGATGGTGACCGACGACATGGATTGCGCGCCGCAGGCGCATCTGACCGCCGGGCTGCTGTACTGGCTCGACGGCAAGAACGTGGAATCCTCGTCGGAAATCGCCAAAGCGGTGCAGCTGGATGACAGCCTGGACGCGGTGGCGCAGGCGCAGTTGAAGCTCCTGCCCAAACCGGCCGCGCCGAGCGCGCCGGACTATTCGGGGCTGGAGAAGCAATTTTCCGGCGGCGGCGGGGGTGGGGGCGGCGCGAGCGGCACGAACTACCCGGCGGTGCCGGCCGGGCCGTGGAAGTGCGTCGGCTTCGGCGGCGGCGGATCGATCTACGCGCCGGTCATCAGTCCGTTCGATCCCAAAGTCGGCATGGTCGCCTGCGACATGGGCGGAATCTACCTGACCCGCGACGGCGGGCGTCATTGGCAGTGCCTGCCGCGGATGCGCTATTCCTACGGCCCCTGCCTGGCGTTTTCCTCCCGCGACCCGAAGGTGGTGTTCGTGGGCACCGTATCGATGCTGTACCGCTCCGACGACCTCGGCGTGACCTGGAAAACGGTCACCAAGGACATGCAGTACCCGCAGTGCGCGGTCTGGGATGTGTGCGTCGATCCCGACGACGGCAACGCCGTGTGGGTCTCGAACGGACGCGGGACGCTGGAATCGGGGATGAAGCTGTCGCCGTGCAAAATGGAAATCGAACGCAGCGAGAATGAAGGGATCACCTTTACCGACGGATCGAAGGGCCTGAAAGACAACGGCATCGTGCGCAAGATCGCGGTCGACCGCAGCAGCCCGGCGGGTAACCGGACGCTGTACGCGGCCACCTCGGACGGATTTTTCCGGTCCACCAATGCCGGTGCGTCGTGGGAGGAATACGGCGCGCAGGGGCTGCCGGGTCGGAATCTGCGCGACATCGTCACGCTGTACAACAAAGAATCGAAAAAGACGACGATTCTCGTCGTGATGGAGACCGGCGGAATCTACCGCAGCGAGGACGGCGGGAAAACCTTTCAGCCGTCGGGCAGCGGGATGTCGGCGCGCCCCGACGGCGGCGACGTGCTGATCAACGCGGTGAATGCCAGTTGGGTCGATGCCAACGTGGTCTGGGCGATCGGCAAGCATGCCTGGAAATCGACCGACGGCGGCCGCAGTTGGCGGACGCTCTGGGACACGGCCACCAAATACGCCGGCGGGCAGTTGGTGTCGCACCCGTGGTCGCACGACGGCGGCTACGGCATCGCGTGCAGCCCCAAAAACCCGGAAATCATGTGGTACACCGGGTCGGGGGACCTTTTCAGCAGCAACGATGGCGGCGCCAGCCTGACCGAAACGACCAGCCATCCAATGCCGGAGGGCACCGCCCGGATGAGCTTCAAAGGGGACAATTGCAACAGCGAGCGCAAGACTGCGCCGCTCAATTACGACGGCGGCGGCCTGGAGGTGACCGGCTGCTACCAGGTGATCCCCGACCCGAACAATCCGCAGGAATGGTACACCTGCTTCGCCGACGTCGGCAGTTGGCGGACGGAGGACGACGGCGCCTCCTGGATCTACAACATGGGCTGGTGGAATTCGGGGATCAAGCCCGAATGGCGGAACTCGGTGTATGAAGTCGCGCCCGATCCGCGTCGGCCGGGACGACTGTACGAAGCCTGCAGCCGCCACCACAACCTGCCCGGCGCCGATATCGCCTCCGGCGACCCCTACGACAACGGCGGGCTGGCGGTCAGCGCCGACGGCGGCAAGACCTGGACGCCGTTCGAAAAAAGCGGCCTGCCGGACAAAGTGATGACCTCGATCCTGATCGACAAGCGTTCCGAGGCGCTCAATACCTTGTGGGTGGCCGTCTACACAGCCGGCGTGTACCGCTCGACCGACGACGGCGCGCATTTCGAAAACGTCAGCCGCGGGTTGCCCTCGGTGGTGGGCGCGTGGCGGCTCAGGCAGGCTTCGGACGGCTCGATTCTGCTCGCGACGGTGAACAAAAAGCCGGGCGGCATTTTCAAGTTCGACGAGAAGGAAAGCCGCTGGAAGCTGCTCGCGGGAACAGCCGCGTTCGGTAGTGTGGCCGATCTGATCACCCGCCCCAAGGGTTTCGTCGCCGCAGCGGTGCAGCAGACCAACCACCCGGCCAAGGGCGAAGAACCCAACGGGGGAATTTTCGTTTCCTACGATTGCGGCGCGACGTGGAAGCGCATGTGGGCGGGCAACTGCATGGGAGTCGATCGCAGCCCGGACGGCCAATGGTGGTTTGCCGCGACGCCCGGCGGGTTGTACCGCAGCCTCGACAGCGGCGCGACCTGGACCGAAGACCCCGATCTGCCGTTTGTCAGTCTGACCGACGTGAAGCTGAATCCGAAAAATCCCGGCGAGCTGTGGCTGGCGAGTTTCGGCTGCGGCGCGTGGAAGGGCTCCTCGACCGGCGCCGCCACCCCGCCCCCCGCTCCGCCGCCCAGCCCGGTTGCCGCTCCGGCCGCTGCTCCGGCCGCCGCCTCGGCCGACGCCGCGCCAACGTCCGCCGCTCCAAAGCTCGCCGCCGTCGGACAGAATTAGCGCGCCGCTCGGGAGCGCCCCCCTGGGAGCGCCGGGCTCCGGCCCGGCTTCTTGGATTTCCTCCTACCCGCCTGTTTTATTTCTCGATCGCAAATCGCCGGCTCGCCCACCCAGGATATGTCGCCGGCGTTGTGGCACGGGACGCTGTCCCGTGATTCGCAGTAGATGTCTCCAGCGCCCCTGTCTTCAGCCACCCAAGTTCACGTCTTCACCG
>JBOHNC010000162.1:0-2346 GCA_050730415.1 Planctomycetota bacterium
GGTTGTACCGCCCGGCGGCGCGACGGCTGCGCCGCAGCCCGGCGGCACGCCGACCCCGGCATCCGGTCAGGCCGCAGCGGGGACGGGCACGGGAGCGGGGGTGGGCGCGGGGGTGTCGGCGAGCGCCAGCGCCAAGGCGGCCGACGACGAAAGCCACGCCAAAGCGCTGCTGGCCAGCGCCGACGAAGTCTACGACAAAGCGCCGAACGCGGCCGAGCAACTGTACCGCAACATTTTGGACTTCTACCCCGACACCGCGGCGGCGGCCATGGCGCGGCTGAAGCTGAGCGATCTGAACGAAGCGGACGACCGCGCCTGCCAGGTGGAGTTGGACACGATCTACCAGCGCGGCGTGGCGCGCGCCACCTACACCGGGTACTGGGCGGCGGCGGGGGACCTGAGCGACCTGAAAAAAATCGCGGCGACGCGCTGGCCGGACGCGGCGGCGCTGCAAACCAAACTGGCCAATGCCTTGCAGGGCAAGCTCGACACCGTCGCCGAAGACCTGAAGGCGCAGGGGCCGCTGATTTTTTCGAGCTGCCTGAACGGCGCCGATCTGACCAAGGCGGCGGCGGTGGTGAAAACGCTGGCAGGCTTCACCGATCCGGCCACGCAGGCGACCGCACTGGCGCTCGAACAGCAACTGGCCGCGGCGCAGCAGAACGAGGACTTTGCGCAGCGGGCGCCGGCGCTGAAGGCGGTCTACGCCGCGGGGCCGTATCTGCAGAATTTCGACCAACGGCTGAGGCAATGGAATTTTCTCGGCGCGCAGGAGATGATCGCGGCGGCCGACCGGGCCGGCGTGTGGACGACGATCGGGCCGCAGACGGAAAAAGATGTCGTGGCGGCGGCGGCTTATCTGGCCGGCGATTTCAAGACCGACCTGGTGAGGAAGCTCAAGCAGCTTGCCGACGCCAAGGTGACCTGCCAGGTGACGGTGCGCGTGGGCGGCGTGGGCGTGCCGGGAACGGCGGGCAGCATCAGCCACTTAGAAACGGTGGAAGGCACGATTCAGCCGTGGGTGAACGCCGACGGCTTCATGCTGCAGGCGCCGGATGGGATGGAACACCGCGTGAATTTCCGCATGGCGCAGGCGCTCTCGCTGCTGGCACTGGTGCGTTCGCAGCCACCGGCCGACGCCGCGGCCGCAGCGGTCGACGATCAACTCGCCGGCGCGCTGACGGCGGTGGGTCTGGCCAACGGCGAGGTGCGCGCGGCCGATCTGTCGGTGGACACCGCGCCCTGGCAGCGGCTGTTCGAAGTGCGGTTGAAACTGGAAAGCGAAGCCGAGGGCGAGGCGCTGGTGAAGGCGCTCAAGACCGCCACCGGCGCGCAGGAAGTGCTCCCGGCAATGTACGCGCTGAAAACCTACGACGACTTCCGCCTGCGCTATCCCGCGCCGCTGATTTTCCTGTCGCCCGACGGCCGTGCGGCGATCGCCGACGCGGAGGCGCTGGTGCAACAGGACCATGGCGGCGAACTGGTGTGGTTCGAAACCGGGCGCCACCCCGATGCGACGTTCAAGGGCTTGAAACTGGTGCAACTGAACCAGCGCAAGGACGCCGACACGCCGGAAGGCCAGTTGGTGGTGGGCGCCAGCGGCGGGACGCGGCGGGTGCTGATCCGGTTTGACGGCGTGAAGGTGCCGCCGGGGATGGCGGTCAAACACGCCTTTCTGCGGCTGAAGGGCCTCAGCATGGACAGCTCCCTGGCGACCGGGCCCAACCAGCCGCCGGCCAAGCTCGATCAGTTGCTGGTGCTCAAGCCGCTCGACACCGAATTCAACCCCAGCTTCGTGACCTGGGAATTCGCCAACACCGCCGAGGACCGCCGCTGGTCGGCCTCCGGCGCCTACCCCGACGACACGACCGTACCGTTTGTCGGCCGGGAAGGAGACCTGAGCGCGGCCGGCGGCACGCCGGACGACATCGTGTTCGACATCACGCCGTATTTCGCGAAGCTGGCGGTGAACGACTACACCGCGCTGGGCAACGGGCTGGTGCTGAAGGTTGGGCACGACGAGCCGGACTACCGGATCACGCTGCCGGTGGATGCAGGCGGAAAAGGCGGCCGCGGCGGGGTGCGATTGGAACTGCAACTGGTGCCCACTCTGCCGTAGCAGATGCACAACGGGTGCGTGGTCGCTTGACCGCCGGCGCGGTCGGAAACGGGGATTCGCTCATTCCTTTTTTTCGCGCGGAATCTTCGCATGCGACGGAACGAAATGCATCCCCATTGTTGAACGTTGGGCGTGGTACCGCGCGATGGAACGGCGGCGAGATCATGATCGTTTTGGCTCGCGCGGAAGAACCTTTGGGGAGGGTCGGGGGGGGGGGGGGGGGGGGG
>JBOHNC010000163.1:0-4275 GCA_050730415.1 Planctomycetota bacterium
GGTCGTGAACCTCGGCATCGATTCGATCGCGGTCCGCGCGCCGCAAACCGAAGACGGCTGCCCCGCCAACAAGCTCGGCATCCACTTCGAAGACGGCCGCACCCTGCCCACCTACGATTGGTATTCCACCCGAGTCCCCGAACCAGCCGCGCCGACCGAACCAGCGCCCGCCCCGCCCGCACCGCCCGCCCCGCCGGCCAGCGAGCCGGCGGTTCGATAGCTCCGTGCATTCAACGAATTTGATTGATCGCCGAGCCTTGCACATGTGCAATGCATATGCGCATAATATGCATATATGGGTTCGTTTCGTAAAACCGCCCCCACCCGGCCTCCAAGCCCTCCAGTTTTAGTAGCATAACATACGGTAGCTTCGTTTTGTAAAAGCCACCCGCCCCCAGCCCTCCCTCAGCCCAACCGGCCCCCTCCGAACCAACCGCCCTTCCCATTCCATGCCGCAGGTAACCTAACATACGGTAGCTTCGTTTGGTTAATGGCCTGAGCCCCTGTCCCCCGCCCCCCGTCCCATGGACCGGTCGATTCGAGTACAATATCGACCTGACGCCGGGTTTTGCAGCCGGCCCCGTGAGAGTCCGCATGACCGCCCTGTTTGTTCGTTTGGTTGCCGTCCTCTGCCTGGCCGCGCTGCCCCTGCCGCTGGCCACCGCGCCGGATTTGGTCGCCGCCGACGCTCCCCCAACCACCCCCCCCGCCCCGCCCCGCAAACCAACCCCCGCCCCCGCTCCCGCCCCCGCTCCGCCCGCCACGCCCCCCACCGCTCCTGGTCCGTCCTCCAAGCCGTCCGCGCCCGCACCCACTCCAGCGCCCGATGCCGGCGTCACCACCATCGCGCCGCCGGCCATTTCGCCCTTCGACTCCCACCAAGCCGGCCCGGTCTGCACCGGCACCGTCCATCTGTCCGACGGCACCTCCCTCCACGGCCAATTGGCCTTGACCGAAGGCACCACCCTCCGCCTGCTCGAGATCGACACCAACCGCTACCACGACATCTCCTTCGACGGCCTCGCCCAGTTCGAAGTCCGGCCGGAATTCGAGAAGATCGACAAAGAATGGTCCTTCAAAGAAGGCGGCAACGACGAGAAAATCTACACCGGCAACTGGTACGTCGATCGCCGCTACCAGATCCGTTTCACCTACCGCGACGGAACGGTGCTCACCGGCTACGTCCTGGGCACGGTGTTCTACCTGACCGACGCCGCCGGCAAGCAGCACCGCTACTTCCTGCACAAGGACGAACACGGCGACAACAAGGTCCCGGCCAAGGATGTCATCTACGTGACCAAAGTGCTGTTCGATGCGCCGCCCAGCGCCGGGTCGTCCCCGCCGGCGCCGGCCCAGCGCCAACCGGGCTCCGCCAACCCGGCCATGCCCGCACCCACCCCGTCGCCGGCCGCCGGCGGCGCCCGAAAGACGCCCGCCGCCCCATGAGCACCCCCGCACCCACCTCCGATCCCGCGGCATTGCCGGTCACCATTCACGCCCATTCCTGGCTGCACCGGTTCCGCCTGCACATCCGCGTCTTCTTTTCTTTCATCGCCCGCGCGGTGGTCTCGCATCTGGAATTCCGCGTGGACTTTCTGGCCGAAGTCATCGCCAGCCTGTGCGCGCACGGCGCGGGGCTGATCACGCTGTGGGTCATGTTCAACAACGTCCACGATCTGCACCAGGACGCCAGCCAACTGCTGTACAGCAAATGGCAGGTGCTCTTTATTTACGGCGTGTCCTTTCTGTCGATGGCGCTTTTCAGCGTTTTCAGTTTCAACATCTATCGCTTCGCCGACAAATATATCGTCAAGGGCGAATACGACCGCGTACTGGTGCGGCCGCTCAACCCGATTTTCCAGATTCTGATCGAAGCCATCGACATGACCTCCGTGCCCGACCTCTTCCTGGGTTTCGGCGTGATCTGGTACAGCGCCGACGGGGTCGGTTTTCACTTCACCATCCGCAACCTGGTGCTGTTGGGCGGTTTTGCGGTCGGCGGCGCGATGACCCTGATCGGCATCTTCACCGCGCTGTCGGCGCTGGCGTTCTGGTTCGAAGCGGAAATCGGTATCTTGCCGCCGGTCTACAACCTGGCGCAGTTCGGCCGTTGGCCGCTCAAAATCTATAACAAATTCTTCCAGGTGGTGCTGACCTGGATTCTGCCGGTGGCCTTCATCGGCTTTTTCCCGGCCGCCTTTTTCATGCAGGCCGGCGAATACAGCAACTACGCGCTGCTCACTCCGCTGGTCGGCCTGGCCTGCATGGCGCTGGGCGTCGGCGTCTTCAAACTTGGCACCCACCACTATACCGGCGCCGGCGGCTGAAGCCCAAACCAAAGCTGAAGTCTGACGGATGCGGGATGAAGGGAAGAGGAAGACAATTCTGAATCCTGAATCCTGAATCTGGAATCCTGAAGGATGAAGGGCCGAATCAAAAGTCAGAATTGGTATGCCGCGAATCGGTGGCGTTGATGGTCTTCTGCTGTTTCCCATCCCATTTTGTGTCATGTGTGCTTTTTTGTGGCCGAAAATCTTCTCTTCACTTTGTGGTTTTTGTGCCCTTTGTGGCCAATTTCTTCTCCACGCTGGCAACCTTGTCGGCCATGGTTTGTGTGCGGTCGGTGCGCGTGCCGAAACGCAGCGTCGAGGTGATGCGCGGCGCGCCCATGGCGTGAAGCTTGCGGTGGCACTGCTTGATGGCCTTGAACACCGCGTCCCAGTCGCCTTCCAAATTCGTGCCGTAGGCGTGCAGATGGGTCTTCAAACCGGCGCGGGCGAAAATGCGCTCGCAGGCGGCGACGTACTTCGAGACCGACACGCCCACGCCCAGCGGGACGACGCAAAAATCGGCGATGACCTTCATGTTGAATCCTCCTGTGCCGGCAACGCGCCCGGCTGCCCTTGATTATCTCGCGGCGCGGGGATTTGCCTGCACGCGCGCGGCCGGCTTGACCGGAGCAACCGCTGCGGCGGGCGCGTTGCGCCTGCGCATTCCATTTCGTTCCGGCCAAATTGCAGGAACCTGAAACCGTTGCAAAATGGAGAGCCTTGAATGAGCCCTCCATGTTCCCTGGAAAGGAATCTGCCATGAAAGCACCCATTCGCGTCGCGGTGAGCGGCGCTGCCGGCCAGATCGGCTACGCCCTGGTCCCGCGCATCGCCAGCGGCGAACTGTTCGGCCCCGACCAGCCGGTGATTCTGCATCTTTTGGAAGTGCCGGTCGAAAAAGTGCTGGCCGGGCTGCACGGCGTGGCGATGGAATTGGAAGACTGCGCCTTCCCGACCTTGGCGGGCATCGTCGAAACCAGCGACGAGAAAGTCGCCTTCAAGGATGTGAACTGGGTAATCCTGGTCGGCGGCCGGCCGCGCACCAAGGAAATGAACCGCGCCGACCTGCTCAAGGCCAACGGCCCGATCTTCACGTCGCAGGGCGCCAACATCGCGCAGCACGGCGCCAAGGATGTGCGCTGCCTGGTGGTCGCCAATCCGGCCAACACCAATTCGCTGATCGCGCGGTCGCACGCCAAGGGTCTGCCGGCGGGCCGCTTCAGCGCGATGACGCGGCTGGATCAGAACCGGGCCACTTCGCAGTTGGCCAAGAAGGCCGGCGTGCCGAACGGCACCGTGACCAACGTGACGATCTGGGGCAATCACTCGGACACCATGGTGGCCGACTACGCCAACGCGAAAATCAACGGCAAGCCGGCGCGCGCGGCGATCAACGACGACGGCTGGCTGCAAGGGGAGTTCCTGAAGACCGTGGCCGGCCGCGGCAAGGCGGTGATCGAGGCGCGCGGGCTGAGTTCCGCCGCCAGCGCCGCGAACGCCGCGATCAACCATGTCCGGTCGATGACCACCAAAACGCCGGAAGGCCAGTGGTTCAGCGCGGTGGTTGAATCGGACGGCAGCTACGGCGTGGACAAAGGGTTGATGTTCAGTTTCCCCGTGCGCGCCGACGGCCAGGGCGGCTACCAGATCGTGGCGGGCGTCGAACTGGATGCCTTCTGCAAACCGCTGTTCGAAAAAACGCTGGCGGAACTGCGCAGCGAGCGGGACACGGTGAAAGACCTTTTGTAGACCGCCGGGTTCCGGTTGGGTCCTCATTTTTCCTTGCAATTCGCGACGGCAGCCGGGAGAATCGTGCCTCCGCTGCGCCGTCGCCGGTAAAATGAAGCGGCGATCGGCCTGTCGGCCGCGCGTCGGTGCGATCGCCGCCGCGAGCGGGTTCTTTTCATCTACCGGGAGCCGTGCGTGAAGTCCACGCCGCGAAAAC
>JBOHNC010000164.1:0-6487 GCA_050730415.1 Planctomycetota bacterium
GGGTGGGATGGCTCGCCCGGCAAGGTTGCGCTCGCGGGAGCAGTGAGCCCGGTGGCCGCGGCGATCACCGGATCGGCGGCGGCGGTGCGGAACAGGGGATCGGCGGCGGCGCGGCCGGCGGCCAGCAATCCGGCCAGGACCATCCAGTGGGAAAAGGCAGTGCCGTAGCCCATGCTCCAGCCAGTGAGCGGCCCGTGCGCGCCGCCGCGCAGCAGGGCGCCCCAACCGAAACGCGCGAGGTAGACGCTCAGGAGCAGCACACCAATGGCGCTCAGCCCGATCAGCCAGCTTTCGGCCAAGAGGCCCATCAGCCAGAAAGGCTGCCGTCGAGCGACGGTGAAGCGGAAATGGACGAAGCTCAGCAGAACGATGAGCAAGGCGTCGAATTTCTCGACGAAGGCGTTGAGCGACCGACCGGGATCGATGCCGCGCGAGGCGATGTAGAACCCGGCGCCGGCCAGCAATCCGGTCGCCAGCCACAGGGGGCCGCTGAAACGTTCCGGATATTGCCGCACCGCCGCATGCCAACGCCGCCACCAGCCGCCGCCTTCGGGGGAAGCGCTGGAATTTTTTTGCACCTGCACGAAGGTGCCCACCAGGGTGGCGGCGGCGGCCAGGTACAGCAGCACACGGCTGATTTTTTCGGCCGCTGGCCAAAACTGCCAGGCCAGCGCCGTGAGCAGCAGCACCTGCGCGCCGCGCCAGATCCACGGCCAATACAGGAAGTCGGTCGCCTCGGTGGGCAGCGGGCAGGCTACCGCGTTGCCGGCGGCGATCTGCGCGGCGATCTCGGCCATGATCTGCTCTTCCATGGCGTCGACCATGCAGGCCTCAGGGTCGTGGTCTTCGCCGTGAGCATGATCATGAGCATGAACATGAGAATGGTGTTGGCCGGGGGCATGCGCGTGGCCAGAATCCGAGCCCACCGCGGAGCGGGACTCGGCAGGACCGTGTGGGCCGGTCAGATCGCCCGAATCGGGCGGATCGGGCGGATCGGGCGGAACAGGGGGCGGGGGTTCAGGGGTGCTCATGGCTGCGCGGATTTCCTTCGGCGCAGGCGGTTGCGGACTCGGACCAGCCGCTCCCAGGCCCACAGGCCGGCGCGCGTGACGGCGCGGCGCAGCGGCCCCATCGACGGGAAAACGCGCAGGTCGAACCACTGGCGCGTGGAATGAAACAGCGCCGCCAGCATGGCGTCGGAGGCAATGCGCGAAGCGTGGCCCTTGGCGTGCACGGCGGTCAGATCGCCGAAAAACCAAACGGCGCGGCCGCGCTCGCGCGCCTGCCAGCAAAGTTCAACGTCCTCGAGGTACATGAAGAAACGCTCGTCAAAGCCACCGGTGGCGGCGATGAACTCCTCGCTGCAAAACATGAACGCGCCGGTGATGCAGGGGACGGGGTAGCTGCCATGCGGATTGCGCCAGCGCAGGTTGTAGCCGCCGAACAGGCGTCGCAACCCGGGGCAGTTGGCGAGGCCGCTGGCGCGGCCGAGGCCGTTCCAGAAAGTGGGAAAATCGCGCCTGCAGGCGAGATCCATCGAACCGTCCTCACGCACCAGCCGGGGAGTGACCATGGCGGCATCCGGCCGCGCCGCCAGCCGATCGGCCAGTTCGCGCAGCAGCCCCGGCGCATCGATCCGCACGTCGGGGTTGACGAACAGAACATGAGTCGGTGCAAAACGGGGTCCGGCGCCGCTGCGGGCCGCGTGCCAGCCGCGGTTGCAGCCTTTGGCGAAACCCTCGTTGACGCCGCTGCGCACCACCTGCACGCCGGCGGCGGCGGCCAGCGCGGCCGAATCGTCCGGGGAAGCGTTGTCCACCACCACCACATGCAGCACCACGCCCTGTTGCGCCTGCAACGAAGCCAAGCACGCCGGCAAAACCGGCGCCGAGTTGTACGCGACTAGGATGGCGAGCACGGCCGGCTGCATGGAAATATCCTACCCCCATCCCGGCGGGCCGATACCCGCCCCCGGCAGCTTGCGCTTCCGCCTGTTCAGGCCATCCTATTAGACGCACACATTCATGCGTCTATGTCCCGGGAACCCGTGGAAGACACGGCGGGATCAGGGAGTAACCTTCAGTGGCGTTTTGGGCGACACGCTACGAACACCTCCGGCGCGGGCTGGCGCTGCGACGCGGCAAACTGCTGTTTGCCTTCGACCTTCTGTTGATTTTAGCCAGCTTCCTGGCGGCCTTCGGCCGTCCCGCCGACGCCGCCATGGTCGCCCTGTTGCTCCTTGGCCCGGTGCTGTGGACGGCGATGAGCGAGGAACTGTACCATCCGCAGCGTGGCGCGCCGATCTCCTCTCTGCGCCAGGCGCTGCGCGACACCGGCTGGGTCTCGGTGGTCGTGCTGATCGTCTGGGCGGCCGGCGACCTGCCGCTGTATCTGGGCGGCATACCGCTCAGCCGGATCGGCCCGCATCTGGCATTTCTGTGGACCTCCCTGTTTGCCACGCACACGCTGGCGCGGCTGATCGTCTGCCTGTTGCGGCGCCGCGGGCTGGACTTCAAGCCGGCGCTGGTCTGCGGGCCGGGCGCCGCCGCGAAGGAAATCGCCGCCTACCTGCGCGCCCACCCGGGGCTGGGATTCAGCCTGGCGGCCGATGCCGTGTGCGAACCAACGCACTTGCCCAGCGAAGCGCGGCGGCGGGAGGTGGAGACGGTATTTCTGTGCGCCCCGCAGCCGGCGGTGCGATCGGCGGCGCAGAGCCTGGCGGCGCTGACGGGCCTGGAGGTGCTGGAGGTTCTCGACCGCCCGGCGGAAACGGTGCGCGCGCCGCGCTGGATTGGATCGCTGGCGGTGGCGCCCTTGAATTCCACGCCCTTTCACCACCTGATTTTCAAGCGGCTGACCGATGTGACGCTGGCGCTGGCGCTGCTGGTGGTGCTCAGCCCGCTCCTGTTGGCCGTCGCCTGCCTGATCCGGCTGACCTCGCGCGGACCGGTGCTGTTCCGACAGCCGCGGCTGGCGCTGGGCGGGCGCACCTTCACGCTGTACAAATTCCGCACGATGCAACTGAGCAACCAGCCGGAACACTCGATCCACACCGACCCGAACGATCCGCGGATCACCTGGGTCGGGCGGTTGCTGCGGCCGATCTTCCTCGACGAACTGCCGCAACTGTTCAACGTGGCGATGGGCGACATGTCGCTGGTCGGTCCGCGGCCGGAGCGCTGCTGGGCGGCCGACCGGCTGACGCGCGAAATCGCCGACTACGGCCTGCGGCTGGCGGTGAAGCCCGGCCTGACGGGCTTGGCGCAGGTGGACGGACTGCACGGCAATTGCGACATGAAAAAGCGCGTCGAACGGGATCTGGCCTATATCGCCCACAGCGGGTTGACGGTGGACTTCAAAATTCTGGTGCGCACGGCGGTGAAAACGGGCAAGCATCTGGTCGGCGTGCGGGGATAGATCGGTGCGGCCCGTTGTAAAATATAAAGTGTCAAGAGACATACCTAAGCCGGGTGCTTTTAGCGGGGGAAACCATTCTTAATCGCTTCCGTCGCAAGATTTGTGAGGACGACCATTACCGCGTTAAAGGTCACGCTGCTTGCCCTGTTGCAAATCTCCTTGGTCCGCTTCCAGCGTCCCTCATCCCGACTTGCGTCCAAGAATTCATGGCCCTGCCATGTGAGATCGTAAAGAATATAGTTGTATTTCTCATCCATTGTTCGTGCGTCGAGTCCTGTAGCGAGACCGGATTCGAGGATGAGCCATCGATGGTAATGCACCTCATTGGAATCGTGGCCTGCGTAGACGCATTTCAATTCCAACGCCCCAGCGGAGGCGGCTTCGAGATTCAGCAGTATTTGACGAATAAGATCCATATCACGTTTCATGTTCGAACCCTTCGCCCTTGAAAATCCGGCTCGCATTTGAAACTAAACGTGCAATTCCCTATTTTTTGGGCCGATACAAATGCGTCGAATTGCCGAAATACGTTTCGGCGGCTTCCATCACGGTTTCGCTCAGCGTCGGATGAGCGTGGATGGTGGCGGCGAGGTCTTCGGCGACCGCGGCCATTTCGACCGCCAGCGCGGCTTCGGCGATCATCTCGCCGGCGCCAACGCCGACGATGCCCACACCGAGAATGCGCTCGGTTTGGGGTTCAATCAGCAGCTTGGTCAGGCCTTCAGTGCGGTCGAGCGTCAGGGCGCGGCCGGAGGCGGCCCACGGAAAGCGCGCGACGGCGACTTCGATTTTCTGCGCGGCGGCCTGCGTTTCGGTCAGACCCACCCACGCGATTTCAGGGTCGGTGAAGACCACGGCCGGAATCGCGCGCGCGTCGAATTCGGACTTTTCCCCGGCGATGACTTCGACGGCGATTTTGGCTTCGCGCGAGGCCTTGTGCGCCAGCATCGGTTCGCCGGCCACATCGCCGATCGCAAAAATCGCGGGGTCGGCGGTGCGCTGCTGCCGGTCCACCGGGATGAAGCCCTTGGCATCCACCTTGGCCTGCGTGTTTTCCAGCCCCAGCCCCTGCCCGTTGGGCCGGCGGCCAACCGACACCAGCACCCGGTCGTAGCTCTGTTCCGCGGCCGCACCGCCGTCGACGCCCGCGCCGGAAAACTTCGCGACGATGCCCTTCGCGGTGGCCTTCAGCGACTCGACTTTGGTGCCGGTCAGGATCGCGGCAAATTTTTTGTCCAGCCGTTTCTGCAAAGGCTTCACGAGGTCGCGGTCGGCGCCCATCAGCAGCCCATCGAGCAGTTCCACGACCGTCACCTGCGACCCGAGCGCCGCGTAGGCGGTGCCCATTTCCAGGCCGATGTACCCGCCGCCGATGACCAGCAGTTTTTTCGGCACGTCGGCCAGTTCCAGCGCGCCGGTGGAATCCATGACGCGCGGATCGCCCAACTTGAACGGCCCGGGCATGACCGGCGTCGAACCGGTGGCGACGATGGCGAAGTCGAAGGCGAGCGTTTCGAATGGCGGCGGTGGGCAGCCATCAACGGCGGCCAGCGCCAACGTGTGCGAGTCCTTGAAGGTCGCGCGCGCGGCGATCACCGTGACTTTGCGCAGGCGCGCCAGTTCGGCCACGCCGCCGGAAAGTTTCGCCAGCACCGCATCCTTCCAACTGCGCAGTTGATCGACGTTGATGTCGGGCTTGGCAAATCCGATGCCCTGCGCCTTGGCTTCCTCGGCTTCGTTGATCAGTTTGGCGATGTGCAGAAACGCCTTGGAGGGAATGCAGCCGCGGTTCAAGCACACGCCGCCGAGCCTTTTTTCGGCGTTGACCAGCGTGACTTTGAAGCCCAGTTCCGCGGCGTGAAAGGCGGCCGCATACCCGCCCGGCCCCGCGCCGATGACGACGATGTGTTTGCCGGCGTTGGGATTGACGACGGGCTGGAAGGTCATGGATCGAATCCTCGGGAAGGAGAAGAACCGCGCGCCAAGCCGCGCCTGCCAGAGCGGCGTCAAGCCGCCGCACTCCAGATTAGATTTCGATGGCCAACTGGAGCGGATCGCTGAGCAGCTTCGCGACTTTGCTCAGGAATCGCGCGCCGTCGGCGCCGTCCACCACGCGGTGGTCGTAGCTGAGCGCCAGCGGGCACATCAGGCGGATTTGCGCCTTCGACAGGTCGTTGTCGTCGCCGACCACGACGGTTTTCTTGGCGCGAGCGATGCCCAGAATGCCGACTTCCGGGTAGTTCACGATCGGCGTGAAGTTGGTGCCGCCGACGCCGCCGAGGTTCGAAATGGTGAAGGTGCCGCCGCGCATGTCGGCGATTTCAAGTTTGCGCGCGCGGGCTTTTTCGGCGACGGCTTCCAGTTCCAGCGCGAGGTCACGCGCCGATTTGCGATCGACGTCGCGGATCACGGGGACCACGAGGCCGTGTTCAGTATCGACCGCCACGCCGATGTGGTAGTACTTTTTCAGGATGATTTCCTGCGCGGCGGGGTCGTAGCTGGCGTTGACCTGCGGGAAGGCCTTGAGCGCGGCCACGACGGCTTTCATGGCCAGCACGGTGACGGTGAGCTTCCCGCCTTTTTTGCCGGACTTCTGGCGGGCGACTTCGAAGCGCTGGCGGCCGGCTTCGACTTCGGTGATGTCGGCTTCGTCGAACTGGGTGACGCGCGGCGCCATCGCCCAGGCGACGGCCATGGCTTCGGCGGTGGCGCGGCGGATGCCCTTGACCGCGACGCGTTCAACCGGTCCCCACTGGGCGAAGTCCGGCAGCGCGGCGGCTTTGGCCAGGCCCGGCGCGAAACCGGCGGGTGATTCCTGCAGCGCCTTGAGCGACTCCTTGACGTGGGCTTCAAGGTCCTCCTGCTTGATGCGGCCGCCGGGTCCGGAACCTTTGACGCGGTAGAGGTCCACGCCGAGCTGGCGGGCCATTTTGCGCACGGCGGGCGAGGCCGGTGCGGGCGGGCGGGTGCCGTCGGATTTGGCCATCGCACTGGCGACGGCGGCGGGGACGGCGGGCACGATAACGGTGGGCTGGGCGGGCACCGGCGGTTCCGGCGCGGCCGCGAAAAC
>JBOHNC010000165.1:0-6117 GCA_050730415.1 Planctomycetota bacterium
GAACACCGGGTCCGCTTCGCCCTTCACCGCCATCACCGGCGACCGCGTCGATTTCGTGAACGACCTCGGCATCAAACCCCGCAACAACCTGACCATGCCCGAAGTGAGTTTCAATTTCTGGGGCACGCAGACGCTGCGGGTGAGCTACTTCGCGCTGGCTCAGAACGCCACCAACACGATCACCCGCAGCTTCGTTTTCGGCGGCACCACCTATACCGCCAGTGACGTGGTCAACACCCGTTTTGACCTGCAGATGCTGCGGGTGCGCTACGAGTGGGGCCTCCTGCATTTTGCTCCCTTCAGCCTGGCCATGGGCGTGGGCGGCGACGTGATTTTCGTTCGCGCCAAAATCGCCGACCAGACCAGCGGCGAAGCAGCCGACACCGGGCACCAGATCGGCGGGACCCCGATTGTCTCGCTGCGCGCGCGCTTCAACCTGCCCGCCGGCTTCGGCATCGAGGCGCACGCAGAGGGCATGTACGTGGGGCTGGGCTGGCTGGGGCGCGGCGAAGCGGGGCTGGACTGGCAGTTCCTGCGCTACCTGTCGGTGCAGGGCGGCTACCGCGCCGAATACGTCAGCGTCAACATGCAGGATATCAACGGCGTCAGCGCCGGGATGCGAATGCAGGGCGCCTACGTTTCGGCCACGGCCTGGTTTTAACGCCGGCCCGGCAATGCCTCACGCTCATTCGGAAAATGCAATTATCTGCGCACGAACTTCACATAGTACACCACCACGCAGGCGATCATCATCAGGATCGTGGCGCCGGTGAGCAGCAGAAACAATACCGCCTGCATCCGCTTGCGGCGGCGAACTTCCTTCGTCCAGCGGCGCGTCGGTGGCTGGCTGGGCGTGACCTCAGCAGCGTCGGAAGGCAGCACCGCCGCGGGCACGTTCGCAGGCGCCACCGCCACGACGGCGGAATTTGCGGCAACCGGCTCGGCGGCAATCGCCGCGGCCGCCTCCACCGGCGGAGGCGCGGGCGTCAGCGGATCGGTGGATGGCGGCGAGGCAGCAGCGTCCGGTTCGAGGTTATCTGCCGGCGATCCACTCGTCATGCACGCAACCTCCCGCTTTGGGTTCAATTTTGGGGTGGACAACCGGACTTGAACCGGCGACCCCCAGATCCACAATCTGGTGCTCTAACCAACTGAGCTATGCCCACCAAGAAAATCGCTCCGGCCGAACCGAAGTGCAAAGGAAGCACTGTATCACCAAGGCGCGAGCATGTAAATATGCCAACCGTCTACTTCCCGCGCGCCTTGCGGCTACCGGACTTTGCCGGCGACTTGCTGCGGCCGGATCGCGCCGTTGACGGCGTGGGCGCAGCGGGCGCCGCGGGCGCGGGCGGTGCTGACGGAGGCGCTTCGGTCGCGGCTCGCTGGCCGCTGGACGCTGGCGCGCGCTTGCCGCTGCGGCTTCCAGCCGGTCGCCCGCGCCGCCGCGGCGCCGCTTCCTCGTCGTCCTCACCGGCGCCGGCCGAATCGCCTTCCTCGTCCCCTTCCTCGTCCTCTTCGTCTTCGTCCAAATCGTCGAGATCAAAATCTTCCTCGTCCTCATCCTCGTCTTTTTTATCCGCGTCCTTCGAGCCCTCTTCGTCCTCCTCCTCCTCGTCCTCCTCCTCGTCCTCCTCCTCGTCCTCCGCATCGTCGCGGAAGGCATCGAGAATCGACTTGCCCGATGGGCCCGATTTCGCGCCGGCGCGGCGCCCGGATTTGCTGGCCGCGGCCCGCCCCGCACGCCCGCCGGACTTGCCCGTGGAAGCCGCGGCACGATCGGTTTCCGTTCCCTCTTCGTCCTCGTCTTCGTCTTTTTCTTCGCCCTCGCCCTCGCCCTCGGCAGCGTCGTCGTCCACCCCCGGCTTGGCCGCGCCGGTCGCATCCTCTTCTTCGTCCTCGTCGTCCCCCTCCAAGCCGAGATCCACCGGGCTCTCGTCGTCGTGCAGCCAGTCGGCCAGCGGACTTTTGGCCGGCCGCGCCGGCGCGCCATCTTCTTCATCGAGGTCCGGATCCATCTCGCCGAAGCCGTCGTCGAATTCGTCTTCTTCCTCGTCGTCTTCGTCGTCCTCGTCGACCGGATCGTCGCCGGAGTGGAAGGAGGCGCCTACCTCGAGCACATCGCGCCAGTAGTTCATGCCGTCTTCGACCGATTCACCCAGGTCGGCAAGGTTCCGGAGCACTTCATACCGCCAACCGTCCGGCAGGCACAGTTCGTAGTCGATCGGCAGTTTCGTGCCGGCCAGCAGGGTGAAGGTTTCCTGTGCGATGTCGATGAAGAAGCGCGGCAGCAGGTCCCGTTTTTCGTCGTCGTCGGCGGCCTTCAGTTCCTGCCGCACCTCGTCGGGATCGACCATGCAGTCGTCGAAATACTCCATCCAGGCTTCGGCATTTTCCTGCGAGAGCACCTGGAGCTCCTCGCCGAGACGGGGCGCTTCGAGCTTTTTGCCGAGCCGCGTCTTGGCCAGGGCGTTGAAATTGAGCGCCCACGCCTCCATGTCGGCATGGTACAGCCCGAGGGTGTCTTGAAAGCGAATGAAGCCGTAAAGTTGCACGGACACGAACCCCCCGCGAAAGACGCTCCGGCGGCGGCCGGCCGGATCGGTTTCGAGCTATCGACTCGGTTGTTTACTTACCATAAAAATACCGGAATTGCAAAAAATTCAGCCTGGGAGTTATTTTTTCCCGCAGAAATCCTGCTCGCTCAGCGAATTTCCTTAAGCGCCGGGCCCATTTTTTCTTCCAATTTCTGTTTCAGCAACTGCCGTACCCGCGAAAGTTTCTCGCCCACCCCCGTCACCGTCATGCCCAGTCGGTCGGCGATCTGCTTGTAGCTCAGGTTGTCGATGTGCTTCATCACGATGATCTCGCGGTAGTCCGGCCGCAGTTCGAACAGGGTGCGGATCAGAATCGTGTCTTCCTCGCGCGCCTCCGCTTTGACGTGCAGCACCGCGCCTTCCTCACCCACCACCTCGAACCCGCCCTCCCGCAGCCCTTCGAGCGACACATTGCCCTTCAGCGAGCGCAGATGGTCCATCGAGGCATGGCGCACGATGACGTGAAACCACGAGGCGAACTTGGCGCGTTCCTTCAATTGATCCAGCGTCCGGTGGGCTTTGAGGAAGGCGATTTGCACGATGTCCTCGGCCACATGCCAGTCGCCGCAGAGCGCGTAGGCCAGGCCGAGACCGGAGTTCATGTAGCGCCGGACCAGTTCCTCGAAGGCGACCTCGTCGCCGCCGGCGACCCGCTCGACCAGTTCCTGGTCTTCCGGCCGAGTAGCCGGAACGCGTTCGGACTTGGCACGCAGCCGTTCGGACATAACCAGGGAGACTCCCGCCACAGGGTTGGAATGAATCTCGACGCCAGACGGAACAAAGCGATCAAGGGTTAGACGGCCGATCACCCGGAAATGCTGAAACGCAGTGGAAAATACAGGCGAAATGCCGGAACCCGCCCAAACCACGCCCGATCGATATTTTATATCGATTCTGAGCCGATATACAAAAGATAAGAAGAAAAACGTATTAAAGGGCTTTTCACCCCGCCGCGCGGTTCGATAATCAGCTTCAACTGTTTCGCCGGGCTCCTGCACCACGTTTGTTCGAGGCGTTAGCCAGAGCTAACCAAACCGGGAACAAGCGGGGAGGCAGCGCCGGTTCGGCGGACGGCATGGTATTGACGGTGGGGCGCTTTATGCGAGCGCCCGTGATCCGGGTTAAGCAGGATCAAACTGTACGCCAGGCGATGGCGTGGATGCGTGCGAAACGGATCCGTCATCTGCCGGTGGTCCATAAGGACCGCTTGACCGGGATCATCAGCAGCCGCGACCGCCAATGCTTGACGGTCGCACTATACAACAGCAGCCGGGAGCCAGGCAGGAGCGAGCGTAGTCGCCGGCCACGACCCAGGTTCGGGAAATGATGGATTCGCGGGAGTTACTCGCGACCCAGAGCATGCGGATTGCGGAAGCCGCACGATGGATGAGCGAACGCAACATCGGATGTCTTCCAGTCGTCATTCCCAACACCATGGATTTCGTGGGGATCGAAACCGAAACCGCGACGATACGCAGCCTCTTGCCCGGCGCCTGAACCAGCAGGAATGCCAAATTGTTGAACTCCTCCCAACTCCCGTCCCAGAACAGCAACTCCGATACCGCGGCCGCTGAGGCCGCTCCGTCGGCGCCCTCGCCGGGCGCTCCGTCCCAACCCACCGCAGACGGAGACCCGCACGCCGGCGCTCCGCAGGCGGCGCCGGATTCGGATGCCGCCGACGCAGGCGGCGCGGCCGACGCGGCCGACCCGGGCGACCCGGGCGATGCCGACGAAACCGCACCCGAGGGCTCAGCCGATGCGGGCAGCGCCGCGCCGGACGCGGCACCGACTGAGATTCCGCTGGACGGCGAACAGCCGTCGCGTGTGCTCAACGAAGCCGAACATCCGCCGCAGGTGGAAACCTTCGCCGAACTGAATTTGAGCGACCAGATTCTAAACAGCCTGAATCGCGCCGGCTTCACCAAGCCCACCCCGATCCAGGCGGCGATGATCCCGCACGCCCTGCGCGGCCGGGATATGGTCGGGCAGGCCCGCACCGGCACCGGCAAAACCGGCGCCTTCCTGATTCCCATTTTCCAGATGCTCGACACCTCCCGCCGCGGCCCGCAGGCGCTGATCATGGCGCCCACGCGGGAGCTGGCCCAGCAGATCGGCGAGCAGATTCTGCTGATCGGCTACAACCTGCCCTTCAAGCACGTCTGCATCACCGGCGGCGAGCACTTCGAACCGCAGGTCTCGGCGCTGCGCAAGGGCGTCGACATCGTCGTCGGCACGCCCGGCCGGCTGATCGACCTGTACAAGAAACGCATCCTCAACTTCGACAACCTCAACACGATCGTGCTCGACGAAGCCGACCGGATGCTCGATTTCGGCTTCCGTCCCGACATCGAATACATTCTGCGCCGCGCGCCGAAGGAACGCCAGACCCTGATGCTCTCGGCGACCTTCTCCGACGACATCCTGTACCTCACCAAGCGCTACATGCGCGAACCGGAAATGCTGCGCATTTCGCGCGACTCCCTGACCGTCCCGACCATCGAACAGTACTACCGGCTGGTCGAACGGCCCGAAAAATTCCAGGCCCTGCTGGACCTGGTGCGGATGGAAAAACCGCGCCTAGCGATCATCTTCTGCAACACCCGCGCGCTGGCCAAGCGGCTGGCCTCCAAGCTGCTGGACGTGGGCCTGAACGCGCACGAAATTCACGGCGATCTCGAACAGAAACGCCGCAACACCGTCATGGGCAAATTCCGCAAGGGCATCGTCCACCTGCTCGTCGCCACCGACGTCGCCAGCCGCGGCATCGACGTGGACGGCATCACCCACATCGTCAACTACGATGTGCCGCAGCGGATCGAAGACTACGTCCACCGCATCGGCCGCACCGGGCGGATGGAACGCGCCGGCCGCGCGATCACCTTCGTGACGCACGAGGAAGGCCCGATCCTGACCGAAATCGAACAGCTCATCAATCAGATGCTGGTGGCTTGGACCCCCAACCGCGGTCCGGTGGTGCAGCCCGAACCGGTCGAGAGCGCCGCCCCGGCGGCAGATGCGGAAATCGAGGCGTCGGCGGAGCCGGCCAGCACAGCCGGCGCGGACGCCTCCAGCGAGAGGAACGCCGAAGCCATGTCAAGCGAACCCAACGAGGATGCCGCCGGCGATGGCGATGCCGCGCGGGGCGGTGAAGACGCGGGCGACCGCCAGGGTCGCCGGCGCGGCCGTCGTCGCCGCGGCGGGCGCAGTTCCCGCAGCGAACAAGGCGACCGGGGCGACCGGGGCGGGCGCACCGAAGCGGACCTGCCGGAGGATGCCGGATTGCCGCTCGATGACGCCGACGCTTCCCATGCCAACCGTTCGCCGGTGGCCGAAAGCCCCGAATACGGGCGCTCGACGCTGCCCGAAGCCGCGGCGGCCACCGACGTGAGTTCGCTGCCGGGAGCCATGGATTCCGGCGAGGCCGGTGAATACGCACCGCCGGTCGGCGCAGCCGACGGCGGCGCCGGAGACGACGATTTCCGCGGCGCGCCGCGCCACGCACGCAGCCGCGGCGGTTCCCGCG
>JBOHNC010000166.1:0-26163 GCA_050730415.1 Planctomycetota bacterium
GTTCCGGCGTCGCCCGACGGCGTGGCAGCATCTGGCGCAGGTGGCGCTTCTGGCGCTTCTGGAGCATCTGGCGCAGGCGGCACTGGCGGTTCCTCCGCCGCGCCAAAATCGAACAGCGATGGTTCCGCGCGACGCGAAGGATCGTTCAGGCCGCGGCGTTTTTTGCTCACCCCGCCCCCCCCGGCGCTGGTGCGGTCCCGGTCGGCGCGGTCGGCGCAGCAGAAGCGCCCGGCGCGCCCGGAGCGCCCGGCGCGACAGGCGCGGTGGGCGCATCCGGCACATCGGGCGCGCGGATGACCGCCAGCAACGGCTGCGCGGCCGCCTCGAGCGCCGCAAGCTGCTCGGCCAGCGGTTCGCCGCCTTTCAACCCGTCCAGGTTGGCGCGAATCTGCACCGCGGCGCCCGACAGGGCGCCGGCGACCATTTCGCTGCCGGCCCCCAGGTCGCTCAGGATCGATCGGTTGCAGATTGGCTTGAGCCCCGCCGCCAACCGCAGCGCTTCCACGCACTGCTCCACCATCCGCACCGGCACGCGCGCCGCCGCCAGCCGGGCGGCCTTGAGTTTCTCCCAGCGCAGTTTGCGCGCCGCGTCCGGCTCCTTCGGGAGCGCCAGCACCGCGTTGACGGCGGCATAGGCGGCTTCGTCTTCGGCGGCCAGCGCAATCAACCCACGCGCCGCCTCCTGCAAGCCGCGGTACAACGCCTGCGCCTGCGCTTCGATCGCCTGGTACTTCGGCCCGCTGGTGTAGCCCGCCGCCATGGCGATCGTCGCCGCGCCGACGGCCGCGTTCACCGCGCAGGCCGCGCCGCCGCCCGGCGTCGGCTGCTTCGCGATCAGTTGCGCGATGAAGTCGCCGATCGCCACGCGCGACCAGTCAGTCGCAGCGTCGGCGCCGCCGCCGCCGGCATCGGCGGCGGGTGCAAAGTTGGGCGTCGAATTCGAAGACAGGCTCATGGCGGTCATCCTGCAAAGGAGCGGAGCTTCCAGTGTATACGCCGCGGCGGAAAGTGGGTGCGCGGCTGCGCGCGCTCGCGCGCGACGGACATACAATGCAGGGCCTTTTAGTTCTCTCCAAATCTCTGAAGTGCCGTCAGGCACGCCCGAGATTAGCCCAGCACGGCACTTCGGCGCAATTTCGGCTCCGGGGGGCATAAGTTACCAGCTGGGTGCCGGAGGCGAGAACTAAAAGGCCCTGACATACAATGGTCGCGGCGCTCGAAGCGACCGCCGACGGCGAACCGCCGCGGCCCGGGTGGAGGCCTGACTTCATGACCGAACCGAATCGCACGGCCGGCTCCGCGCGCGCCGCGGCGCTGGCGCTGGTTTTCGCCGGCTTGCTCAGCGCCCGCTGCGCCCAGACTCCGCCGAGTGCGCCCGCCCAGCCGCCCCCCGGTTCATCGACCACGGCCGACGCGGCGCCCGCACCGGTCCCGGCGCAGCCTGCAACGCCCAACGCCGCTCCGACCCTGCCCGCCGGACTGGCCACCGCTCCCTACCCGCACGACACCGCCCACAAAGGCGCACCGCCGCAGACCCTCACCTTCGACACCGCCGCGCCCGCCCACGCCGGCGAACCCGCTCATTTCAGTGCGCTCCAGTACAGCGGCTGGGAACTCGGCACCAACCTGAACGTCACCATCGTGACCGGCGACGAAGCCGCCGCCCGCAAAACGCTCGACGAAATCATCGCCAAAATCCGCGAGTTCAACCAAGCCACCTCAAGCTGGATGCCCGGCACCGACATCGCCACCATCAACGCGCAGGCCGGCATCGCCCCGGTCAAGGTTTCCGCACTCACCCTCGAACAGGTGCAACTCGCCCTGCAGGCTGCGCGCGAAACCGACGGCGCCTTCGACCCGACCTGGGCCGCGCTGTGGGGCCTGTGGGACTATTCGGCCGCCCACCCGCGTGTACCCAGCGACGCCGAAATCGCCGCCAAACTGCCGCTCATCAATTGGCGCGACGTGGTGGTCGACACCGCGCATTCCACCGTTTTCCTGAAGCGCGCCGGCATGAAACTCGACCTCGGCGGCATCACCAAAGGCTCGCTGGTCGGCAAACTCGGCGCGCTGCTCAAAGAGCGCGGCTTCCACGATTTCCTGGTCCAGATGGGCGGCGAACTGATCGCCGCGGGACACAATCCGCGCGGCACGCTCTGGCGCATCGGGATGCAGCATCCGCGCAAGCGCGACTACTACGTCGCCGCGCCGGAACTCACCGACGTCGATATTTCCACCAGCGGCGACTACGAGCGCTTTTTCTTCGCCAACGGCAAACGCTACCATCACATCATCGACCCCAAGACCGGCCGCCCCAGCCGCGGACTGATCATGGTCACCGTCATCGGCCACGACGGCGCGCTCTGCGACGCCTACGCCACCGCCCTGATGGTGATGGGCCAGACCAAGGCCGAAGCCTTCGTGACTCAGCATCCCGGCCTGCGCGTCGTGACGATCGACCGCGACGGCAACATCTGGTCCAACGACCCCGAATTGCGCAAACAATACCCCGCCAAAATCGAAGGCGGCGAATGACGATGCCGCCAGTCGCTCCCCCGCCCCTCGCCCCGCTGCCGCTCGATTTCGGCGTGGGTCGCGCGCCGCGCACTCTGACGCTGCTGCCCGATTGCATCCCCGGCGTCGCCACCGCCGCACATTTCATCCCGGCCGCGCAGTCCCTGACCTTCCCGCCGCCGGATTGCGCCCGCCGTCTCCTGTTCGTCGTCAGCGGTGACGGCTCGGTGCAGGCGCCTGCCGCCGCGCCGCTCGAATTCACCGCGCTCGCCCTGCTGATTCTGCCGGCGACCGCCGCGGTGACCCTCTCCGCCGCCGCGCCGCTGACCCTGCTTGAAATCCGCTTCGCGCAGACGCCGGAAGAACTCGCCAGCGCCGCCGCGGCCGCTACCACGAACGCCCCTCCACCCGATGCGGGCTTCGTCGCCGACCTGCGCCTCGTCGCCTACGCCGCCTGTCCGACCTACCGCGAAGCGATCAAAAGTCCGCAGACCGTCAACCGCACGCTCGTCCCGCCCGGCTGGCTGCCGCGTTTCGCGATGGGCTCGGTCGAGACCGCCGGGCCCGACGCCGTCGCCCCGCACGCCCATCCGATGCTTGAACAGCTTTTCTTCGGCCTGCCCGGCAACGACTGCACCGTCACCGCCGACGGCGCCGCGGCCGCCTTCGGCGGCCCGACGCTGCTGTACATTCCGCGCGGCTCGCTGCACGGCGCCACCGTCGCCGCCGGCCGTCGCCTGCATTATTTGTGGCTCGATTTTTTCCCCACCGCCGCCGACATGCAATGGATCCGCGACCAGCACATCGACAACCCCGCGCCGCCGGCATCTGGCGACGCGGTTGCCTACCAGCCGAAGCCGGAATAGGCCAGGTTCCAGTCCTTCGCCCCACCGGCGGCCAGCTTCCCCAGCGCGATCAACCCGTAGGACACGCTGCGCAGCGAAATGAAATCGCCTTTCTCCGCGCCGGCCCGGTACACGTCGGCCATGTCCTCGCCCAGAAACGCGCCGGCGATCAGCGGCCGTTCGTCGCGCACCACCTGGAGTTTGAACACGGTCGGCGCGAGCCTCTCCAGAAATTCCAAAAACCGTTTTTCACCGGTTGCCCGCGCCACGTCGGCGATCGTCAGGGACAGACACAAGGGCATCGCGAAGTTCCCCGGCAGCACGTTCAAATCCTGCCCGAGCCACCAGTCGGCGTAGGCCACGGCGGCGTCGAGATATTTTTTCTCCCGCGAATAGCGCCACGCGCAGATCAGCGCCGCGCCCGCGCCGTCGTCGTTGAACACCGTCGAGTCGCCCTCCTTCGGCATGTGGTGGCTTTTGTAGTGGCGGTCGAGCCGGAACGAACCGTCGGCGGCCTGATATTTTTTCAGGATCGTGTCGGCGAATTTCAGCCCCAGCGCGCCGTACTTTTTCGCGCCGGTCAGTTCCGCAAATTGCAGCAGCGGAATCGCACCGCACATGAAAATGAAATCGGTGTGCGCGTCGCCCTTCGATGACTTCCACTCCGGCAAAAAATACGTGTAGTTCATCGGCCAGTCGGCGCTTTCGTAGGCGCCGCTCAGCCAGTCCAGAAACGCCTCCGCGCGCACCAGCGCCCGCCCGTCGCCGGTCAGCCGGTGGAAGTTCACCAGCGCCTGCGTGCATTCCATCCCGTCCCGCGCGCCGATGTGATTGCCCAGCGGCGTCTCCTCGATGAACGCCCCGCGCGCCCGCGGCTCCTCGGGGAAAAAATATTGCAGCGACAGAATGTATTCAAGCCCCCACCGCGCCGCTTCCAGATAGCGCGCGTCGCCCAGCACCTTCCACGCGCCGAGCAACCCCTGCACCGTCCGCGCCGTGTTCCACGAGGTCGACAGGTTGAACCGGTCGGTCGCCAGGTGCACGTGATAGGGAAACCGCCCGGCGTTGGCATCCCACGCCGGCCAGGCGTGCCGAACCTGGTTGCGCACCGCCCAGTCGCCGCAGGCGATCAAACCTTTGCGCGCCCGCTCGCGCGTTTCCGCGCGCAGCCCCAGCCCGTGCGCGTCGCTCCAGACCTTCCCGGCCCCAGCCGCTTTTTTCGATGCGGCCGCGCCGCCGGATTTCCCCGTGGATTTTGCGTTGGACTTCATGCGTGCGATTCCTTTTCTTGATTGTAGAGCCGTTCTTGTTTGGAGACCCGTCGGTGGTGCACCGGAGGCAGCGCAACCCGCGCCGCGCCCGCGAATCTGGGCAACATACCCCGCCCGCGACCGGCGTCAAATCCCTCCGCCTGCAGAAGCGGAACAGCATTTGGCGGGCGACGGAACGCTGGGACGAACAGAAGGGGGCGCAGATAGAACGACGAAGAGAAGGAGAAATCCAAGAAGCCGCGCTGGAGCACGGCGCTCCCAGGGCGCGCCCGGTGTTTACTTTGCAATTCAAGCAACCCTCAGCATTCGCTCCCTGCCACCCCGCTTCCTGCCTTTGCAGGACGGCCGGGCCGTAGACAATAGGAACATTGCAGATTCGTGGCACACGCCGGCATGCGCTCGGCCGAACAGGGAGGGCTGCGCCAATCATGAACATCCTGCATGTCGTCAGCAGCCACATCGATTCCGGCCCCGGCGCCGCCGCGTTGCGCATGATGACCGCGCTGCGCTCCGCCGGCGTCGAATCCACCCTCGCCTGCATCCCCGGCAAGACTCTCGAAGAACACGCCCGCGCGCAGAACTTCCGCGTCATCGACGACCTGACTTTCGTGCGTGACGCCAAGCTCTGGCAGTTGCCCGGCGCGCGTCGCAAATTCCACGCCTGCGTGAAAGACAATAAATTCGACCTCGTCCATCTGCACCAGTCGCCGGAAATGATCCTCGCCCAGTTGGCCCTCGCCAACGAACCGGTCGCCGCGGTGCGTCACTGGCACGACGCCCAGGTCGGCCTCGGCGCCGAACCGCTGCGCATTTTTTTGCAAAAACCCAAGCGCTTCGTGCTTGGCGCCAGCAACGCCACCACGCTGCTGTTGCGCAAGAAACTCGCCAAGCACGCCCTGCAGATCGACTGGCAGCCGGCCGCCGTCGATTGCGCCGCCTTCAGCCCCGACCTGCGCACCGGCGAGACCACCCAGGCCTCCTACGGCGCCATCCGCCTCGCGAACGGCCTCGACACCGCCCCCGCCAGCGGCGTGCTGATCGGCATCCCCGGCCGCATCGCCGAACGCCGCGGCGTCTTCACCGCCCTCGAAGCCCTGCTGCAACTGGGCACCCGCATTCCCTGGTCGGCGATGTTCTTCGGCCAGGGCGAAGCCGCCGAAGTGCTGCGCGAAAAAATCGCCACCGCCGGCAAGTCCGCCTCGATTCACGTCTTCAGCCAGGTCCACGACTGGCCCGTCCGCATGGCCGCCTGCGACGTGGTGCTGGTGCTCCGCCCCGGTTCCGACGGCTCCGCTCGCGCGGTCATCGAAGCCTTCGCCAGCGGCTGCGCCTGCGTGGTCGGCTTTGACGGCGGCCTGCAAGACTTCGCCACCGGCATTCCGGGCCGCTGGCCCGAAGAAGCCCGCGCCATGCCCGCCACGCCGGGCGGTCCAAGCGGCTCCGGCATCCGCGCCGGCATCGGCGGCCCCGGCGGTTCCGGCATCGTTGCCGCACCCCGCACCGGCTTGACCCAGATGCTGACCCGCTCCGGCGGGCCCGCCGGGGGGAGCGGCGGCGGGGGTGGCGGAGGCACCGCCGGTCCGGGCAGCCTGCCCGGCGCGAGCGGCACGCGGCTCATCCCCAAGCCCGACGGTTCCGGCCTGCGCCCGGCGCAGGATCCCGGCACCCGCCTGATTTCCAATCCCGCCACCGGCGCCCCCGAACGCTCCACCGCCAGCCTCGGCGCGCTGGCCGTCGACCCGGACAAACCCGCCGACATCGCTTATGCGCTGGCGATGCTGATCGACGACATCCGCCGCCGTGCGGACATGCGCGAAGCCGGCCGCGCCACCGCGCTGCGCCGCTACGAAATGACCGCCGTCGGCAAACGCCTGAAGGAAATCTACCGCAAGCTGATCGGGTTCTAGCGGTACATCAAGTTTGCGACGGGGCGGTGTTCCTGCACCGGTCTTTGAGTCCCGCTTGCGGGACGCCAGAGTCATTGCCCAGCACTTCAGTGCTGGGACGGAAGCGGTGGAAATGACCCCCGCGTCCCGGAGGGACGGCAGAAGGGGACATCGCCACCGCCAGAATCCACCCTGAAGGGCTTATCCGCCATGCTGCGCATGACCCCGCGCGCCTTCGATTTCGCCACCTTCTCCGTCGCCTGGGATGCCGACCGGCGCATGGAGCCCCACGTCCACGAAGACCATGAACTCAACATCGCCGTGCAGGGATCGGGCCGCTACGAACTCGCCGACGGCCGCGCGCTGCATTTTTCCGCCGGCCAGATTCTCTTCCTGCCCGGCGGCTGGGTCCACGCCCTGCGCTCCGACGGCCCCCTCACCTTCCGCGGCCTGCTGGTCCACCCCGATCTGTTCGCCCGGCTGCAAGCCGACCTGCTCGGCAAGCCTTGGGAACCGGCCAGCGCCGCGGTGCACCTGAACGCCGCCGCCCGCAGCGCGCCCAGCACGCCGCCGGTCGATGCGGCCGATCGCCGCGCCGCCGAAGCCGAAGCCCGCCGCCTGACCGACCTCGCCGATCCGCTGCCGCCGCGCGTCGTCGTCGCGCCGCAACTGTACCAGACCCTGCTCGAACTCTACGGCCAGACGCAGGTCGAAGTCGCCCAGGCCGACGCCTGGAACCGCGCCGCCCTCGCCGACCTCGCGCGCCTGACGGCCGTCAGCGTCCTGCGGCTGATCCAGATCGCCGCGCCGGCCGCCGCCGGCGATCCGGTCCTCGAACGCGTCCACAATGTCCGCGCCTGGATCGACCGGCACTTCGCCGAAGCCATCGCGCTCGACGACCTCGCCGCCATGGCCAATCTTTCGCCGTCGCACTTTTCGGCGCTGTTCCACCGCGCCATCGGCGCCGCGCCCAAAGCCTACCTGCTCGAACGCCGCCTCGATCAAGCCGGCCGGTTGCTCAGCCAGACCGGCCTGTCGATCGTGGAAGTCGCCTGGAGCGTCGGGTTCAACCACCTGGCCCATTTCAACCGTTCGTTCAAGACCCACACCGGCCTGACCCCCGGCGCTTTTCGTAAGAAACATCAAAAAGAACAGCGGAAAACGTAGGCCGGACCGCTCCGCACGAAGTATTGTCCCTCCTGTCACCTGTGCGCAGCGGATTCCCCGCCGCGACAGCCCCCCAGGAGAGCATCCCATGAGCACCGTCGCCGAACCGGCCACCGTCGCGGCCCAAACCAACTGCATCACCGACGAACAGGCGCAGTTCTTCGCCGACAACGGCTACCTGGTGCTGCGCGGCGCCGTGAAAGGCGAAGAACTCCGCCGCATGCAGGTCGCGATGAACGAACTGACCCAGGCCGCCTCGCCGACGGTCCTCAAAGACCCCGATCACGTCTACAAGCCCGGCCACAAAACCGGCAAGCCGGTGCTGGCGCGCATTGAATACGTCATCCACCGGACCGACCCGGGCAAAGTCCTGCTGGCCAATCCGTTCATCCTGAATTCGGTCGAAAAAATCATCGGCCCGGACCTCATCCCGACCTGGGATTCGATGGTCCTGAAGATGCCCGGCGAAGGCATCGTCATCCCCTGGCACCGCGACGCCGGCACCGAATGCGTCGGCGACCGCCCGATCTTCAACGTCGATTTCTACATGGATGAAGCCGACCTGGACACCTGCCTGTGGGTCCATCCCGGCAGCCACCTGTGGTCGGCCGAACGGGCCCGCGAAATCATTCAAAAGCCCGGCTTCGACACCACCGGCGCCATCCCCGTCCCGATGCAGCCCGGCGATGTGATCTTCCACAATATCCTGGTCCTGCACGGCTCGCCGGCCAACGTCGCCCCCAAGCTCCGCCGCGTGGTCTACTACGAGTTCCGCGCCGCTCACGTCGAAAACGAATTCGGCCCGCACGTGCCCGAATACATCCCGCTCAAGCAAAAACTCCTGCTCGCTTGCCTCGAAAAACGCCGCACCTGCGGCTACATCCCCGCCGACGAAAAGCCGTTTGCCTACAATCCCCCCGCGCCGTTCAACACGGTGACGCTGGCCCCCGGCGAAGAACCGCCCACCTACCGCTACGCTCACGGCGACTACTGGCGCACCAAAGGCGACCGCGGCGACATCCACCTGGGCAAAAAAGCCGAGAAGTAGCCCCGCCCCGGCCCCTTGGGACCGCCGCGCTCCAGCGCGGCTTCTTGGATTAAATTCTTTCTCGCCTCTCGACTTTCACCTCTCATCTGCGTTCTTCCGCCGCACCCATCGCGACCTTCGAAGATGATAGTCGATAGGAGAAAGGTGAAAGGCGACCGTCTCCGTCGCCCTGAGCGCTCGCTGCTGGCCCAAGCGGCCACCCCCGCTCCCGCAGTCGCCTCTCACCTTTCAACTCTCATCTTCGACTTTTCCACGCGCTCCCTGCCCCCGCACAGGTGCACCCCTCCCGCCTTCCTCGCACCATTCCGCGCTTTCCTCTACTCACGCGCCGCGCTATACTGGCCTGCGAGGAGACCTGCCATGCGCAACCACCGGCGGCGATCGAATTTTTTGGCGGCCATGATCGGCGGCCTGACAGCCTGTGCGTTCGGCGCGGCCGTGCTGCCTGCGGCGCTCGCGGCGGAAGACGCCGGCGCCGCCGACCACGCCAAGCCGGCCGACGCCCACAGCCCCGCTCCGCGCTGGACCATCACCCTCACCGACGAAGGCACGCTCACCGGCGCCATTCTGAAAAAAACGCCCGCAGCCTGGGTCATCCTCACCGATGACGGCCAGGAGGTCACCATCGCGCGCGAACGCATCGGCCGCGTGCGGCCTGCTCCGCCCAAGCCGGACCAGGACAAGGACCGCCACGCCGACGACCACCCCAGCGATCACCACGATGCGCCTCCGCCTCCGCCCAGCACCGGCGGCGACCATGCCAAAGCGGACCCGCCCGCGCAAAGCACCGGCGGCGACCCGAACAGCCATCCCCAAGTCGTCGTGCAGATGAAAGACGGCCGGACCATCACCGGTCAGGTCGAGAAGCACGACGATCATGTCGTCGTCCTCCGCTTGGACGGCGGCAAAACCATGGAAATCCACCGCGACGATATGAAATCCATCCATCTGGCGTCAGACAAGAAAACCAATTGAACCAGGCGCAAGAAAAATCCAATATTTTTTGAATACCACCGCCTGGTTTTTTGGTACATTTCTAGTCCATTCGCAATAAGTGGTTGCAATGGTTTTTAAAAACCCCCTATGGACCGGCATTATCGTGACACAATTCACGATTAATATATCGAATTTGACTGTTCAAACGATATAATTATTCTTAAAGGGAATTTTCGGAAAAAATTTGACTTCCGCACAATGTGTAGGTAAAGTGATTTTGTCCAGAAGTTGAACATCGAAGCCGAGTCGAGATTTCCTTGGGGGATGCAAGACACATTTCTGCACTTTGTGCACAACGCGGAGGAAAAAGCGTATGACCCCGTCGGGTTCCGAACCTCAGACCCCTCGCAAGACCACCATCGTCGCCAGCGGCCGACTGCTGCGGCCCCGCATTCTGGTGGTCGAAGACGACCGCTCTTCGCGCTACATGCTCCAAGGCGCGCTCGGCGCCCGCGGCTGCCAGGTGCTCACCGTCGAAAACGCCCTGCTCGCCATGAACCTGCTCGAGCAAATGTCTTTCGACCTCGTCCTCAGCGACTACCGCATGCCCATCATCGACGGCCTGGCTTTCTTTGAGCGGCTGCGCGAAAATCCCAAATTCCGCGAAATCCCCTTCATCTTCCTGTCCGCCTTCGCCGATTCCAAACAGCGCGCCAACGCGCTGCGGCTCGGCGCCGAAGATTTCCTCGTCAAGCCGATCAACCTCGACGAGCTGGTCATCCGCATCGCCAAGGTGTTGCAGCGCGCCAAGACACGCCGCAAACTCAGCCAGATGAACAAGACCGTGCTGCAAGGCTCGATCGATGTCGTGCATCTGGACCAAGTCCTGCGCATGATCGAAAGCCTGAACATGACCGGCACCCTCGAAGTCCAGCCGCCGGGCAACGATCCGGGCTTCCTGTACCTGCACGACGGCAAACTCGCCGGCGCCAAATTCGGTTCGCGCACCGGCCTCGCCGCCGTCGCGATCATGCTCGGCTGCCCCAGCGGGCGTTTCGCCTTCACGACCCTGCTGGAAATTCCTTCCGACTGCCCGCGCCTGCCCGAACCGATCAGCCTCGACATGCTGCAGGCGGAACTGCCCAACCATCAGCCGGCGCCGGAAGTCGGCCGCGGGACGCCGTCGAGCGGCGTGCCGATGGCGATCACGGTCGAAGCCGCCGCCGTCGCGTCGGCCAGCACCGCGCGCAACAAGGAACAGACTCCGTTCAAGCCGCTGGCGATGCCGCCCGACCTGGACAACCTGCGATAGGAGGAATCACCCCCGATTTTGGCGTCCGGCGGGACGGGCGTTTCTGCGACCCCCATTCCGTCCCAGCTGGACCGCCTGAAAGACATTCAGAGCTCCCTGCAAGGCGTCCGATGGTCCCCGTTCAGGTTCATCGGCCCAGCAAAGAAGCCCACGGATTGCCGTGGGCTTCTTTGTTTTCCGCTCTCGCTGGGAGCGCGGATCGCCAGGTCCGCTAAAAAAAAGGCCGGCGGAGCCGGCACCGTTTCTCCGGGCACTTGCGCCGGGACCGCGCGCCGGGCCCGCAGGCGAGCACGCCCGCTTTTCCTCCCAACCATCCATTCGGCTCCGCGAGCCTGTCCATGCCCGTCAAGCGCTTCCCGCGACCAACGGGAGCGGCACCCCCGGCTTGAAATGTACAGCAAGTCGGCAACGCGCAGCGATGCCGGCAGGGGTGTGGCCCCTGCGGCCACCCGGCAGGGCAATGGCCTCTGGGGCCACCGGCTCAACCCGCGTTCAGTTCGATGCGGTGTTTCACCCAGGCCCACATCCAGCGGCAGAAGATCAGCAGCACCACGTTCCAGCCGATTTGCACCGTCAGGATCGAAGGCAGCGCCGCCAGCGGTTCCTTGCCCAGGTACACGCGCAGCGGAATGTAAGCGATGCCGCTGAACGGCAGGATGTACAGGATCGCGCCCATCCAGAACGGAAACCAGCTCAAAGGCGCCAGCAGCCCCGACAGAAACTGAATCAGGAGAAACTTCGCCCACATCATGCCCTGGATGCGCTCGGTCAGAATCGCGCACAGGCCGACCATGAACGAGATGCAGAAAAAAATGTTGATCGACGACATGAACAGCACCGCGAAGGCCGCGCCATGCCAGAACGACGCCGGCGGGGAAATATAGTGAAACCCCAGCGACAGAATCAGAAAACTCGGGAGCGCCATCACCAGCGCGCGAAAGAGCGCCTCGCCCAGCGTCTGGCCGTAGGTGATCGGCAGCAGGCTGCTGGGTTTCAGCAGGTCCATCGCGATGCTGCCGTCGAGCACCCGATTCATGATCTGCGTGTCCACGTTGCTGAAGTAAATACTCCGGCAGACCCACCCCACCGCGCTGTAGACGATCATGTCTTTCAGCGTGAACGACCCGATCGTCACATGCGTGTTGGTCCCGTACATCGCCCGCCACAGAAACACGCCGATGGTCACATACAGAATGTAGTTGGCCACGCCGATCGCGTAGCGCACGCGATACTGGAGCATTTGCAGAAACGACACGCGCGCGAAGGCAAAAATGATCCCCACCGTGCGCGCCAGCGCGTGCAGCGGCCCGCGCGAGGGACTCGACGCCGGATTGGGCGCGGCGCCGGACAGCGCACCGGACAGGTCGGCCGCGACGTCGCTCATCGCCGGCTCTCCGTCACGGTCGGCGCCACTGGCGCGCCGGCCTCCCAAGCCTTGGCCGCCTCCGCCGAGTCGCTCGATTCCGTGTACAGCCGCCGGATGATGTCCTCGATCTGCGGTTCGATGAACTGCAGATCCACCACCGAATTCTGGCGCGCGTCGATCTCGGCGAACAGCGATCGCACCAATTCGCCGCGCTCGATTTTTTCCGGCAGAAACTGGATCGACAGTTCCAGCGGCGAGACGACTTTGAAGACGACCGGCAGCGCGCGAAAGGCGGCGCTCGGTTCGGCCCCGGTCGGCCATTCGTCGCGGAGCAGAATCTTCAGCCGGAAATCCAGCCCCTCGGTTTCGCGCAGCCGCTGCCGCACCTGCTTGGTCGCGCCGTCGAACAGGATTTTGCCGTGGTCGATGATGACGATGCGCGGCGTGAGTTCCTCCACGTCCTTCAGATCGTGCGTGGTCAGAATCAGCGTCGTGCCGCGCGTCGTATTGATGTGCCGGAGGAACTCCCGCACCGCGACCTTCGAAATCACGTCCAGCCCGATGGTCGGCTCGTCGAGGAAAATTACTTTCGGGTTGTGCAGCAGCCCGGCCGCCAGTTCGCAGCGCATCCGTTCGCCCAGCGAGAGCTTGCGCACCGGCGTGTGCAGCAGCCGGCCGAGCTTCAAGACTTCGTCGAACTCCTTCATCCGCTGCGCAAAGTCCGCTGCGGGCACTTCGTAGATGCGCGCCAGCAGCCGGAAGGATTCAATCGGCGCCAGTTCCCACCATAGCCCGGATTTCTGCCCGAAGACCACGCCGATGCTGCGCACGTAGCCGATCCGGTCGCGGTGCGGCACCAGACCGCCGACGGTGATGTCGCCGGAGGTCGGGCTGAGAATCCCGGTCAGCATTTTGATCGTGGTCGATTTGCCGGCGCCGTTCGGTCCCAGATACCCGACGCGCTCGCCCGCGGCGATGTCGAAGGAGACGTTCTGGACGGCGTCGAGCTTGTCCTTGCGCAGCGCGACGAGGTCGATCAACGCGCCGGAAATGCCTTCGCGCCGCCGCGGCACGTAGAAGGTCTTGCACAGATTGCGAACGCGAATGAAGCTGTCGGGCATCGTTGACCACCTGGCGCCGGGTTCAGGCCCCCGCTGCGAAGCAGCCATTCTACCGGCTGTTCGGAATTCACCTATTGCGCCGAAGCCCGCGGCGACACGGTGTCAGCCACCCACAGGAATTCGCCTTGATCGTCGTAGGTTTGCCGCTCCACCCGGCCGTCAGGCCACACCCGCAGCGTTTCGCAGCGGTGGAGGTGATCCGGGCAGTCCTCACCGACCATCACTTCGACGGCGCCGCCCTGCTCATAGCAGTCTTCCATGAACATCGGCACCTTCACCCGGCTGCAAACCCGCCGCCATGTGGCCGAATGCGCAACCGCCGTCTGGACCGCCTCCCAGGAGAGCGCATTCGGCGGCCGACGATCAACCAGTGCCGATGCCACGGCCGCCGACCGCGCGAGCGTCGGCGCTGCCGCCTGCGGCGGGGTCGGGGTCGGAGGCGAGGTCGAGGCGGTCAGCGCAATTGGCGAAGCGGCCAGGACCACCGACCGGCCGCGGCCATGGCCGGCGCTGTCGGTGACCTCCGATGGCTCCGGACGTGGCACCCGTCCAAGCCAAGCCCCAACGAGTCCGCCTGCCACAATTAAAACGGCTGCGGGAATGACGGTCGATTTCCAGGCGGCCAAGGACTTTTCCTCCTGCGAACCAATCGACGGAACGCGCCGGAAACTCAAGCCATTTTTTTTCTGCACCCGGCGGACACCGACCCGTTGTACTCGTTGGTGAAACCCACGGCATGCCTGATTCCCTCGCAGCGTGGGCGCGAAGAAGAAGAAGAAGAAGAAGAAGAAGAAGAAGAACCGGCCGAGTGTTGGCACTCCCGAACGTGGGCGCACTCACGGAGCCGCATGGTTAGTTTGGAAAAAGAGAAAGAGGAGATCCGGGAAGCCGCGCTGGAGCGCGGCGCTCCCAGGGGGCGCATGGATTTCAAGTTTGGTTTTGGGCTTTCCTTCATCCTTCAGGATTCAAGATTCAAGATTCAGGCTTTTCTTGCGCGTGTACGCGCGCATTCTTCCATTCATCCCTCATCCTTCACGCTTCATCCTTCGTTCCGGCAATACAGCCTCCTCGTCCGCCGGCACTTTTTTCAGGCGGCGCCGCCGCCGGCGCCTGCGTCTCCAGCCTTGCGTCGGCGGCTGACAGCGGATGCCGCCGCAGGCTCCAGGTCATCAGCCCCAGCGCCGCGCACAAAAGCACCATCGTCCCCTGGTCAAAAATCCAATAATGCTGGCGGAAACTCCAGGTCGGCAGCAGCGCGCCCACTCCGTGCACGACGAAGCCGCTCATGACCGCCGCGCAGCCGAAGCTGAACTCCTTCAAGCTCGTCCACAGCACCGGCACCACCTGGATCGATTGCGCGTCGCATTCGCCCAGCATCGTCCGGTCGGAGGCCAGGTAAAACCACACGAAGCCGGTGTACCAGATGAGCAGCGAAGCGCCGATCAATAGCGGATGGGGCGGCAGCGTCGCGAAGCAGATCCCGTCGATCGCCATCACCAACAGCGTGCCGCGCAGGACCTGCATTTCGCCCACTCGCTTGGCCAGCCGGTGCAACAGAAACGCCAGCACGCCCGATCCGATCATGTTCACCGCGTCGATGCTGGCGACCTGGCTGGGGCTGAAATGCAGCACCGTGTACAGGTAGTACACTCGCTGCGCCTGGAACAGCCCCATCGCGACCATTGCCAGTTGCACGGTGAAGAAAAAATACCGGAAGCCCGGCCGCCGCCAGACGCGCAATCCGTCGGCGCGCAGTTGGCCCAGCGACGGGAAGTGATCGCCGACCGCGCTGCGGCGCGGCAACAGAAACAAACAGGCCGTCGCCACGCAACCGACGCCGACGCCGCCCAACAGAATCCACCACAGCACATGCGGCTGGCCTTGCTGCGCCGGCGTGTCGCCGGCCACGCGCAGAAACACCAGCGCGCCGACGATCCCCGCCGTCGCGCCGATGCGGAAGCGCAGGCTGTTGCCGGTCATGAAGGCCATCCGGTTGCGTTGGGTGGTCATCGAGTGAATCAGCGGCAGCCAGGCGGTGGCGCCGATCGCGCGCGCAACGCTGAAGCCGGCCAGACACAGGAAAATCAGCACCAGCGCGCCGTTTGGACCGAACGAGCGATGCGCAGCGACCAGCGGCGCCAGCAGCAGGCCCGCCGCGAACACGTAGCGCGTCGCCCAGGCGTAGCCCATCAGCCGCGCTGCGCCGTAAGTCGCCAGCAGAAACAGGCTGAACACCCCCATCAGCATGCTCATGCCCACCAGCCCGGTCAGCGCCCCGGCGAAGCGTTCGTCGGCGCCGTAGGCGATCGCATACATCAGCACGAAGCTGGCGCTGACCAGGTTGTAGCTCAACCCATTGGCGATCGTGTAGCCGTTGATGAAGCCGGTGCGCCGGTGGATGCCCGCCTGCGTGATTTCTCCGCTGGGAGCAAAATAGCGCGCCGAGTCACGCGCGGTCAGGGTTGTTTCGACGGGGACTGCGCCCATAGCTGTTCCAGAGTGGTGAGGCCGGATTTGAAGACGGGTTTGACGCGCTGCCGGTAGCGCGGCAGGCCGGTGTCCCAGCGCAGCCGGACCAGGCGCGAGGCGAGCAGTTCGCCCATCAGGCCGAAGTCGGTGGCCCAGGTTTCGAACGGCCCCTCGGTCACGGTCGAATTCAGGATCAGCACACGCGCGGGATGCGGGCCGGAAAACGGCGGCGGCAGGCCGGGTTCGCCGCGCGCGAGCGCCTCGGCCACCGGCGTCGATTCGACGATGACGACCTCCGGTTGCTGCTCCGCCAGTTCCGCCAGCGTCGGGTAGAAGTCCTCGATCGGCCCGCCCCAGCCGTGGTAGACGGTCCAGCGTGGATCGGGATCAATGCCGTGGTCCCAGAGCGCCTGCATGTAGCCGCAGTGGCGTTCGAGCGTCACGTTGGAGGGCCGCTTCAGATCGCCGGCGGTGCGCAGGCCGCCGATGAAGGCGATCCGGGTGCAGCCCTGCTGGATCAGCCAGTCGGTGGCGATGTAGCCGTCGGCGACCCAGGCCTGCGCGACCGAGTCCACATCCAGCAGCCGCGGTTCACGGTTGAACAGCACCAGCCGCCCGACGCGCTTGATCAGTTGCCGCAGGTCTTCTTCCTGCTCCCAGCCGGCGGCCAGAATGACATCCTCGCCCAAGGGCAGTTGATCGAAGGGCAGCGGTTCGTGATGGTCGAAGGTGAGCAGCTCCCAGGTCGCGCCGACCTGCTCGAAATGGACGGCCAGCCGGTCGGTGAAGGGCTGCAAGTGGCGGCTCCACTGGCGCGGCATCAGGATCGGAAAGTGCAGGTTGGGCAGGCGGGCAACGAAGGTGCCGCAGCCGCGGTGGAGTTCGATCAGGCCCTCGGCTTCAACCACCTTGAGCGCCTGGCGGACGTTCCATTCGGAGATGGCCAGTTCGGCGACCAGTTGGCGCAGGGTGGGCAGCCGTTCGCCGGGCTTGCAGCGGAAGATGAGTTTGCGCAGGGCGCGCAGGGCGGTCTGCATCGGAACCGATTTGACCACCGGGGTGCCGGGGCCGGCGGGGGCAGGCGGGGTCGCGGGCGTGGATGGGCTGGCAAAAGCGGACGGAGCGGTCGAAGCCGTCGGAGCGGGCGTGGCGGCGGGTGCGGGCGGGGGAGGCTCGTTGGCGGCGGAGGATGAGTCGGTCGGAGCAGACACGGGCGGCACGCCTTGGGAGGGGTGAGCGGGGAGGCCTCACAAGTTCTCAGTGTATCGGGTGCGGTTGAAGTCGGCAAGCTGCGCAGGCGGGGATTTCTCACAATTCCTCAGGAGCGGGGTGCGCAAAATGGCCGGCTCAGCACGCTGGCAACGCTCCATGGTAGGGGCGGGTCCCGGTGCCCGCCCTCTTCACCTGAAATGCCCGGCCCGGCCGATTCCGGGAAGTACCTTCCTGACGAAACAAAGCCATATGCGAATAATATGCGCATCCACCGAGATGCTCATTCGTAGGGGCGGGCCGCGGTGCCCGCCCTCTTCGCCAGGAATGCCCAGCCTGGCCGGGGTTGGGGACCACCTTCCTGACGAAACAAAGCCATATGCGTATAATATGCGCATATGGCTTTGTTTCGATGGGCGCTGCTGGGTGGGCCAGGGGCCCAATACGCGCCAGAACCTGCCGTGGGTGCCTCTGCATGTATGCATATATTATACGTATATGGGTTCGTTTTGTAGGCGAGGCCGGGGGCGTGGTTGGCGGTGGAGACGGGACGGGCGAAGAGCGGGCGTGCCCGCCCGCGGGCCCGGCGAAGAGAGCGCGAAACGCGCTTTCCAGCGGAAACGCTCGGGGACTCGCTGGACACGGGCTGGTCAGCCCGTGCCACCACGGAAGAAATCAGGCGCGGTAGGCTTTTTGGAGCTTGGCCAGGGCGGGCTTGGAGCGGCGGCGGAGGCGGGCGGATTCGGCGCGACGGATGGCTTCTAGGTCGGCGACGGCGCGGGCCACGCGGTCGTTGATGACGAGGTAGTCGAATTCGCCGAGGGCGGCGATTTCCTGCTGGGCGGTGCGCAGCCGGGTGGCGATCCGTTCGGCCGATTCGGTGCCGCGGCCCTTCAGCCGCTTGAGCAATGCCGCGCGGTTGGGCGGCAGGACGAAGACCGTCACGACTTGGTCGGGAAAGGCGGCTTTCAGCGACCGAGCCCCCTGGATGTCGATGTCGGTGGCCAGATCCCGGCCGGCGCGGATGGCCGTGAGGATCGGCTTTTTCGGCTTGCCGTACAGATCGCCCGGACCGCCGCCGGCGGGTTTGTGGATCTCCGCCCATTCGGCGAAAAAGCCCTTTTTGACTTCGCGCAGGAACTGTTCGCGCGACAAAAACAGGTACTCCCGGCCGTGGCGTTCGCGGCCGCGCGGCGGCCGGGTGGTGGCCGACAGGACGCGGCCGAGGTCGCGGGCCTTTTCGCGCCAGGCGGCCAACAAGGTGTTTTTGCCGGCGCCGGCGGGGCCGATCAATAGGTACAGCACGCCGGCACGGGTATGGAGAGTTTGTTTCAAAGGCATCGTACGCCCTCGATGGGCTGAGCCCTACCCACCACTTTGGCGGGGACAGTTCCATGCGATGGAACGACGGGGAAGCTCTGATTGCTTCGGGTCGCGCGGAAGAATCGTTTGGGTAGCTGGCGGCGCGGCGAAGTCGCGCCACCACCTACCGACCGGGGGTCATTCGACCCCCGGCTACCTACAGGCGGCCCCTTCGGGGCCAAGAAACGGACGGGCCGAACGCATGGCTGAAGCGTCCAAGCGGTGAAAGGGCGCTGAAGTATTACAGCCATTCGCGGAGGAACTCCATGATTTCATGCCGCATGTGAGCGGTTTCGAAGTGGCCGGTTTCGAAGCGCATCAGCTGCCAGGCGTCGGGCGCGTGGGCTTTGGCGTAGATCGAGGTCAATTCGGCGTCGATCAAGTCGAGGCCGGCGGGCGGGGTCAGCGGATCGTAGTTGCCGGCGAGACTAAGATGCGCGCGCGGCGCGATCAGCGCGTTGATGCGGGCGGTGGTGAAATCCTTGAGCAGCCGCGGGACGAAATAGTAGATGCCGTGGCCGTCGAGCCCGCGGGTCTGAATCAGCGAGTGAAAGTCGGTCAGGCAACAGATGTCGACGGTGACCTGGATGCGTTCATCGAGCGCCGCGGTCCACCAGCCCATCGTGCTGCCCATCGACAGGCCGAGCGTGCCCAGACGGGCGGGATCGACGTCAGGGCGGCTGACCAGATAGTCCAGCGCGCGCAGGGAATCGTAGACCATCATGCCCCAGAGCACCTGGCCGTTCCAGAGCATTTCCTTGAACAGGGAGGATTCGGTGCGGCCGCGGCGTTCGCCGAAGTTCCAGGCGTCGATGCACAGGGCGTTGCAGCCGGCTTGGGCCAGGGCGGGTCCGTAGGCGGGCTCGACGAGGGCGCCACGGCCGTCGATCAGTTCGGCCTTGCCCAGGTCGAAGTTGCCGCCGTGGGCGTGGTTGTACAGCACCGTGGGCAGCCGCTTGCGGCCGGCGCGATGCGGAGACACGAACAGGGCGGGGACTTCCTCGATGCCGTTCAGATCGAGCACCAGCCGTTCAAGAGTGTAGCCTTCGTGTTCTTCGACCGCCACGGTTTTGGCGCTGATGGGGCGGTGGCGGTCGGGCAGGTCGCCGAGGAGATCGTAGAGTTTGATGCGCCAGGCGACGACATCGTCGATCATCCGCATTCTCCCTTGGAGCGGAATTCCGGGTCGCCGACGGAGCGGAAGGTTTCCGTCGCGGGATCGACGAGCCGAAAATCGCCGCAGTTGAATTTGAAGCCGGCGCCTTCGAGGCGCAGGATCAGGAACAGATCGCGCGGCAGCGAGAACTGTTTCTGATTGTAGACGAGGCCGTCGATATGGGCGGTGCAGAGCTGTTCGCCGGGGCGGTCGCCGGGGGTGGCGTCGATGTAGCTGTCGAGGAAGCGCAGGAAGCAGCCGAACCAGTGAATGTCGAGGAACCACAGTTCGAGCGGCTTTTGGGCGGGATCCACGGCCGGGGCCAAAGTGAGCGTCAGTTGCAGATGGCGGTCGGCGTGCGGCTGCCAGCCGTAGAGCGTGGCGCCGGCGAAGTCGATGGGAATGTTCGGCGGCACCGGCTGGCTCATGCGGCCTCCGCGTTTTTCAGGCGATGAGTTTTTTCAGCAGGCGGATGGAATCGTGGACGCCTTGAATCTGGTCGCCCTTGCCTTCGTATTCGATCGAGAGGTAGCCGTCGAAGCCGACCTCCTTGAGCGCCGCCACGCACTGGGGGACGACGCCGACGCCGATTTCGTTGCCCTGCGCGTCGAATTCGTGGGTCTTGGCGTGGCACATGAAAGCGAAGGGCGCGATCTTGCGGTAGCCTTCGACGCGGACTTCCTTGGGGAAGTTGCCGAAGTCGGGGCAGGTGCGGAACCATTTGGAGTTGACCGCCTTGACCAGCTTGACGATGTTGTCGGGGTCGGCCGAGAGCCCGCCGTGATTTTCGATCAGGACGGTGATGCCTTCCTTTTCGCCGCGCTTGGCCAGCGCGCCGTAGCCTTCGATGCAGCGCTGCATCTGCACGGCGGCGTTTTCGGCGGTGGCGCTGCCGCCGGAGTTCACCCGGAAAGCCGGTGAACCGACGGCCTTGGCGATCGCGAACCATGCCGACATGCGTTCGAGCACCGCGGCGCGATCGGCCGGATCGTCGCCGGTGAAATCGCCCATGCCGTCGACGGCGATGCCGATGACTTTGACGCCGGCTTTCTGAGCGCGGGCCTTCAGTTCGGCCAGGTAGGCCGGTTCGTGGGAGGCGAAAAACGGCGAGTTGAATTCGACGGCGTCGAGGCCGAACTCTTTTTTGGCGAGGTCGGGAAAATCGGCGAGCTTGAGTTCGCCGGAGCGGAAGGCGCGGTTGAGACTCCAACCGGCAATGCTGAGTTTCATGGGTGGCATCCTGCGATGGGGGACGTTTATTCTACGCGCGGATGCAGGACAGGGAACAGGCGGTCGCAGGGCCGGTGGGGCGTCTGGGTGCAGGAGGCAATGGGTTGCAAAGTCGAAGGCATGCAAGTGGCTCGCCTTTCACCTTTCAACTCTCGTCTTGCGACTGCGATCGCAGTGCGCGGGATTCTCGAAGATGATAGTTGAAAGGCGAAAGGCGACCGTGTTGCACTCGGCAACGGCCACCGGTCGTTGGATAGGTTCGAACTGGAGCCGGCGTTCCACGAACGCGATCTCAGAAGGTGACGACGGTGCGGGCGCCGAGGATGAACTCGTCGCCGATGCGGCGAGTCGAATGTATTGGATCGGGCAGGCCGCCGCCGGGGCGGAGGACGTACTGGAGGTCGGGCTGGATGAGCAGCCAGGCGGCTTGGCACTGGTAGGTGAACTCGAAACTCTGTTCGAGCCTACGAACGGGGTAGAAGGCGCCGGAGAAGCGGGCGGTGTCGCGGTCGAGCGCCGCCGCGCGCGGACTGATATGCGCCAGGCCACAGCCGAGACCGAGGCTGTCGTTCGGACGGGCGGCGAAGGGGGCTTTGAGATTCAGGCCGAAGTCGGCACACCAGTCGACCGGGTTGCGATCGGCCGGCGCACCCATCAGGCGGGCGAAAACGGCCAGCGATCGCGGGCCGGCGGCGGCCTGCCAGACCGTCTGGTCGGCCAGCGCGTACAGGCTGAAATCGCCGCGGTGCGTGCGCGCGACGCCGTTGCTCGCCGGATCGGCCAGCGAACGGCCGAGGGTGTCGAAGCGTTGATCGGGGAAGCCGGCGGTGTCGTACCAGACGCCGAGTTTGTAGGCGCCCGGCAGGCCGGCGGCGCCGGCGCCGGCCGCGGCGGAGCTGTCTGCGTCGGCCGGCGGTTGGTTGATGGCGAACTGGAGTTCGGCGATGTACAACGTGCCGGTGTTCAGGTTGAAACGCAGGCCGGAGTCTTCGGCGCCGTGCAGGGCGGAGTCGTCATCGAAGGGGCCGCCGGCGGGGTTGTCGTCGAAGGCGCCGAGAAGCAGGCAGAGCGGGTCGGCGGGGTGGAGTTGCAGCCGCGCGCCGAGCGAGGCCAGCGGGTAAATCGGCCCGCCGCCGTAGAGCGCGTCGGAAGGCACCACCGGCCAGCCGAACTGAGCGCCCAAAAAAAGGCTCGAATATTCGCTGACGAGGAATTCCTGATCGACACTTTGCAGGCCGAGTTTCAGATCGGCGCGGTCGGCGGCGAAGCTCTGCTGGAACCATAGTTCCCAGAGGCGCGTCGCGCCGTCGGCTTCGATGTTGCTGACGGCGTACAGGGTGGCGAGGTCGTCGGCGGTGATGCTGCGGCCGTGAATCTGGAGGGCGCTCAGGTGGAAAGTCGCGCCCGGCCAGTGGAAGGCTTGGTCGGCGTCGAGATCGACGGTGAGGGTGGTGAGGCCGTCGAAGTCGCCGCCGCGGCGGGTGCCGCCGGACAGGTTGCTCCAGAGTTCGTCGATTTCGGTGAGGTTGAAAGAGACGCCGCGATTGGCCAGCCAAGGGCGCAAGCCGCCCAAGTTGCCGAAGAGGTTGGTGGCGGTTTCAGTGGCCGGTGGGGGATCGTCGGGCGCGGCGGCTGGGGCGGCGGGGGGAGGGGCGGCGGGGGGAGAGGCGGGCAGCGGCGCATCGGCGGCGACAAGGCGCGCGGCGAATACGGTCAGGCAGGCGGCCAGGGTCAGGATGACGGCTCGGAGCCGCGGAGGCGGCGTGCCGCGGAGGCGTTTCGGGGCTGCTTCCGGGAAAGCGCAGGGATGTTGGGGCGGGAACGGAGGCAACATGGGCTGTTCTCTTGGGGAAGGCAACAGAAGGAGTCCTCGGCTGCTTGCCGCTGGGCACGTCCTTTTTTGCCTGTCCATGGGGGGCTAATCATGATTGGGCCTCCATATTTTGCAATTGAGTTGCATAAATTTTGCAACTCAATTGCAAAATAATTTGTCGGGTGGATTCGGGACGGGCTCCAAGGAAGACCGCGCCGGTGGACGACCGGGCAGCCTGCCGCGAGGCCTGCGGTGAGGCCTGCGGATGTGCGGGGAAGGTTGGGGCCGCAGCGGTCAGCCGGATTCCGGCACGGCGGCCCGCATGGCGCGCCGGATTTCAAAACAGGTGAATGAACACGTTCGCCCTGGCGAACCGGGATGTCGCCCGGAACGCCCCTGCCGGAAACCTTCGATCAGGGCGCCTGGGGGTCCAGGCCCGCGTCGGGGACGTGGCCGGCTTCGCCCGCGCCGGATCCATCGACGGCGGGCAGCATGCCGCTTGCGCCGGGCTTGCCGGCCTGCATGCGTCGAGCCATGAAGTAGGAACCGACCACCAGCACCAGGGCGAAGGCCTGGGCGCCGACGCCTTCCCAGTTGGGGAAGGTGGCGAACCATTGGCCGATCCAGCCCGGCCAGTTTTCGTCCGCGATGAAACTGTGCGTGCCGAACCAGCCGGCCTGTTGCATCTCCTGGACCGATTCGCCGACCATGACCAGCAGCACCGCGCCCAGCAGCAGGCCGGTGAAGACCAGCATTTTTTTGTAGGGCAGTTTGTAGTGCAGCACGAAGATCAGAATGCCGACGAGGATGGTGAGGCTCACGCCGATGGTGACGCCTTCGAGCACCACCGCCGAGCCGGCACGCATCCGCATGGTCTGAAGGAAGAGGACGACTTCGAAGCCCTCGCGGTAGACCGCGGTGAAGCCCAGCAGCAGCAGGCCGCGGTAGATGTTGGCGCCGGTGCGGCTGGCATCGTCGGCGGTGAGGCTGCGCTTGCGCTTGTTGTGCATCGAAATCCAGCCGGTCCAGTAGAGCTTGTGGAAAAACCAGTTCATGATGACCAGCAGAACGACCACGGCCAGCAGGCCGGTGGCGGCTTGGACGTGTAGTTCGGTGGCGGGGGTGTCGACCTGGGTGATCAGGCCAACGGCGATAAACCAGGTGGCGATGGTGGCGATGAAGGAAAGGCTGGAGCCGATGGCGACCGGTTTCCAGTAGCCTTTTTGGGTGCGCACGAGGCTGGTGGTGAGGGCGGCGAGGACGAGGATGGCTTCGAGGCCTTCGCGGAAGACCAGCACGCCGGTCTGCATGACGACGGTGGCCGGTTCGACGGTGGCGTCGGCCTGATCGGGCATGGGATTGCCTTGGGCGGTGATGCCCTGCCAAAGCAGGTAGCCAAGCACGAGGGCGGCGGCGGCACCAAGGACACCGCGGAAGAGCCAGCGGATCGCGGGGCGGACGGCGGGCAATTGGAGACCGTCGCGGGGCGCATGCTGGTGGGAGGAGCCGACGGACGCGGCCAACGGCGCCGGTGCAGGCGCGACGTTGGGATGGCTGCCAGACATGGGAGGCTCCAAGGGTGAGGGCCAAGCGGCGAGGCACCGTTGCAATTGAGACTCAGTCTCAACAAAATCAAAATTTTCGTTGTGCCGTGCAAGATGTCAACCGGGATTTTTTCGAAAACCGGATTTATGGCGAAAAAAAGGCCCGCTCCAGAGAGCGGGCCTTCCTGCCAAAAAAACCCGGGAGCAGGTTAGTCCTTGTCGCCGTCCTTGTCGCCGTCCTTTTCCTTTTCCTTGGCGGCGGCTTCAGCAACGGTGGTCGCGGTGACCTTGCCGTCCTTGTCGACGGAAACGGTGATCGTGTAGGTCTTGTCGCCGGCGGTGGCGGCAAACGAGTAGACCGAACCGTCGTCGGTCTTTTTCAGGTGGACGCAGCCGAGTTTGAGGTCCTTGATCTGCTTTTCGGTCGCGGCCTTGGTGGCAGCTTCTTTGACGGCGGCCGGGCAGGTTGCGCAGGCGCAGCCGTTGTGGTCGCAGTCGGTGCAACTGCACTTCCCACCGGCAGCGTCCTCCGCGTAGGCGCGGGGCGCGACAGCCGCCACCATGCAAAACGCGACCAGGGCCAAAGCAAATTTCTTCATCGATTGCTCCTTTCAGTCGAAGGTCCGCGTCCGAGCGGCCGGTCGAAACCGGCGGTCCCAGACAACCAGCGGGAACCGTTCCCACGGCAGAGGCGGACCTGACCAACACTAAAAACATGGTAGGTCAGGAATGATTAGAGAGCTATTAGCTGAGAATTAGAATCCTCTAATACTACAACGCGAGTTTCGTTTGAGCCGCAGGAAAACGGGAATGCGGACCGCAGCTGCGCCGCGGATTTTTGTCCACGGGCCATAGGCCCGCGCCACCGACGCCGACGGCGGTTTGAACGGCGATTCGCGAATGTCGCGTTGTAGTGCCAATGCGTGGGCGTTGCAGGGTTGGCTCGGGGCAAAAAAAAACCCGCTCCGGAGAGCGGGTTTTCGGCTGAGTGGCCGGAAAAAACGCAGGCGTTAGTTCTGGACATCGCCGCCGGCGCCGTTGTCATTGTCCGCGCCGCCTTCTTTCTTTTCTTCCACCGCGGCGGACTTGGTTTCGACGACCTTGCCATCGGCATCGACGGTGACGCGGACGACGTACTGCTTGTCGCCGACGTGGCCTTCGATCACGTACACCGTGTTGCCGTTGTCGGCCTTTTCGGTGTGGGCCTTGGTCAGTTCGATCTTGTCGACCTGCTTGGTGGCAGCTTCCTTGACGGCCGCGGGCAGCTTGTCGATGGCGACCATGTTGGTGTCGCCGCCTTCCTGACCTTCTTCGGCGTAGAGGCTCATGCCACTGACCATGACCAGCGCGACAAGCGCCAGCGCGATATTACGTTTCATCATCTTCGACTCCTTCTCTGACTGAATCTGGTTCGCGTCCGGCAGCCACCCCGGTTCCCACGGGAACGTTTCCCGGCAGGTGCGTGGAATGATTAAAGCCGGTAGGCGATTAGACCGCACTTAGAGCAGGATTAGAAAACTCTCACCGTTCCGCCCCTGCTGCAAGCCGGAGACGGGGTAGGATGAACACGGGCCACGGCGGAAACCGGCTTTCTATATGGAAGCCGCGCGTGGAGAGGGAGCGTACCGTGGGCGAGACGCCGTCCGAAGCCGATGGCAAGTCTGACGCACTGCGCGCGTGGTACAAGGCCAATTTCGAATCGGCCGGGAGCGCACGGCCCACGCCGGCGACGCCAGCGGCCAGCGAGGCGGGCGAGGCAACCGAAGCGAGCTCGCCTGGCGGAGCCGCCGAAACGGGCGGGGCGGCCGACCTGCAGACGGCGGCCGAAGTCGTCGATCCGGACCGGTTGCAGGCGCTGCCGGCCTTCGATCCAACCTCGCTGCCGGCGGCGGGAACGGCGGGCGGGCCGGGCGG
>JBOHNC010000167.1:0-19198 GCA_050730415.1 Planctomycetota bacterium
GCTCTGGAAACCGTTCCTGGAAAATGAGTTGTGAGGAGTTTTGCTAAAAATGTGCCATTGGGGCCATAGGCCCGTGCCACTTGGGTGAGGTGCATTTCCATTGGGGATTCAGACGGCGGAAACGGAAAGTTGGTTTGGTCAGGCCGCCACGGTTTGACGAAAGGATCGGCAGCAATCGCGCTCAGCGGCGGTCGCAGGCGAGGTCGTGCAGCAGGCCGTAGCTGGCGCCGATGGCGATGCCTTCGTCGCGGTGGCCGACCTGGTGGCCGATGATGCCGCCCAGCGCGCCGAACACCACCACGTTGTACAGGCCCAGCCGGCGTTGCCGGCGTTCCACGACGGTGCAGTTCGCCGGCAGCGGCTCCACCGGCGCGACCACCACGGGCGCGTAATCCACTTCGGGCGCCGGGCAGTAGGAGTAGATCGCTTCCTGGGCGGCTTCTTCCTGCGCCTGCTCCTGCGCCACCTGCTGGCGGCGGCTTTCGAAGTAGGCGTCTTCGCGCGCGGTGCGATCGATTTCAGCCTTGAAATACTTGCGCCGGGTTTCCTCGGAGACCTTCTGCATGGCCTCGGTTTCCGGCTCCTCCTTGATCGTCGGCGGCGGCGCGTAGGCCATCGGCGAGAGCGCCGGATGGGAGACCGGCTGCCAGGCCATTTCAAGCGGCTCGGCGTCGTTGCACCCGCCGCTCAGCAGACCCACCCCCACCAGCAGCCCCGACAACACCGCCGCCACGCTCTTCATCGATCTACGCATGAACATTTCTCCTCTGGAAAGCCGTATCCGCGAGCCGCTCCTGGCAGCCTGCTGGCCGCTCCGCCTGTCCCACCCGTGTGTCGCGGTCGGGCAGGAATTATTTTGCCCAATCGCCGAAAATACGCCAGCTACCGGGCCTGTCGAGCCTGTCGAGCGGGTCGGGCCTGTCGAGCCTGTCGAGCGGGCCACCCGGGTCGAGCAGGTTCCGCCGTTCAGAGCGGCCGGTTGAGGTCCAGCTTGCCGAATTCCAGGAACTGGTCGACGTATTTCCACATCTGTTCCTCGAGGTGGCTGCGCTTGAGAAAGGCGCTGTAGCCCTGAATCAGGCAGGAGACCATCTGGGTGCTTTCGACGGCCGCGGCGCAGATCACCGGCAGGCGTGCGCCGCGCGGGAGTTTGCGGGTTTCGCGCAGGGCGTACATGTTGTCTACTTCGGGCAGGCCTTCCTTGACCGATTCGATGCTGAAATCGAGGATCAGCACCGCCATGTCGGTTTCGTTGACCAGCCGCAGCATTTCGTTGAAGGACGAGCAGATCACGGTGCGCAGGTTTTTGGCCGAAAAGGCGTGTTTCAGGCGCAGCGCCAGGTCCAGATCGTAGGAAGCCACGACGACGGTCTTGCGTCGGCCGGAGGCAGAATTGCCGGCGGCCTGGCCGAGTTCGCGCAGTTGCTGCGTCACCGGCGCCAGCCGGCTGATCGGCGTGGCCGTCGGCGAGGAAGCGACCGACGGATTCGACGGCAGCGGCTTAGGGTCACTCACAGGTGTACTCGCTCAGGGGTCCGCCACGCGCCCCGTAAGCAGTGGGGGGCCGTGGAGGGCACCCTTGGTGCCAAGTGCTCATTGTACCGATTTTGCGCCCCTGCCTGCCAGTCCAGAATGGTCAAAAAGCGGGTTTTTTCATCGTGCGCCCGGGGTCGGGGGATCGGCGGCGCGGATTGTCAGCGGCCGAAGTCGTGGCAAGATGAGCCGCGCGGGGCGGCGCGCAGGCGTGGCGGCGGTGCGAATGTAAATGCGTGGCGCAGGCCCCTTCTCAGAGGGTGTGTGGGAAGGCTTCCGCGCCCGCGTTGGCGGCGGGGGCGCTTCAAGGGTTTTGAGATGATGCCAACCCTGCGGGCCGGGCCGTCCGGTGAATTTTGGCTGCGTTGCGCCTCCCCGTTCGATGCTCGCGCATCGACTCGTCGGCGCGCCTTGCCAAAATCCGCCGGCCGGCCCGTCGCGGCTACGGAAGACTTCCCCCACACCCTCTCACAGGCAGTTCCGGGGCGAGCCGGATGAACGACCGGGTCAAGAAAATCTGGGGCGAGGCGGAGGCACTGTGGCAACTGTCGCGGCGGATCCGCTGGATCGATCTGCTGCTGTTGGCCGGCCTCGCGGGCATCGTCGCCGGCGTGGTGAGCATGACGCAGCAGATGAGCAAACACCATTTCATCACGGTGCAGGAAATCGATCTGTCGCCGTGGGCGCTGCCGCGCTACACGTTTTACTCCTTCAGCCGCGGCGCGATCGCCTATGTGCTGTCGCTGATTTTCACGCTGCTGTACGGCTACTGGGCGGCCAAGGACCGGGTGGCCGAAAAGGTGCTGGTGCCGCTGTTGGATATTCTGCAGAGCATCCCGCTGCTCAGTTTCATGCCCGGCGCGGTGCTGGCGATGATCGCGCTGTTTCCCAGCTCGCGGGTGGGGCTGGAGATCGCCGCGATTTTCATGATTTTCACCAGCCAGGTCTGGAACATGACCTTCAGTTTCTACCACTCGGTCCGCAGCGTACCGCTCAACATGCGCGAGGTCGCCACGGTGTATCGGTTCAACTGGTGGCAGCGGCTGAAATGGGTGGAACTTCCCTACGCGACGGTGGGCTTGGCCTGGAACAGCATGATGTCGGTGGCCGGCGGCTGGTTTTTTCTGATGATCAGTGAAACCTTCACGTTGGGCAAGCAGGAATACTGGCTGCCGGGGCTGGGATCGTACATGTCCAAGGCGGTGCAGAAGGGCGACTACTCGGCGGAGGTCTACGCGGTACTTGCCATGGTCCTTATGATCGTGGTGCTGGACCAACTACTTTGGCGCCCGCTGGTGGTGTGGGCGCAGAAATTCCGGATGGAGGAAACCGCCAGCCAGGAAGGCATGTCGTCGTGGTTTCTGGAGTGGCTCAAGCGCATCCAGGTGATCGGCTGGCTGCGCGACATGCTGGATCGCCAGTGGAAACGCGGCCAGGCGCGGCTGCGCAAGCCGGCGGGGCCGTCGGAACTGGGCGGCACGACCGCGACCGGCCGGCAGACGGCCGCCGGCGGATCGAAAGTGGGCGCGGTGCGGCTGGTCAGCCTGCTGGTGTTCGCGGTGTTCCTGGGCGCGCTGGGCGTGGGCGCGCTGAAACTGTATTTCCTGCTGAAGGGCATCTCGCTGGGCAATTGGGCGGTGATCGGACTGAACGGCGGCCTGACGCTCGCCCGGGTCCTCACCGCCGTGGCGCTGGGCACGCTCTGGACTCTGCCGGTGGGCTTGGCGATTGGCTTGAATCCGAAGCTGTCGCGGCTGCTTCAGCCGGTGATGCAGGTGCTGGCGAGCTTCCCCGTGCCCATGCTGTATCCGCTGTTCGTGGTGCTGATGCTGGCGGCGCACGTGTCGCTCGATTTCGGCTCGATCGGCCTGATGCTGTTGGGTACGCAGTGGTACATATTGTTTAACATCATTGCCGGCGCCAGCGCGATTCCGGGGGATCTGCGGGAGATGTCGCGCAGCTACCGGCTGACGGCCTGGCAGCGGTTCAAAAATTTGTATCTGCCGGCCATTTTTCCTTATCTGGTGACGGCCTGGGTCACCGCGGCCGGCGGCGCGTGGAACGCCAGCATCGTGGCGGAGCTGGTGACGATTTCCAAGGGCAATTCGACGACCACCCTGGAGGTCGGGCATGGCTTGGGCGCGCAGATCAGCCGGGCGGCCTCGACCGATCAATTCGCCTTGCTGGCGGCGGCGACGCTGATGATGTCCCTGATCGTGGTGGTGTTCAACCGGCTGGTCTGGCGGCGCCTGTACCGGCTGGCGGAAGAACGCTACTCGGTCGGGTAGCGGCACTTCCAATTTCCAACGGCCTGTTTCTGCTCCCGCCCTGGCGGCGCGCTCGCGGGACATCAGCGTCCCAGCTCGCGCTTCAACGCTGGGAAAGGAGCGGGCTGAATCGAAAACGATGGATGTGGTTCAGGTCGGGTGCGGTTCCGCGCGATGATGCGACGGCGATGCTGTGATCGCCTCGGATCGCGCGGCAAATGGGTATGCAGGCACCCGTTCCAGGGTAGGCCTGCGGCCAACCCTTCGCTATCTTGTTTTACGCCGTTGGCGCAAAGAAGGAAATCGGCGGAAGAATTTGGATTGGGCTCGGGAACAAGTGGGCTGGGAGGGCACAGGGGAACCACGACCGAATCCAGTTGAATACGGGACGGCAGGAATTAACTGGGATTCGTTTTAGGGGGCGCCGTGATCCGCCGGCGCGTTGGTTGGCGGTGCGGGGCGCGACAGCTCACCGGGACCACTCGACCCATTCGCGCCATTTGCGCCAATCGCGCTATTCGACCTGGTCGCCCCATTCGGCGGGCCGGGATGGGCCGGCGAGGCCCAGGGCGGTGGGGTGTGCTCTTCATGCAGGCCGATGGAGGCTTTGCGCTGCAGGGAGGCCGGTTCGGGGGCGGCCTGTTCGGCGGGCAGCGGGTGGCCGGCGGCGGCGGCGATGCGCCGTTCGATTTGCATTTTGAGGTCGTATTTTTCGCGCGGCGTGAGGTAGGACGGGCGGCCGCCGGGGTATTCGATGGTGGTGGGGCTGCCTTCGCCGATGACCTGAATGTCGGCCGGCGAGGTCGGAATCGCGCGCAGGCGGTAGTGCGTGGCCAGCAGCACGACCGCCAGGTCGCTCAAGGCCACCGGCTGGCTGTCGTCGAAGTAGGTCAGCAGCAATTTCTGCTGCGCCGGCGGGAAATCGCCGGAGGCCATCTCGATCATCGCCCGCGCGCGGCTGGAGTCGCTGCCGGTCTGGACGCGGTCGGAAAGGTGGCTGAGCGTCGATCCGGCATCGGCCGTGGCCGTGTAGTGCAAATAGATTTTGACCACGCACAGGATGACCACCGACAGCGCCAGCGCCCACAGCCACAGCGGTGTGGCGGAGGCCGCGTTGCGGGAGGCCTCGCGGCTGCCCAGCACGACAAACGGCTTGGCGCTCGTCCCGGTCGCCCCGGTTGTCCCGGTCGACGGGGTCGACGGGACCGATGGGGCCGATCCGGGCAAGGGGGCCGGTGCCGAGGTGGCCGATGCGGCCGGGGTGGGTGCAGCGCCGGGCTGCGGCGGGTGGTTCGGGCGCGGAGCATCGGCGGAGGGATCGGCGGTCATTGCGGTGGCGGTCGCTTTCCAGACGGAGGGCTGAAACGGGGGCGGGTCGGCTGTTCATGCCGACAACGAAGGCTATTATACTCAGGCGCCGGGGGCGGCTCAATCGCCGAGTTCCGGGGGCGCCGCGGGTGTCGGAACGGTCCGGTGCGCGGACCGGTGATTTTCAACCAAACGAGGGCGTGAAACGATGGCGGCACAGGTTGCACTGTTGATGGGCTCCGACAGCGACTGGAAGGTGATGGAAGAATGTGCCAAGGCGCTGATTCCGTTCGGGCTGGAGGTCGAAGTGCGGGTGATGTCGGCGCACCGGACGCCGGCGGAAGCCGGGGAATTCGCGCGGACGGCGCGTGAGCGCGGCGTGAAGGTGATCATCGCCGCGGCCGGCGGCGCAGCGCACCTGGCCGGCGCGATGGCCGCGCACAGCCCGCTGCCGGTGATCGGCGTGCCGCTGGCGGCGACTCCGCTGGCGGGCCTGGACGCGTTGCTCGCCACCGTGCAGATGCCGCCGGGCGTGCCGGTGGCGACGGTGGGGATCGGCCAGTTCGGCGCGGCCAATGCGGCGGTGCTGGCGGCTCAGATCATCGCCGTCGGCGATCCCGCGGTGGCGGCGAAAATCGACCAATACAAAAAGGACATGGCGACCAAGGTGCGGGCCAAGGATCAGAAAATTCAGGCCGAGTGGCAGAAGCAGCGCGCGGCGCAATGAGGATGCGATTCGCGGCGGCGAATTCCGGTTGGGGGGGAGCAAACCATGTTCTGTCAGACTGAAGTGAAGAAGCTGGAGGATCGGCCGGAGTACGGCGCGGTGAAGCGGGCGCTGATCAGCGTGAGCGACAAGACCGGCGCCGGCGATTTCGCGCTGGGGCTCGCCCGCCAGGGCGTCGAGCTGATTTCCACCGGAGGCACCGCCAAGCTGCTGCGCGACAGCAGCATCGCGGTGAAGGAAGTCAGTGAAGTGACCGGCTTTCCCGAGGCGCTCGATGGGCGCGTGAAAACGCTCCATCCGAAAATTCACGGCGGGCTGTTGTTCCGCCGCGACCTCGAAGCCCACCGCGCCGCCGCGCAGGAACTGGGCATCGGCGCGATCGACCTCATCTGCATCAATCTCTACCCCTTCGAGAAAACACTGGCCTCCGGCACGACCGACCTGGATGAAATCATCGAGAACATCGACATCGGCGGCCCGGCGATGATCCGCGCCGCCTGCAAAAACTGGGAGTTCGTCACGGTGGTGACCGATCCGGCCGACTACGGCGCGGTGTTGGAGGAACTGGTCACGACCAAGCGCGTCAGCCGGGCGACGCGCGCGCGCCTGGCGGCCAAGGCCTTCCGCCGCACGGCGGCCTACGATGCGGCGATCGCGGGGTACATGCAGAAACTCAGCGACGTCACCGACGGCAAGGACGCGACCTTTCCGGGCTGGACCAATGCTCAGGGTGAACTGCGCGCCAAGCTGCGCTACGGGGAGAATCCGCACCAGATCGCCGGGTTCTACCGGACCGCCAGCGCCGCGTCCGATTCGCTGGCCAACGCGCGCGTGCTGGGCGGCAAGGAAATTTCCTACAACAATCTGCTCGACGCCGACGCCGCCTGGGGGCTGGTGCGCGACCTGGCGCGACTGGATTCGCGCCGGCCGTGGGCGATCGCCTTCATCAAACACACCAATCCGTGTGGTGCGGCGATCGGCGGCGAAGCGGTGGAAACCTTCGCCCGCGCGCTCTCGGGCGATCCGGTTTCGGCGTTCGGCGGCATCGTCGCCATTTCGAACGAGGTCAGCCCCGAACTGGGCAAGGCGATCGCCGAAAATGGGCGGATGCTGGAAGTCATCATCGCGCCGTCGTTTTCGGCCGCTGCCGTCGAAGCCATCCAGCACGGCCCCAAGTGGGGCGCCAATGTGCGGTTGCTGGAGATGGGCCCCATTCAACCCGACCACCCGACGTTGCTCATCCGCAGCGTGTCCGGCGGTTTCCTGGTGCAGTCGGCCGACGACACCATCGAGGACATGGGCAAGGCCAAAGTGGTGACGGCGGCCGCGCCCGACGCCGCGACGCGGCAGAACCTGGCCATGGCTTGGCTGCTGGCGAAGCATTGCAAATCCAACGCGATCACGCTGGTGAAGGATTTCACGCTGGTGGGCGCCGGCTGCGGCCAGATGAGCCGCGTGGATTCGGTGAAAATCGCCTGCCAGAGGGCCGGCGACCGGGCTCGCGGCGCGGCGCTCGGGTCGGACGCGTTTTTCCCCTTCCCCGATGGCATCGAGGAAGCCGCGAAGGCGGGCGTCGCCAGCGCCGTCGAACCGGGCGGTTCGGTGAAAGACAAGGATGTCGTCGCCGCCGCCGACCGGCTGAAGATGGCGATGCTGTTCACCGGCGTGCGGCATTTCAGGCATTGAAGATGGGCTTTGGGTTATGGGCTTTGGACTTTGGGCCGAAAGGAAAAAAGAGGGCGGTGGCGGGAAAAGAGAAAATAGCATTGAGCGGGTGGAACGCGGTGCGCGCCGCCGGCAAATCGCCAAGGGACAGTGTCGATTCAGGAAAAGTTCTGGTTGGCTTCCGGCCCAAAGCCCCAAGCCTAAAGCCCAAAGCCTAATAGCTCCAAGCCCCCAAGAGGATGCATTTGAATCATGGCCGAAAAGATGAAGATTCTGGTGATCGGATCGGGCGGGCGCGAACATGCGCTGTGCTGGAAGATCGCGCAAAGCCCGCTGGTGGGCGAGATTCATTGCGCGCCGGGCAATCCGGGGATTGAACGGCTGGCGAAGTGTCACACCGACTGCAGCCTGGATGACATCGACAGCTTGGTGAAGGTTGCCACGCGTGTCAATCCGGACCTGGCGGTGATCGGGCCGGAAGGACCACTGTGCGCCGGCCTGGTGGAACGGTTCGGGCTGGAGCGGATCAAATGTTTCGGCCCGTCGGTGCGGGCGGCCGAACTGGAAGGCAGCAAGGCCTTCGCCAAATCGCTGATGCGCCGGCATGGGATTCCGACCGCCGATTTCGTGGTGTTCGACCAGGAGGTCAAGGCGATCGCCTACATCGAGGAACACGGCGCGCCGCTGGTGGTGAAGGCCTCCGGCCTGGCCGCCGGCAAGGGCGCGATCGTGGCGCGCTCGATGGACGAAGCCAAAAAGGCGGTGCGCGACTGCTTCAGCGGCAAATTCGGCGCCGCGGGGCGGGAGGTGGTGATCGAGGAATTCATGCGCGGCGAGGAAGCCTCGGTGCTGGCGCTGGTGGACGGCGGGAACATCGCGGTGCTGCCGGCGGCGCAGGATCACAAGGCCGCCTTCGACGGCGACCAGGGGCCGAATACCGGCGGGATGGGCGCCTATTCGCCGGCGCCGGTGGTCACGCATGAGATGGAAGACCGGATCATCCGCGAAGTCCTCTGGCCGACGGTGATGGCGCTGAAAAAAGAAAACCGCGAATTCAAAGGCGTCCTGTACGCCGGCCTGATGATCACGCCGCAGGGGCCGCGCGTGGTCGAATTCAACGTGCGCTTCGGCGATCCCGAGTGCCAGGCGGTGCTGCTGCGGCTGAAAAGCGACCTCGTGCCGCTGATGCTGGCCTGCATCGACGGGACGCTCGACCAGCAGGATTTGCAGGTCCGCACCGAGGCCGCCTGCTGCGTGATTCTGGCCGCCGGGGGATACCCCGGGAGCTACCCCAAAGGCGATCTGATCACCGGCCTGGACCCCGCGCCGGCCGGCGTGCAGGTGTTTCACGCTGGCACCGCCTGGCGGGATGCGCGGACCAAAGACGCCGTCGTGACCAACGGCGGCCGCGTGCTGGGCGTGGCGGCGCTGGGCGACTCGATCGAACAGGCCGTCGAAAAGTGCTACGCCGGCATGGCGGGCATCGCCTTCGACGGGATGCAGTTCCGGCGTGACATCGGCCACCGCGCGCTGAAACGCGGCGCGCGCTAGCAGCCTGCCAGGTCGCAACTGCGCCTGCGCATTCGCCGCGACGGCGTTTCGTGAGTGCACTTGGTGCCTGTTTTGGCGGGCAAAATCGCAAAATATTTCCGCCGCCCGACCTTCCCAAGGGAAAATGGGTGCGCGGGGGTGCCTGGCATGATTCAAACGAAACAGATTTGGGGTCTCATCAAGCTGGTCGGCCTGCTGTTGGTCGCCGCGGTGGTGGTGATTTCGGTCGGCTGCCAATCGGCGCGCGCCGATGAAGCACCGCCGCCGATGTTCGGCCCCCCGCCGCCCCCGCCGCAATCTCAGCCGGCCCAGTCAGCCCAGTCGACCGGAGCGCAGCCGCAGGCGCAGCAGGAGCCATCCGCGCAGTCTTTTCAGCCCGCGCAGCCGCCGCCCTACCGATCGCAACAGCAGCAGCCTCCGGTCCAACCCTCCGCACCGCCGCCGCCGCCCTCCTACGGTTCCGCGCCGACCTACGAGCACCCCTACCAACCGCCGCAGGCCGATGCGCCCAATGATGGACCCAGGGGCGGACCCGGCGGCGGCCCAGGGTACCGCACCCGCGAATACGGGCGGCGGCGCTGGCGGATCGAAGACAACATCGACATCATGTTTGGATTCCAGGGCCAAACTCAGCCCGACATTGATGTGCCGACGGCGACGGAGCGCTGGCGGATCAGCGGCGGCGGCAATTTCTGGCTGGGCTACCGCCACGATCTGGACGGCAGCCCATTCTCCCTGGGCGCCAAATTCGGATTCGACAGCTTCAATCTCGAACAGGACAATTCGACCACCGGGCTCAACTACCATCACCGCATCGACAGCCTCTACCTGATGCCGAATATCCGGCTGACGGTGCCGCTGGACCGCCAAGTCGACTGGTTCCTCGACGCCGGCGCGGGCGTGGGCATCCACGATTTCGTGCTCGATCGTCGCGTCCCCGACGGCACACCCACCCCGACGGTGGACACCAGCGCCGCGGTGGATGTACTGACCGGTTTCCTGTTTGTGCTCCCCGGCGGCGGCCCAACGCGGACCGAAGCCGGCTTCGACGTGGATTGGCTCGGCAGCGAAGCAAAAATTTCCAAGCTCTACCCCGACGGCACGGCGGCGGCCCAGCAGTTCCGCCATTTCGACCTGGGCAGCGTGGCGCTTGATTTCAACCTCTCGGTGAAATTCTGACCGCCGCTGCCCGCGGCTGAATCCTGCGAGATTTGGCCGGCGGCTTCGCGGCGCTCAGCGCGCTTCGGCGGTCGTTGCGGTTTTCTGCGGGCAGTTGCAGCAGCCGGGCGCGGCCGCCAGCAGCCCGATGCACAGCATCAGCGCCAAAATCACGCGCATTCCACGTCGCATGCCGGTCATCTCCCCGCCAGCCCTCGAGAGCGGCTACTTCACGAACCGCACGGCGTAGATCGGCGGCAGGCTGGTGCTGATGGTCTGCCAGCGCTCGCCCCCGTTCTCGCTCGCCCACAGGTTGCCGGTGGTCGATCCGAAACACAATTTTTCGCCGCTGCCGTCCACGTCCAGCGCGTGGCGGTAGACCACATCGTAGGCCTGTTCCTGCGGCAGGCCTTGGCGCAGAATATCGAAGCTCTTGCCGCCGTCGCGTGTCCGGCTGACGACGACTTTGGCGTCCACCGGGAAGCGTTTTTCGTCTTTCACGCCGGGCACGAACCAGGCGGTTTTCGGATCCTTCGGATGCACCGCCACGGCGAAGCCGAACACCGATGGCCGGGCTTCCTTGACTTCGCGGAAGCTGTCGGCGCCGTCCACCGAATGGAAAATTCCGTTGTGGTGCTGGATCCAGAAGGTGTTCGGCTCGACCGGGCACTGGACCATGCGGTGCGGGTCCTGCGAGACCGGGTCGTAAGCCTTGCCCGGCGGCATGTATTCGTTGCGGATGCCGGTGGAATCGCAGCGCCAGGATTTGCCGTCGTCGTCGGAGCGCCACACGCCGCCACCGGAAAAAGCGACCGCCAATTTTTTCGGGTCGGTGGGATGGATGCAGATCGAATGGATGCCCGGCCAATCCTTGCCGCCGCCGAACATGAAGGCGCGCTCCGGCCGGTCCCACAGCGAACGCGTCAGTTTCCAGGTCTTCCCGAAGTCGTCGGAGCGAAATAGACCGCCGGGCAGCGTGCCGCACCAGAGCCGTTGCGGGTTGGAAGGGTGGCCGGTTTCGAGCGCCCAGACCCCGCGCATGACCCACTCGATCGGCCGGTTGCGGATCGGATCATGGACGATCTTTTCGCCCTTTTTGGGCTTGGGGTAGGCCGGGACGCCGACCTGCTCCCAGCTTTTGCCGCCGTCGGTGCTGCGGTGAATCTTGGTGCCGAAATGTTCATGGCCCAGCGCGGCAAAAACCGCCGTCAGCTTCCCCTTCTGCACCACCGGCAGAACGATGTGAACGGGGTCGCCCAGAAAAGCGCTGCGGGCGATCTTCCAACTGCCGGCTTTGGCGCCGCGCTGAAGCTGAAACAGCCCTTTGCGGGTGGCAATCCAGACCTGCGGATTCATGGGGCACTCCTCAACAGGCTTTGCTTGAACGTGGTTCCGACTCTGTGCGGCCTGCGCCGAAAAATTCGTGGAGCCCCCGGGCGCCGCGGTCCGGATGCATCCCGAAAATCTAATTGCCGGCGGGCGGAGCGGCCTTGTCTTTGCCGAAGGGCTCGACCGAGGTGCCCGGCTGTTTGCGGGTGAGCACCGTGACCAGCCAATGGCCCTGGTCGTCGAAGTGGCTGTCGTCGTTGCTGGTGATCTGCAGTTCGCCTTCGGCCGGCACCGGCATTGTCATATCGGCGCCGATTTCGAATGGCGGCACCTTGACCGTCCCGTTGACATCGACGATTCGGCCGATCAGCGCGAACGGTGTCAGGTCCGGCGCCGGCAGCTTGGCCTTGAAGTAGTCGATGCCGTCCTTGGCCTTGGGTTCGTCGGTCTTGCTTTTGTCGCCGGCGGGGCTCAGGCGCCGCAGCGGCGTGCGGTTGTAGTCGGTTTTGAAAGCGATCAGGCCGCTGGCCACGATTCTCATTTCCTGGCCGGGCATCAACTGCACGCCGGTGTCGCACCAGTCGCACATGCCGTCCAGCTTCATCGTGACCCGCTTGTCCATCTTGAACCAACCGTGGTTTTCGAAGAACGGCTCGTCATCGGCCGCCAGAGCCGGATGCTGGCCCCAATTCGTGGCGATCGTCCCGGCCACGGCGGCGCAAAGCACCACGGCGGCGACCAAGGCCAGGTGAATTCGTTTCATGGGTGAGGCTCCCGTGCGTCCATGCAGCACCGGCTACCGAAGAGCGGCCGGCGGGCACATGCGTCAATCCTGGGGAAACATGGGGGCCATTATAGAGCCAGCGGCGGAAGGGGAAAGGGGGCGAAGGCTCGCTGCCGGGATTTACCGGCCACAGCCCCGCCAGCGCAACCTCGCCAATTCTAGGGCCCCCCGGCGGCCGCTTTCGGGAGCCACCCCAGTTCCCGCGCACGCCGGATCGGCAATTGCAGGTCCCAGAGTTTCAGGTTGATCACCGGGCCGATGGCTCCGTTGCGCGACTGCGCTTGCAGGTGCGCGTACACCGGGTCCGGGCCGGGATCGGGCACCGCGATGGAGTCTTCCCCCGGCGGGAGCGGTTCCCGCGGCTGATCGTGGATTTTCGTGTTGACGCTGGCGAGCACCGCTGCGGGCGGATCGCCGTCGGGGGTTTCCCAGCGCAGGTAGAGCGTGCTCGGCCGGGTTTCCGAAACCAGCGCGAGATTGTCCACGTCCACGCCCGCGCCCTTCAAAAGCGTGCGCGGAGCGACTTCCACCAGCCGCAGGTGACGCGCCAGCCGATATTTCATCTGCGGGCAGCGCGCCAGTACATAGGCTTGCAGGTCGATGCCCACGTGGTGCCAGGCGCCGTCGGCGAGCAATTCCCCGTTGGGACCTTCCAGCGGCACCACCAGGTGCTGGTCTTCGACATCCATCTGGAGCTGCAAATGCGCGCCCGGCGTGCCGCGGTAGTCGAACATCACGACCGGGCTGTCGGCCAGGAACCACGGGTCTTCGAAGAGCGTGGTGTAGAACTCCCCGAGGTCGGCCTTCACTCGCGCGCGCAGCGCCGCATGCCCCCAGGCCGGATGGTCGGTCGTCAAGGTGATTTGCGTCCCGGCGCCGCAGAACTTCCCGTCGCCGGGTAGGAACTCGAAATCGTTCACTCCGCTGTTGTGCAGCAGCCCGCGGTAGTCTTCCAGTTTGGTGCGCGGGAGCCCGCCGAAATAGGTGCAGGTCCATTGCGCCAACGTCGGCGCCACCTGCTGCCGGGTCGGGTCGAAGGTGAATTGGGTAATGAGTTGCGGAGCGGTCAGGGTGTTGCCGAGACGATCGGCGGCGGCGGCGAGTTCAACGCGCACCAGGCCGCCCTGCTGCAGCCAGTCCTGTTTCGCGCCCACCACCGTCAGGTCGATGGTCACGGCGCCGGTGGCGGGGTTGAAGTCCACGCCCCTGTCGCCGGCCCCAAAGGCCTGCCCGTTGACACGGAATGCCAGGTTGGCGACGTCGATGAAATCGGCGTCGGTCACGCGGAAGCGCACCGTCGTGGCGCCGCTGGTTGAACCGTTCGCGGGAGTGGGGTCGATGGCCCGGGGCGGGTCGGGATCGATCAGCACCGGCAGCGCGTCGGCGAAACGCGGCCGCGGACCCAGCGTTCCGCGCACGGTGGTTTCCGGCTGGCCGGCCTGTTCGGCCTGCCATTCGGCGGAATCGACCAGGTAGACCCAGTACACCCCGCCAGCGATTTTGGCGGCGTCTGCGTCGTTCAGGACGTAGACGGTTGGGCTGGGTGGAGCGGCTGGCTTGGCCGGCGTGGCTGGGATAGCCGGTGCGGCAGGACTGGCCGGCGCGGCAGGGGTGGCTGGCGCGGCGGGGGTGGCTGGCGCGGCGGGGTGGGGTGGTGCGGCAGGGGTGGGTGGTGCGGCGGGGCTGGGTGGAGTGGCAGGGGTGGGTGGGGTGGATGGGGTCGCATTCGTGGATGGAGCGGGCGCCAGTACGTAGCTGGTTTTGACGGGCTGATCGGGGCCCGCGTCGGCCAGGATCAGTTGCAGGTGAGCCGGCAGCGAACCGTCCGGTTGGAGCAATCCCGGCGGCAGTTGGTCGAGCCGCACGCCGAATTCGCTCGGCCGCGCCGCCAACACGGTCTGAATGCGGCCATATTCGAGGTACATGCCCTTGCGTGCGCCCGGCCAGCCGTTGTCGATCAGTTGCAGATTTTGCAGTGCGGGCGGCGCCGCGGTTTCGGCCGAATCGATCACGTCGTGCTGCCAGAGGGCGTGCCAATCGTACAGGTCGCTGCGCCAGATTCCGTCGTCCGGGAACACATCGCCACCGACAAATTTGCTGGGGTCGCTCAGGTACCACGTGTAGGGCGCCCAGGCGTCTGTGAGGGTGAACGACACACCCATCGTGCCGGCCCAGACATGCAGGTTGACTGGTGCCTCGAAGGGGGTGCGGTGGTCGATCCGCAGCAGCGGATAGCGCGCCAGCGAAAAGGCGCTCTGGTCGCTCCCCGCCGTCGGGGACCCCACCGGCAACTCCTTGCCGCTGGGCAGGACGCGGACGTAATGGGGTCCCGGCGTAGCGGACTGCGCGATCATGTCCGCCTGGTCCTTTTGCAGGGGCAGGCTCAGCCCCCACGACTGTCCTGCCGCGCGCGGTTCGACTCGCAGCGCGGCCGCGGAGGTGAAGGGATCGGCGTCATGGAAGGGATTGGTGCGGATCACTTGCGCGTTGCGCGGCAGGGGGGCGGCGGACGGCCCCGCGGCGGAACTGTCCTGCGCGGCCGCCGCGTCGTCGGGATTGGCCGCGCCCAGATCCAGATCGACCGGGTCGGCGTCGGTCCAGCGGCCGTGAGCCCGCGTGGCAGAGGCCGGCGGAATCGCGCCGGGTTTCGGCGGCGGCGGAAGGGGCGTTCCCGGCGACGCCAACTGGATGTCCGGGCCTTCGTCGCGCGCGTAGGGTTGCCAGAGCACCGGTTTCAGCCGCACGCCCGCGCAGCGGAACAGCGGATCGGCGGCGAATTTGCAGGTGTAGGTCACGCTGCGGTGCCGATCGGGGCCCGCACCCCAAAGCCACTCGATCGCAACCGACTTCAAATCAGCCGGGTCCTTCAGCGTCGGGCGCAGCGCGGCGAGGTTCAGCGTCCAGTCGCGGCCAGCTTCGTTGGCGCGGATCGGCTGTGCCGCGCCGATGCCGATGGGCGCCGTCTTGTCGGCGGCCAGCGTGGCCGTCGCCGCGATGGGCACCGCACCGGCTTCGTCGATGAGCGGAATGTCAATCAGGCTCGATCCGGAAACGGGATCGTTCAAGACGCAATGCGGCGTTCCGTCAGCGGCGAGGCATTCGGATTTCACCGCCACCGCCGCGCCGCCGTGCAGGACCTCGGCCGCTTCCGGTCCCACCGTGAAATCGGCCACCGCGTAGTGGCTCCCGGCCGGATTGCACTGCGCGCCCCAAAGCTGTCCGGCGCAGGGCGACAGCGCGCCAAACAGCGTCGTCAGGTCGGTGACGTGCAATTGAATGTAATGGTCGCGCTGAAGCGCGTTGAAGCGCGCCAGCAGATTCAGATCGATGTAGTGCCAGCGGCCGTCGGCGAGGTTCACATCGCCGCAGCCGCCCAGTTCGATGCACCCGGCCGGCCCGGCCGCAGGACCGGTCAGGCGCACGCGGAAATAGTTGCCCAGTTGCGTGCGGAAGTACAGATCGACCGAGGTCTTGGGATCGGCGCGGAACCAGAACCGCACCTGCGAATGCTGCGCGTCGAAGGCGAAATTCTGTCCGGCGTTCACGCCGATCGCGCACGGTCCGCCGCCGGGGCTTTGGACTTCAATCGCCGGCAGGTCCTGCTCGGGCGGGTGCGTAGCGCCCTGGCGGGCCTGAAGGCAGCCGGGCGGCAGGATCGTCAGCGGCCAGGAGACCAGGTCTTTGTCCACCGGCGAGGCCAGTTCGATCCACGCCGTCCGTGAAGTCCATTCGCCGGGGATGGGCGTGGGATCGACCGAAAACGTTGGGCGCGTCACCGGCGGTTGGGGATCGGCGGCGGCCAGCGCGGCGGTGCGGCCCTGGTCGAGCACCGGCCCCAGCGACTTGGTGTAGGCGATCCGCACGCGCGCCAGCAGGAAGCCGTTGTTTTCGGTCCACAGCCCCACGCGGCCGGAGGCGATGGGATCGGGATCGTCGAACTGCAACCAGCGCACGCCGTCCAAGCTGTAGGAAATAATTTTTCCGACCCGTCGCAGTTGCAGGTGGAACCAGCGCTGGTGCAGCGCCATCAGTGGCTGCTGCCGCAGCCGGTCGCTGGGGAAGCGCGCGCTCTCGTCCATCACCCACGCTGCGGTGCGGCCGTCCTTGGTGAGCGCCGACCAGCGGTTGTCCCCTCCGCCGAAAATCAGACTGTAGCCGCTGCCCTGGTTCACGCCGTCGCCGAAAATCGTGCAGTTGAAATCGCCGGGGCGTTCGTAGGGCGGATCGTTCTGATACATCATCATCGCCGCGTAGTAGTCGACCGCAATGTCGCCGGCAAACCGTGTCTTCTGCCAGATCGCCGCCAGGCCGTCGTCGCTGCGTCCGCCGAACCACGACCAGCGCGGGTCGCACACCCACTTGTTCAGCAGCCCCCAGCGGCCGGCATGCACCGCCCAGTCATCGGGCGCGTTGTTGAAGGAATATTCGAGCACCTGGTCGCCGGAGACCGTGAGTACTCCGTCGTCGGGCCAGTTGGCCAGTCCCGCCACGCCCACCGATTGGCCGACGGAGGCAACAAGGTTGCGGTCAACACTGGCCACCGTCACGCCGTTCACGCGCGCATCGATCCGGCCTTTCAAGCACACCAGCGCGAGGTCATCGGGCACGGCCGCGGCGGTGCCACTGGCGAGCGGCTCCGCGGCGTGTGGATCGATGAGGTCCCAGCGCCAAGCGGGCGGTGCGGCGGCGGCGGCGACATCGGAGGCAGGGGTGGTCGCAGCGGCCGTCACCGGCGTCCATCGCCATTCCAGCGCGTAGGGCAAGAGCGGCGGGAGCGCGCCGGCCCATTTTTTCGCCGCCGCTGCCTGTTCGGCGGCCGCGCCCGCAAGGTCTTGGTCATTTTCCTGCGGCATCACGAAATGCCCCGGCTCGTCCACTCCCGGCGGTTCGAACAGCGGCCCGCCCAGCCGTTGCAGGTCGTATTCCGTCACCGCGCGCGGCGTTGGCGGCTGCGCAACATAGTCGTTCGCCGCCGCGCTGATGTGCCGCGGCGAAGCGCCCGCGAGTCCCACCGCAGGCAGAAGAGCAGGCACGCCCACTGGCGTCGGCGGCAGCTCCATCGCCAGGAACAGGCTGAAACGCTGACCCGGCAGCGGCCGGGGCGTTTTCACCAGCAGCCCCTGGTGGCCGGGCACGTCGGCGCGGTACTCCACCACCGGCGTGCCGGGGGTTTTGCCGTCGGCGGAATCGGGCGTCTGACAGGTCGCGATCCACTCGTTGGAGGGGTTCGCCCACACTTTCATGTCCTGTTCATTTTTTTCGATCCGGTTGATTCGCATTTGCGCCTTCGGCGTGATGTTGGCCGGATCGGAAACCACTTCCACATCGTCGAAGAAGACCCCGTCGTCGGCCGGCGCCACGTTGGGCAGGTTGGAACGGCAGGCCCACAGCCCGATCGGGCCCGCGGGCACTTTCACGTCTTTCAGCGTGCAGACCGGAACTTCGTCGATGGACACCTTCAGGTCGGGGCCGGTGCAGTCCGCATGCAGCCGGTAGAACCCGTCGCGCCAGGGCGTCAGCGGGCGGTGAAAGAGCACCTCTTCCTTGCCGCCGGAGATCCGCACCACCTGAAATTCATTCACCGGCAGATTGCCGTTCTGCGCATTGGGTCCGTACCAGCGCAACGCGATCCGGCCGTCGCGGCCGGCGCCGAGCACCATCCCCGCGCCGCCGGCCGACAGAAACCGCAGCGCCACCAGCGCATGGTAGGCGCGCCAGTTGTCGTGCCCGGCCACGATTTCCGCCTGCGGCGCCAGTTGCGATCCCGGCAGCCGATCGTGCAGCCGCACGTCGGCCCAGTGGAAGTCGCCGGGCGTGAACACGATGTGCCGCGTGTGCGATTCGCCCGGCCGCAAAATTTCCAAGTCCACCTTCCCGACGCCCGGCTCCCGCATGGCATGAAAAAAATATCCGATGTCCTGAAAATCCAGCGGGTGCCCGTTGATCGCCAGGATGACGTCCTCTTCCATCAGCCCCGCGCGCGCCGCCGGCCCGTCCCCGGTGATCCGCGCCACCGTGACGCGGTTGTTGTGTACGTCCGGCTCGATCCCGGCGCCGGAAGACCCGGCTTCGCCGCCCAGGCTGGTGTCGCGATTCTGGTCGATGGTCTCGACCGTGTCGCGGTCGGCAAAAACCGCCTTCAGCGCAAATGGGTTGCTGGAGCGCTCAGGAAAGGTGATCGATTCCAACTCCCACGCGCCAGCCGTCGGCTTCCAATAGCCGGTGCTGGCCGCCCGCATGAAATCGTCGCGGAACACAATCTGCCCCGCGGCACGCAGTTCGAAATCGTCGAAATGCAGCGTCAAGTCAGGGCCGGTCTGCGTGGCCATGGCGCCGTGAAATCCGTGCATCCAGGCCGCTTCGCACAGGTCCCGGTCATCTTGCGCGACGGCCAGCCGGCCGTCGTGGTAGCTGCACCGGAAGGTCGCCCGCGCCACGCCTTTCGAGTCCGCGGTGACCGGCAAAAGCGGCGCCTGGGCCAGTTCGGTCATCGGCGCATCGGCCGACGGGGAGGTCAGGATCGTCAGCATGCCCGCGCGCGCCTGCGCACAGATCAACTCGCCGGTTCGGCTGTAGCCTAAATAGATGCGGAAATCCGGCGGCAGCGCCTGTCCCAGGCCGGGTTGCAGCGGGCCCATCGCCGTCCCAGCGCCCGCAGCCGCACCGCCCGGCATTCCCGCCGGATGAACCGGCAAGGTTTCGCTCGGCGGACGGCCCGCGTGCGGCGAATCCGGAACATCAGTCTGCGCCGCCGGCGCCAGCGTCGGCAGCCATTCGATCGGCTGCAATAAATCCATAGGCGGTCCGCTGGTGAACGGCGTGTCGCACAGGATGTCCACCGCGCCGGGCCACAGCCGCACATGCGCCGGTGGTGAC
>JBOHNC010000168.1:0-5417 GCA_050730415.1 Planctomycetota bacterium
GCGTTCACGTGGGGACCTCCTGCTGGTGGCCGGCGGCGGTCCGGCCCGGCGATCCGGCGCGCAGCTCGGCCGCCAACATCGCCGGTTTCGTGCGGCAGATCGAACGCGCCGCCAAGCTCGGCGTCGAACTGCTCGTGCTGCCCGAAGGCATGACCGTCGTCGGCGTTCCCGGCGGCAGCTACAGTTCGGTGGCCGAAGCCCCCGACGGACCGGCCACGCGAGCGCTCGCCGCCGCCGCCAAGCGCCACCGCATGCATGTGATCGCCTGCTACAACCTGCGCGTCGCCGAGCATATCACCAACACCGCCACGCTGTTCGGACCGAACGGGAAAATCCTCGGGCGCTACGACAAGGTGCATGTGCCCAACGAAGAGGTGGACGGCGGCGTGGTGGAAGGACGCAGCTTCCCCGTGTTTGAAACGGCGCTGGGCACGATCGGGATGATGATCTGCTGGGACGTGGTGTTTCCCGAAGCCGCGCGCGCGCTGGCGCTGCGAGGGGCGGAGATCATCGCGCTGCCGATCTGGGGCGGCCAGGAGCTTTTGATGCAGGCGCGCGCGCTGGAAAACCATGTCTACCTGCTGAGCAGCGGCTTCGACGCGCGCAACACGATCGTCGATCCCCAGGGCCGGCTGCTGGCCAACCAGGCGGCGGTGAAAGGCTCCGAGCGCGTCGCGAAAATCCTGCACGCCAACATCGACCTCGCCGCGCCCCACCGCTGGCCTTGGGTCGGCGACTTCGCGCATCGCTGGCCCTTCGAACGGCGCGGCGTGTAGACGGAAAAGTTCGAGGACGGTGTTCTTTGCATTTAATGAGGCTAGAATTTTTCCGACGCCCCCGCACGGATCGCAATGCCATGTCCGCCCACCAACTCCAAGCCTACGAAGCCGCGCTGAAGGAAGTGCAGACGCACTTCCACAAGGAACTGCTGCCGTTCTGGACCGAGCGCGGCCCGGATCGCGAATTCGGCGGCTTCCTGACCTACTTCGACAAGGATGGCAAGGCCACCGGCGAGACCGACAAATCGTTCCTGTCGCAGGCGCGCTGCATTTTCACCTACGCGCAGCTCCACCGCGCCGGCTACGGCGGCGGCAAATACCTCGATTACGCCAACCAGGGCTTCGACTTCGTGCTGAAGCATTTCTGGGACGCGCGCCACCAGGGGTTCTACTGGATCACCGACCGCGCCGGTAAACCGGTCAACGACACCAAGATCGTCTACGGCCACAGCTTCGCAATCTACGGGTTCGCCGAACTGGCGCTGGCCGGCGGCGACAAGCGGGCGCTCGAATGGGCCGTCAAGGTCTTCGATCTGTTGCAGACCCACGCCGCCGATTCCGCGCGCGGCGGGTACTACGAAATGTACGAACGCGACTGGCGCCTGCGGCCCGGCGGCGCCTACGGCGGCGACCGCAAGACGCTCGATGTCCACATGCACCTGATGGAAGCCTTCACCAACCTCTACGCCGCCAGCCGCGACGACCTCCATGCGCGCAAAACGCGCGAGATGGTCGATCTGCTGCTGGGCAAAATTTACCATCCGGTCTTCGGCACCGGCATCGCGCAGTTCGCCTTCGACTGGGAGCCGCTGCGGGCGATTATTTTCAAGACCGTCTGGGGCATCGACCGGGACGTGAGCGATCCCGCCGGCCGGCCGCTCGACAACACCTCCTACGGTCACAACGTGGAATTCGCCTGGCTGCTGAACTGGTGCCTCGACACGATCGGCTTGAACCGCGTGCCGTATTTCGAGGAACTCACCAAACTCTACGACCACTGCGTGGCCTACGGCGTCGACTGGAAAAAGGGCGGCGTGTTCTGCGAAGGCCCCAATCGCGGCGCGGCGCGGGAGCGCAACAAGGAATTCTGGCAGCAGGCCGAAGGCATGGTGGGATTGCTCGATGCCTGCGAAACCTTCGGCCCCGAAAAATACTGGAAGGCCTACGAAAACATCCACCGTTTCACCCTCGATGTGATGGTCAATCACGCGGTGGGCGAATGGTGGCCGCTGTTCGACGAGAACAATGTGCGCCTGTACAACCACATGTCCCACGCGTGGAAAGTGAACTACCACACCGTGCGCGCGATGGTGGAATGCGAGAAGCGGCTCAAACGCCTGATCGCCGCGGCGAAAAAATAACCATTTTCCAGTTTCGCCGCGAAACCTCCCCGGCCGTTGCGCGGTTGAACGGAGCGCGGATTGCACGTAGACAACCGTCGGGTTTTCCGGCGCCGGGTTTTGCAGTTTCAGGCCGGCGGGAGCGACCTATAATCGGTACGGTCAGTGGCGGAACGCTCGTCCGCCGCGGCTCGGCCGGCCCTGTGCCGGTGGCCAGACACGCTGTTGCACCCTGGAGTTTGACCTCATGCCGATCGGGATCATTATCACCGGCGCCGCCGGACGGATGGGCGGCCGTCTGATCCACCTCGCTCAGGCCGACAGCGACCTGCACGTGGCCTTTGCCATCGACCGCCCGAACCATGCGGACCTCGGCCGGGACGTGGGGGAAATCACCGGCCTGGGCAAGCTCGGCGTGGTGCTCGTCAAGGCCATTCCCAACGGCGCGCGCGCCGATGTGATCGTGGACTTTTCGACTCCGCCCTCGACCGCCCTGCGCCTGGACGAAGCCATCGAACGGCGCATGCCGATCGTCATCGGCACCACCGGGCTGACGCGCGACATTCACGAACAGATCGACCGGGCCAGCAAGTCCATCGCGATCATGCAGACGGGCAATTACTCGGTCGGCGTGAATGTCCTCGTGAAGCTGCTCGAAGAAGCGGCGCGGCGGCTGGGCAACACCGACTGGAATCTGGAAATCGTCGAATCCCACCACAACAAAAAAGTGGACGCGCCTTCGGGCACGGCGCTGCTGTTGGCCAACGCCGCGGCGCGCGTCTGGAACGTCGAATCCGACACCGCCTTCGTCTACGGACGGCACGGGCAGGTGGGCGAACGGACGCCGAAAGAGATCGGGATTCATTCGCTGCGGCTGGGCGCCGACGCCGGCACGCATACGGCGTATTTTGGATCCGGCCACGAAACCATCACGCTCGGGCATCACGCGCTGGACCGCGATGTCTTCGCCGCCGGCGCGCTGCGCGCGGCCAAGTGGATCGTCGGGCAGCCGCCGGGCCGCTACACCATGGCCGATGTACTCGGCATTTAGCCGCGCCGCCGGCGCGCGCCCGAACCCGCTCCGCCGCCGCCGCCTCCGCCGCCGCGCGGCCGCGCAGCTGCTGGCGATTTGCGTGCTGGCCGCATGCAGTGGCGCCCTGCCCGCCGCCGAACAGCCGCCGGCCGAACCGGCCCCGATCGTCGTGCCCGAACAGCTCCGCTTGGACACGCCGCCCGACAACGGACCGGTGCTGTTTCAGGCCCCGACCGACCCCGCCCAGCCCGTCGCCGCCACCTATGTGCTCGACACCGCTCGCGTGCGTCTGGAATTTCGCGATGGTCTTTTGCATGTGCTGGTGCTCGCAGGCATGATCCGGCTGGACTTGGCCGACGGCCGGGAACTGCTGATTCTCGGCACCGGCGACGATGTGGAAATCGCCGGCCTGACGCCCGCGGAGCCGACCCCCGCCGCGAAAACGCCGCCCGGCCGGTCCCCGCAACCGGCCCCGCCGGCCGTCGCCACCCTGCCCATCGACCGTACGCTGCTGGCCCTGACTCTGCTGCATGGCGACTCCGCCGCCGCCGCCAATCACCGCCTGCGCCTCACCCGCGCGGTGGCGCTCAATCTGCGCAACAACGGTGGGTACCCGATCACCGTGAATGCGCGCGGGCGGCTGGTGCGGCTGGACGAGGGCGGGTCGGGCGTCAGTCTCACCGCCGACGGGCGGCTGGCGCGCCTGCCCGAAACCGCGCATTTGCTACCGCCGCGCCGCTCGGAAGACCCGGCCGCCGGCGGGATTTCGCCCACGGCGCTGTTCAAGCCCTGATCCCCTCCGCGCTGGCCGGCCCGGGCCTCCGGCCAGCGCGGGTCCGACGGGGCCTGATCTGGGCCCGTCTGGGCCCGTCTGGGCCGGTGGGGGGCGGCGGGGCGCGAAAATGGAATTCCCGACGAATCTCTTGCATTTCCGGCAATCTTTGGTCCAATGTTCCCTTCCCCTCCGGGGGGCTGTCGCGCCCCATAGGGATGCCCGCCGGATCGGCGGTCGGAAGAAGCAAGGAAACGAGCCGTGGAATACGCAATCATCAAGGACAGCGGTGTGCAGTTCAAGGTCCAAGTGGGCGACCGCATCGACGTCGACAACACCGCAGGCGAAAAGGCCTCGGCCAAGACCTTCGGCGACGTGCTGCTGGTCAACCGCGAAGGCGCCGTGACCATTGGCCAGCCGACGGTGAACGGCGCGGCGGTGAAGGCGACGCTGTTGGAGCACTTCAAAGGCCCCAAAGTGATCTCCTACAAAGTCTACGAGATGAACTCCAAGGCTACCCGCAAGGGCTTCCGCGCCAAGAAAACCGCTTTCGTGATCGAGAAAATCTGCGCCACCGCCGAAGAATCTGCCGCTTGGGATGCCGCGCACGCGCAAAAATAATGCGCCCGCCCGATAAATCCGACGACCTGAAAAAATCGGCTTGAAACCGACCGGGCGCGAGCCGCCTCGGCCGCCGCCGTTCCTTTCGCACCTAAAAAAAGCGCGCCGACAAGGAAGCTGCGGCGCTTTTTTCATAGGCAAATTGGTTCATCGGCACCCAATTGGTTTATATCCTAAGTTATCTTTCAGAATTTAAATTTCGCCCCCCGGAAAAAAGATGAACTGTCGGCGCAAGGTGGGCGTTTATTTTTGCGGCGACCTTTCGAAGCAATCCAAACGGTTCTTTTGAATGGTATGGTTTGGCGGAAGGGCCTGCAAGGCACCGGCGCCTGCGCCGGAATGAAATCGGAGTGAACACACAGGAGGCACCCCATGGCCGGCCAAGACTACGACAACGAGGAGCCGCTCGACGAGGAAGGCTTCGACGAAGAGGGGGGGCTGCCGCCGGACGACAGCGTGCTGGATTCGCTGTCACGCAACCTAGGCCCGGTGCCCTAGTGGATTGTCTCGACGCTCTTTCACGTGGTGATTTTCATCCTGTTCATCCTGATGATGACCGAAGTCCCGCGCGACACCACCATCGTCACCATCCGCGGCACCGCCGAACAGCAGGTTCCGCCGCCGCCGCCCGACAAAAAAGAAAAAGTCGAAATCACCAAAAACAACCGTTTGGTGCAGTTCAATCCGAACCAGGTCCCGGTGCCCGACGCGGTGGTGCCGATGGAACACATCGTTGACACGACCCATGACGAAACCGACGACAACATGGATTCGAGCACCGCGCGCGGCGACCTGAAAAATATCGGCACCGTGAACCTGGGCGGCTATGGCGCCGTGGGCGTGATGGGCGTGGGCGGCGGCGGCGGCGGCGG
>JBOHNC010000169.1:0-2595 GCA_050730415.1 Planctomycetota bacterium
GACCGGCGAACGATCGTTCGCCGGTCTCTGCAGCTTCACCCCCGCGGTGACGAGGTTTTCACACCCCTGCGGGCGGCAGAGCCGCTTTGAATCGCGGTTGGGCGGACGGCCTGGCGCCAAGGAAGGCACCGTGGATGGTCGTCGCCTCGTTGCGATCCCGATGCGGGTGACAGGAACCGCATCGGCAGCCGTTGGAACCCGCGGCCGCGTCGGGAAGGTCACGGAGGCAACGCCCCGATTGCCTCCGGGCGCAGGTTTCAAGCCGCCGAACGTTTCGACGGTGAAGCCTGCAAACTCAAATCCTCCTGCACCGCGGCCAGCGCGGCTCGTTTGATCCTCGCCGGTCCATCCGCGGTGAACCTTTTGGACCGCCGAACACCGCGACACGCTGTCGCCCCGCGCCGGCTGGCCCGCCGATCCGCCCGGAAAATCCCGGTCGGATCGGCTGCGGTGCAAATTCAACCCGCCGATTTCAACCTCCCTCGCGTCCTTCCCTCCGACGTCCTTTTGCCCCTAAAAGAACGTCGGCGGTGACTGCCGTTTGAAGTTGAAACAAGCGGGGAAGCCGGGTGCGGACGAGGACGAACAGGTTTCGCCATCACTCGCATCCGACTCTTCGTTCCGACTGCGCCCTCGTCAGTGGTTGCCACAGTTAGGATGTGGGCCTTCTGCCTCCATCCATCCTCATCGGCCTGTGCCGAATCGTGCTTGTGTGCGACCCTTTCCTGCGAACGCTCAGCCGGAAGGTCAATGTCGTGTTTCAAAGGTCGGTTCCGCGCCTCGGTGACGGTTCCCTGCCAAGCGAACCGGCGCCGCGCGCGCTCGATATTCTATTTGGCAATCTCTGGGCCAAATCATAAATAAGATACTGACATGCTGTTTTGCATTAAAATTCACGAAAATGACCCGATTTCAATCAAAACATTCGAGATTCGACGCGGAACTGCCAGCATTTTTTGGGCAGTCGTCAAAAATTCTGGCGTTTTTTGCCCGCTTTTCGTCGGGATTTGTTTGTTACTGGCGCGCCGGGCGGTTCTGCGTGGAGCGGCGATTTTTCCCCTCCGGCCGTGGTACAGTACACATAGGCGCTCACTGCGTCGGCGACCCGGGAGGCTGTCCATGATCCCGATTCAAAAACTGCTCGGCGAAATGACCGCGGCCGGAAGGTTGGTCCGCCCCGAAGGCGACAAGCTGCGCTGTCTCGCCTGCGCCCACCGCTGTCTGCTCGGCCCCGGCCGCGAAGGCATCTGCAAGGTCCGGTTTCGCGACGCGCAGGGAGCCTTCAAAATTCCCTGGGGCTACGTCGGCGGCGTGCAGGTCGATCCGATCGAGAAAAAGCCCTTCTACCATGTCTACCCCGGCCATGATGCGCTCAGCTTCGGGATGCTCGGCTGCGACATGAAATGCGGCTACTGCCAGAACTGGGTTTCGAGCCAGGTCCTGCGCGATCCCAACGCCACCGCTGGGTTTCAGAAGACCACGCCGGAAGACCTCATCAACACTGCCAAGCGCCAGCACGCGCCGGTGATGGTCTCGACCTACAACGAACCGCTCATCACCGCCGAATGGTCGGCGCACATCTTCCGGAAGGCGCAGGCGGCCGGCATCCTATGCGGCTTCGTCTCCAACGGCAACGCCACGCGGGAGGTGCTCGAATTCATCCAGCCGGTGGTCAGCCTCTACAAAGTCGACCTGAAATCCTTCAACAAGAAAAACTACGCCCAGTTGGGCGCCTCCCGCGACAACGTCCTGAACACCATCCGCTGGCTGAAGGAACTGGGGTTCTGGCTCGAAGTCCTGACGCTGATGATCGAAGGCTTCAACGCCACCGAGGACGAAATGAAAGGCATCGCGGAGTTCCTCGTCTCGGTCGATCCCTTCATCCCTTGGCATGTCACGGCGTTCCATCCCGACTACAAGATGATGGAGAACCCGCCCACCTCGCCGCAGACGCTCATCCGGGCCGCCGAAATCGGCTATGCGGCCGGCCTGAAGTTCGTCTATGCCGGCAACCTGCCGGGGCAGGTCGGGGAGTTCGAAAACACCCGCTGCCCGAACTGCTACAAAACACTGATCGAACGGCGCTCGTTCCACGTTCTGCAGAACCGCATCCGGGAGGGCCGGTGCCCCGACTGCAAGGCGGCGATCCCGGGCATGTGGAACGACCGAGTCCCGGTGGGGGGATCGGCCGGCCGGCCGCGGGCGATTCGGGTGTAGGAAGAGACGCACCACAGAGGTACAGCGACACCGCGAAGACGCAGAGTAGGGGGAAGACCAAGGCCAAGACCAAGACCGACGAGGAAGAGGAGGGGACCTGAGACGGGGAACCAGCGACAGGGAATGGGAAGGCGGCGAGCACCCCCGTCGCGATGTGAATGGTCCTGGGAGCGCGGGTGACCTCACCCGCTCTTCGCCCCAACCGTCCATCCGGCTCCGCGAATCTATCCATGCCTTAGGTATGTCCCCCGCCCCGTGGCACGGCTCTCCAGGCCCGTGCAAAAACAGTGCAAGCGAAGCTCGCGCCTTATCTTTTGCATCGTCCGCGGTCGCTGCCCCTCTGCTGCGGACGTGCGAGGGGAATGGATAGAGTCGCGG
>JBOHNC010000170.1:0-13931 GCA_050730415.1 Planctomycetota bacterium
GAGGAACACCCCCCACGAGTGTTCCTCCCTAGGCGTACTAACACAGTACACCAACCACGTTGAAGTAAACTTACCCCGGGTTTTTAAGATCGCAAGTATTTTTTCCTAAGAAACGAAAGAAAAAATAGGACTGCACGTTAAATCAAATCGATATGATTCGGGTCGGAGCCATTCGGCTGCGCTGGTGCGTCATTGCCCAATGACAGAAGCCCAATGCACCTGTGCTTCTCTTCTATCCAGGTGAAAATAAGACCATTACAGGAACGAAAATGCCCGCGTTATACCCTCGATGAAGCGCTGGGTAAGACATATCTTGTACCAATGAACCATACGTCCATTGAATGCACTTAGCCTTTTCCTGCGTCTGGGATGCTTGTTTTTGCCTCTGTTTTCAGCTTGGCTAAGCGGGGTTGTTTACAAGCGTAGTTAAAGTTTTTGAAACTGGTTTGAACCTTCTTGGAGGTGTGGTATAAGAATGCTGCTTTTGGGCTGGTATTCGAATATAGAACAATACCACTCACGGAAGTTGGGGCCTTCGTGGACGCGATCGTTGGGTTGGGCTCGCGCGGTGCGATCGGCAGCGCGCAGAGGGGGAGATGGCAATGAAAATCGCAGGCGGTTTGCGGGTGCTGCTGTTGGCAGCGATTCTGGTCATGGCCGGTTGGCAGTGGCAGGCACGGGCGGCGAGCAGCAGCGGGTCGGATGTTAATTCCGACGACGACACTACCATCACGTCCGGCGTGACCGGTCAGCCGGGCGGGACTTCGCCCAACACGCCCAAGGAAGTGTACCTGCGCGCGGGAAATTTCACCGGCCAGCCGGAAAAGCGGGCGTTGATTCACTTCGATCTGACGCAGTTCGCCGGGCTGTCGGCGGGATCGTCGATCAGCAACGCCACGCTGAAACTGACCTACTACAACAACGCCGGCAATTCCGGCACGCCGGCCAATACGCTGCGCATTTACCAGGTCACCACCGCCTGGGAGGGCGGCGACTCGGCCAACCCGGCCACAAACGTGGGTGCCAGTTGGGATCAGGCCAAGGACGGCGCCACGCTGTGGACGACGCAGGGCGGCGACTTCACCGGCGCGCTGGGCACGGGCGTTTTGATGACCACCTCGGTGGCGCCTGCGACCAACGCGGAAATCGACTTCAACGTGACCTCCATCGTCAACAACTGGATCAACAACGGCCAGGCCAACGACGGGTTCATCGTGATCGTCGATAGTGAAGGCGCCGGCAACAACGATTATTACTCGCTGAACGAAGGCCCGGACTACGGCACCGCGCCGGCCGGCGGCGCCACGGTCGAACCGCGGCTGAACGTCACCTATACCTCGGTGACCAACACGACGATCACCTGCACGCAGGACACCTTCATCAACAGCGGCATCAACAACGAAGGCGCCAGTTCGCAGGCGCATCTTTTGTCGAGCACCACCAGCCCGGACAATATGCTGCTCAAGTTCCCGATCACCGCGCAGTACACCGGCAACGCGCAGTTGGCGACGCTGACCGTATATAGCGCCGGCCCGGGCGGCGACCAGCCGTCGGGCGGCCAGGCCGGCACCGGTTCGGTTTCCCTGTATAAGCTGCTCCAGCCCAACTGGGACGAAGGCACCGGCTTGGCGACCGGCCAAACGACCGACGGCGCGACTTGGAATTACTATGACGCCGCGCACGACGCTTGGACCACCGCCGGAGGCGACTACGATGCTTCGCGCGTCTTTACGTCGGCGTCGGCGGCGTGGACCACGGGCAACGATAATAACTTCACAATCGACGTCTCCGCGCTGGTGGTTGAAGCGCAGGCGGGCAGCACGACGGCCGATTTCGAGCTGATTCCGGACTCCGCCGGCACCATCGACTGGCGCGTCGGCACCAAGGAATATGCCGGCACCACCCCGCCCGCACCGCGCGCCGCCACGCTGACCGTGGTGAGTTCCTCCGATCCTTTGCCGGTGATCGTCGTGCCCACGCCGGCGGCGACCACGGTGAACGCCTCCCAGACCATCACTTGGACCTATGCGGGGACCTCGATGAGCACCTTCGACGTGTACCTGGGCGATGGCACGACCTTCAAGAAAATCTCGACCACGCCGGTTGCCGGCAGCGCTGGCAACGGGACCTTCACCTGGACCGTCGACGCCAGTGGCTTGACCACGCCGCCGGCCAGCACCTACGTGGTGAAGATCGTCGAGCACACGCACCAGTTCACGAAAACGTCGGGAACTTTCAGCATCGGCGCGGCGCTGACGCCGATTTCGGTCACCACCACCAGCTTGCCCGCCGGCCAGGACACCGTGGTGTACAACGGCGGCACGCCGGTCACGTTGGCGGCCACTGGCGGCACCGGCACCGGCTACACATGGGCGTTGACCTCCGGGACGATGCCGGCCGGCTTGACGCTCACCCCCAGCACCGGCGCGATCAGCGGCACCCCGACCTCCGGCGACAGCGCCACCAGCCCGTATTCGCTCCAGTTCACCGTCACCGATTCGGGCTCGAACACGGCCATCAAAACGCTGACGCTGACGATCACGCCTGCGCCCGGCGCGCTGGCGCTGACGTTCAGTTCGATCCCGAGCCCGATCGTGAACCAGAGCTACAGCTTCCACTGCACCGCCATTAATGGGACCGCACCCTACACTTGGAGCGCCACCGGATTGCCGACCGGCTTGTCGATTAACCCCAGTACGGGTTTTATCACCGGTACGCCCACGGCGCTTGGTGGGAACAGTGTAACGGTGAGTGTCACCGACTCGGCTACCCCGACGCCAGCCTCCGTCACCTCGCCGACTTTGACGGTGACGGTGGTGAGCGCTTCGAGCTCGACCAGCACCAAAAGTGGCGGCTGCGAGATCGGCGGTTCGTCCAACGGCCTGCCGTGGCTGGCGCTGTTCGTGCTGGCCGGCGGCCTGGTGGTGGTCACGCGGCGGCTGCGTCCGAACCTGGCGAACTGAACGGCGACGCACACGTACGCACACGAACCTAAAACGGCGCCAGGAGCGATCTTGGCGCCGTTTTCTTTGGTTTCACGCCACGACCTTGCTGTTGCGACGCGCCGCTGCCTTTTTCAGCCACCTGCGATTGGCAGGTCAAGTTTAAATTCAGGGGTGTGGTGAGAAGACAATTCCAAGAGCCGGTGTGTGAACACCAGCGGTCCCAGGCCGAGCCAGGAGCCGGTGTGAACGCCGGCGGTCTCAGGGGGGGCGGCGGAGTATAATAGACGCACCTGCGGGCACCGCTGCGCCGCGCCATTGTCCTCCAACGAGGCATCCTCAATCCATGACCATCACTGTTGCCAAAACTTATGCCGCGCGCGGCGGCAAAGACCTTGCGCTGACCGCCGCCGAACAGCGGGAGATGCTGCGTTCGGCGCTGGCGCAATTTGCGAGCGAACGCGGCGCGGTGAAAAAGGCGCTGCTGATTCCGCCCGATTTCACGCGCTACCATTCCGGGGCGGGGGAACTCACCGTCGCCGCGTTTGAATTGCTTGCCGCCGGCCACGCGCAGGTGGACATTCTGCCGGCGCTGGGAACGCATCGGGCCATGACGGGGGAGGAACTGGGGCGGATGTTCCCGGGGGTGCCGGCGGAACGATTTTTCGTGCACGACTGGCGGCGGGAGGTGGAAGTCATCGGGGAAATCCCGGGCGCCTTTTTCAGCGCGGTCTCCGGCGGGCGGGTGGAGTATTCCGCGCAGGTGATGCTGAACAAGCGGCTGCGGCACGGCGGCTACGATTTGATCCTGTCGGTGGGGCAGATCGTGCCGCATGAAGTGATCGGGCTGGCGAATCAGAACAAGAACATTTTCATCGGCGTGGGCGGCAGCGACCTGATCAACAAGAGTCACTTTCTGGGCGCGGCGTGGGGCATGGAACGGATCATGGGGCGCGCCGACACGCCGGTGCGGCAGGTGCTGAACTTCGCCGAGCGTGAATTCGCGGCCGACCTGCCGATTGTGTACGCGCTGAATGTGCGCAGCAAGGACGCCGCCGGCGGGTTGCAGACGCGCGGGCTGTATATCGGCCTGGGCGACGACGGCTTCCAGCAGGCGGCGAAACTCAGCCAGCAGTGCAACCTGGATATGCTGCCCGCGCCGCTGAAGAAAATCGTGGTGTACTTGGCGCCGGAGGAATTTCAATCCACCTGGCTGGGGAACAAGGCGGTGTATCGCACGCGGATGGTGATCGCCGACGGCGGGGAGCTGGTGATTCTGGCGCCGGGGCTGAAGCATTTCGGCGAGGACGCGCAAATCGACAAACTGATCCGCCGGTTCGGGTATGTGACGACGCCGGAAATTTTGCGCCACGTGAAAGAGAACCCGGAGCTGGCTGCCAACCTTTCGGCAGCGGCGCATCTGATTCACGGGTCGTCGGAAGGCCGGTTCACGATTACCTACTGTCCGGGGCATTTGACGCGGGCGGAAATCGAGAGCGTGAACTACCGGTACGCGGAGCTGGGCGGGATGCTCAAGCGCTACGATCCCAAGCAATTGAAGGATGGCGTGAACCGCTTGGCCGACGGCGAGGAGATTTACTTCATCAGCAACCCCGCGCTGGGGCTGTGGGCGCTGCAAAGCCAGTTTGCGTGATGGAGTTCGGCGGGCGGCGAATATGCGGCCAGGTCGATATTCTGGCGGCGGGCAAAAATCGGACCGGGCGGTCGAATTTCGGCGATAATGTGCCCGACATCGTTCCCATGTCGGATATCCAAGAATGTCTGATGAGCTGATTGTCCGCAATGGCCGGATTTTCACGCCCGAAGGTTGGGTTTCGGGGCGGGAACTGGTCTGCCGTGACGGCCGAATTGCCGCCATCCGCCCGGTTTCCGCCGGGGCCGTCTTGCATTTGCATGCTGCGCCCGCTTCGGCGGCGGTTCCCCGGATCGTCGACGCGGAGGGCGGCGATATTGTTCCGGGTTTCATCGATCTGCACATTCATGGCGCGGGCGGCAGCGACTTCATGGACGCCACGCCCTATGCGGTCGATGTGATCACGGCGCATCACGCCGCCGGCGGGACTACGGCGATGCTCGCGACGACCGCCGGTCAGCCGTTTCACCGGATTCTCGAAGCGGCTCACAATGTGGCCGCCTGCCGCAAGGAAGGCCGCGGCGCCTGCGAACTGCTGGGGCTGCATATCGAAGGGCCGTATTTTTCGCTGTCCAAGAAGGGCTGCCACGTGCCCGAAGCGCTGCACCCGCCGCGCGAGTCGGAATGGCGGCAGTTGCTGGATCTAGGCGATGTCTTTAAGCACATCACCGTGGCGCCGGAACTGCCTGGTGCGCTGGAATTGATCGAGGCCTGCGCGGCGGCCGGTGTGCGCGTGGCGGCGGGACATTCCGAAGCGACCTACCCGCAGACGATGGCGGCGGTGGAACGCGGCTTGAGTCACGTCACCCATTTGTACTCGGTGATGGCCACCATCGTCAAAAACGGCCCGCACCGGATTGCGGGGCTGCTCGAAGCCACCTTGCTCGAAGACCGATTGACGACGGAGATAATCGCCGACAATTACCACGTCAATCCCGAACTGGCGCGGCTGGCTTACAAGTGCAAGTCCTTGCACCAGTTGGCGCTGATCACCGATGCCATGCGCGGGATGGGCATGCCCGACGGCGAATACACCTTCGGCGGATTCGACGGCACGTTGGCGGTCGTGGAAAACGGCGTGGCGGTGGATCGGGAACGGAAGGGGTTTGCGTCGAGCACCTGCACCATGGCCGACTGCGTGCGCAATTGCTGCACGAAGCAGGGTCAATCGTATGAAGACGCGCTGCTGCGGGCCTCGCTGGTGCCAGCGCAGATTGCTCAGGTGGCTGGTCGCAAAGGCCGCCTGGCGGCCGGCTGGGACGCCGACGTGGTGGTCCTGGGGCCCGAGCACCGGGTGGAAACGACCATCAGCCGCGGCCGCGTGTGCTACCAGCGCACGGCGCCGCCGGCCATCTTGAAGGAATCGGTGGAACGCGCGTGTGTCGAGTTGCCGCGATTGCAGCGGCCGGCACGCGTCTGACCGAATGTGGAGTACGTCCGTGGGCGGAAGCTGAGACCGTCGCGCGACCCGGAGCCAGGCCATGATCGACGCTTTAAACTGAACTGCAACACGCGTAGGTTCGGCTGGCTTCTTTGGAGAGAGGGAGGACGGCATGAATTCGGCTATTCGCTACGAGAACGGCAACCTGTTCGCTGAAAACATCGGCGACGAAGGGTTGACGGACAAGCACATGCAAACGCTGGAAAAGCCGGTGGCCCGGGCTTTTCTGGAATTGAAATCGCGGCGCGCTCGGCGCAACCCCGATCACTGGCTGACGTGGATGGATCTGCCGACCGATCAGGCCGAGGTGGTGGCGCGCATCAAGGCCAGTTGGGCCGAGTGCGGCGCGGGCATCACCGACTTCGTGGTGCTCGGCATCGGCGGCTCGGCGCTGGGCAACATCTGCCTGAACGCGGCGCTGCACCATCCGTTCCACAATGTCATCGACGCCAAGGAGCGCCAGGGGCGGCCGCGGGTCTGGGTGGTCGACAACATCGACCCGGTGCGGCTGGAGGGCCTGATGCAGGTCCTGCCGCTGGAAACTACTTTATTCAACGTCATCACCAAGAGCGGCTCCACGGCCGAAACCATGGGCCAGTTCTATTATTTCTACGCCAAGCTGGTGGAGAAACTCAAGGACAAAGCCGTCCGCCATGTCGTCGCGGTGACCGATCAGTCCAAGGGCGTGCTGCGCAAAATTGCCGATGACGAAAAGTTCGACACTTTCGTGGTGCCCGACGGCGTGGGTGGACGCTTCAGCGTGATGTCGCCGGTCGGGCTGTATGCCGCGCATGCTTCCGGCATCGACATCGACGGTCTGCTGGCCGGCGCGCTGGCGATGGACAAGCGCTGCGACAGCGACGATCTCTGGAAGAACCCCGCGCTGTTCAACGCGGCGGTGCTGTACCATTTCATGACCTGGGCGGGCAAGAACATCCATGTCATGATGAGCTACTCCGACCGGCTGTACTACGTCGCAGACTGGTACCGGCAGCTGTGGGCCGAAAGCCTGGGCAAGAAAGTGAACAAGCGCGGCCGGGTGGTTCACACCGGGCAGACGCCGGTCAAGGCGCTGGGGGTCACCGACCAGCACAGCCAGGTGCAACTGTACGCCGAGGGCCCGTTCGACAAGGTCTTCACCTTTCTGACGACGGAAACTTTTCCCGAGGTTAAAATCCCGGCCGAACCGAAACCGGGGCTGTCAAGCGACTACCTGGGCGGCGTGGCTTTCGGCGATCTGTTCACCGCCGAACGGATCGGCACGCAGGTGGCGCTCAGCGACGCCGGCCGCCCCAACCAGACCATCGTGGTGCCGGAAATCACCGCGCACACGGTCGGCCAGCTTCTGTACGGCTTCATGCTGCAGACGGCCTACGTCGGCGAATTGCTCGGCATCGACACCTACGACCAGCCGGGCGTGGAAGCCGGCAAAATCGCCACCTACGCGCTGATGGGCCGCAAAGGCTACGAAGCCGAGCGCAAGCGGATCAAATCCAAAGTCAAGCCGCAGAAACGCTACACGCTCTGAAACCAAGGATGAAGTATGAAGCGGGAAGGATGAGGGGAAGACCGGAAAACCGGCGGGCCCCATTCTGCCGTCGCTGCCGGGACTCTGTGTTGGGTTCGTCCATCGATTCCCAGCACGGCGCTCGACTACGCCTCGCTTCGTGCTGGGCCTCATTTCTTGGGACCGTCCCTGCCGGGACGAAGAGAACGCGCCGGAGTTTGAAAGGCTTTTGCGGGGCGTTGGGCACGTTGCAGGGAAGATCGGAATGGTAGCGGCGGGGGTCGGTCTGTCGGTTGTGATTGTCTTTTCTTTTCCGCCTCTTCCCTATGTGATCTTTGTGCCCTTTGTGGCTAAAAATCTTCCCGTGCGCACCGCCCCCCGTTGGGCGGATAGGCTCTAACGTTACAATGTTCGCATGACAGACGCTGCCGCAACGCCCGGCCCTGAACGCAACCTGCTGCGCGCCCTGAACGGGGCCACCATCGACCTGCACAAGGCTCTCCAGCGGCTGGTGCTGAAGGGCGGCGGTCGCTACAAACAGGCGCCGCACTACCACGACTGGGACACCAGCCCGTACCTCATCACCTGGCCTTTCCGCGACCTGCCCGTGCCCGCGGTGTGTGTGTTTCCGTGGGACCGGGGCACCGGGCAGACGTTGGCGGAGTTCGCCGATTATTACCGGACCGAAATCCCGCGGCGCGCGCCGCTTACCATCGTCGTCACCAGTTCACCGCTGACGCGCCGTGATCTGGCCGAAGCCGAAATGGCGCTGCATTCGCCGCTGGCGGTTATCCAAGCGCAGGATGGCGACCCCGACCGGCTGGCTTGGATCGCCGGCATTCCGCCGCCCAAAGCGGTGTCGCAGGTCGGCAATCCCGGGACCCGGCAGGAATTGCAGGAAATCGACCCGGCCGACGCGGTCGAGCGCTTCCAGAACGCGCAGCCGGTGGATCGCTCGCGCAAACTCGAAGACAACCTCACCATGCCGCGCCGGGTGCAGGTCCAGAACACCATGACGCTGCTGCTGATCAACGTGGCGGTGTTCATTTTCGCGATCATCAAAAATCACGCGATGACCGGCCTGTGGGACACCACCGCGCCTGCAGTCATGGACCAGTTGGCGCTGATGCCGCAGGTCGCCAACGGCGAATGGTGGCGGCTGGTGTCCTGCGCCTTCATGCATTTCGGGATCATTCACATTGGTTTCAACATGTTGTTTCTGTACCAGTTCGGGCCGATCGCTGAAACCTTCCTGGGCAGCCGGCGCTTTCTGACCATCTACCTGATCGCGATGCTGACCAGTTCGCTGTGTTCCATGACTTGGCACTACGGTCTTATGCACATTCCCGCGGAGGCAGCCGGGGCTTCCGGCGCGCTGATGGGCATGTATCTGGGCACGCTGGGCTTCGTGCTGGCGCAGCGGAAGGTGCTGGCGAAAAGCTTCGTGCGCGGGATGGTGCGCAACGTGGCGATCAACTCGGCGATTCTGCTGGTCATGGGCCTGTTCGCCGGCTTCGACAACGCCGGGCATTTTGGCGGATCGGTGGGCGGGTTCATCGTCGGCTACGCCTACGGCATGCAGACGCCGCTGCAGCCACGCTGGGCGGTGAAGTTCAAATGGCTGCTTGCCACGCTGCTGCTGTTGCTGTTTCCCGCCGCGGCGCTGGCGGCGGTGCCTTCCGCGCGCGAACTGGCGGGCTACCACGATTACGCCACGTCGTTCAACACGTTTCAAAGCGATATGAATCATTTTCCGAGCGACCTGAGCAAGCTGAAGCCCGGCGCGCCATTGCCGTGGGACACCTTGGACGATCTTCAGTCCACCTACGCGCGGCTTTCGGCTCAGCCGCAGTTGCAGGAGGTATTCCGGCGTAACCCGATTCTGCAACCGGTCTGGTTGAGTGAGGCATCCGACCTGAAAAAATTCTCCGCCATTCTGTGCAAGTTGGAAGCAGCCCAGATTTACGACGGGGCCCTCCATCTTTGCCAGTCCCTGAAAGGCGGCGCCGCGCCCGCCGCTGCGCAGGCGCGCGCCACCGTGCAGGGGCTTTCCGACCGCCTGACCTCGTTGCTGAACCGCCCCGCCGCCCAGGATCTCGAGCGCGCCGACGCGACCTGGCAGTCGGGCGTGACGGCGCTGCAAGCGTACTTCGAGAACTGCCTGAAAACCGGCCAATACGGTGGCCTGCCGTCGGCCGCGCCGCTCAGCGAGGACAGCGACGCCAGCGGCGCGCAGGACAACGCTGCCGGCGCCGCCGATAGCGGCGCGGTACAATAGCGCTTGAATCGCTCCGGCGGCAGGGTTGCGCCGGGCGGCTGCACGGAGTCCCGATTTGACCCCGATTCGTCGTTCGCTCACCGTCGTCGACCACGCCCGGTCGCTGCACGACAACCGCTACGTCTACGCGGTGCTGTCGCGGCGCGCGCAGGGTGTGTCGATCGGCGTCAATTTGAACCCCGACAAGCGCTGCAACTTCGACTGCCTGTACTGCCAGGTGGACCGCCGTTCGCCCGGCGGCGACCGCAGCGTCGACACCGACCTGCTGGCGGTGGAACTGCGGCGGGTGCTGGAACTGTTTCAGGCCGGCGCGGCCTGGCAGATCGACCCGTTCGCCTCGGTGCCCGCCGACCGGCGGCGGCTGAACGACATCGCCTTCAGCGGCGACGGCGAACCGACCGAATTCAAAAACTTCCACGCCTGCGTGCAGATCGCCGCCGACCTGAAAGCCGAACTGAACCTGGCGGAGGTGAAAATCGTGGTGATTTCGAACACCAGTTTTTTCCACCGCGCCGACGTGCAGCAGGCCTTCGCCCTGATGGACAAAAACAACGGGGAAATCTGGGCCAAGCTCGACGCTGGCACTCCCGAATACTTCGCCCGCATCGACAACACCCGCTTTCCCTTCCAGAAGGTGCTCGACAACATCCTGCTGACCGCGCGGCTGCGGCCGATCGTGATCCAGGCGTGCTTCATGCGCTACCAGGGCAGCGGGCCGCCCCCGGCGGAAATCGACGCCTGGATCGGGCGGATCAACGCATTGAAGGCGGCCGGCGCGCAGTTCAAGGGTGTGCAGGTCTATACGGTGGCGCGGCCGCCGATGGATGCCGGCGTGCATGCGCTGGCCGACGCGGAGGTTGATGCGATTGCGGCGCGCGTTCGCCGCGAATGTGGCCTTGAAGCTTGGTCGTTTTACGGCACGATATAGCAGCCGCGGCGGCGCGCTTCACCGGCCGCCTGCCGTTGTTCTCGCGCCGCCAGGAGATCGCACCCATGCCCGATCATCGCTTTCCCTCCGAACACCCGCGCTCGCGCCGTTTCGGCGACCGTGCCACCGGACCGGACGCGCCCGATTTTCACGTCCGCTTTTTGACGCTCAGCATGTGCCAGGGCAACATGGAGCAGTTCGTCACCGCCTTCAACCAGTTCTGCCGGCAGGAGGACGTCTTCGTCGAAGAGGTCCGGCTGCACGAGGAATATGAGGACACCGGCGATCCGTTCATGGGCATGGGCGAGGAAGGCGACGAAAACAAGGACAAGGAACGGCCGTCGTACATCGATATCGTGCACGACATCGTGGCCGAGGTCTGGTACCGCGACACGCCGCCGGATGTGACCGCCGAGCAGCGGCAGCACGCGCGGATTTTCGTTTCCGAAGGCATGCGGGACGAACTGGATTTCTACGACACGATCAATGCTTTTTGCGCGCGCAGCGCGATCGTGGCTTCGGTGCGCGCCGGCAGCCCCTTCAACCGCTCGCTGGTTTGCATCTACAAGGGCAAGGACCCGGAAGAAACCGAATTCAAGCTGGTCGAAGAAAGCATCGCCGACAAATCGATCGAAGACGAAACCACCGCCACCGACGACATGGAAGACAGCGAGCCGGTCAAGCGCCGCCGCCCGCGCCGCGACCGCAAAAAAAACCGCGAGTGACTTTGGGGGTCACGCCCCCGGCGGCATCGCTTCGCGTTGCCGACTTCCTGTACATGCCGACGCGGGGTGGCCGCTCCCGTCGGTCGCGGGATCGCCCCTGGGAGCGCCCCTGGGATCGCCGGTCATCAGACCGGCTGCTTCGCTTGATCGGTCCATTCGGCTCCGTGAACGCGCGCATTCCTTGGGAGCGGCGGTAGCCTGAAGGCTGCTGCGCGCGAAAAAAAAGCGCGAGCTTCGCTCGCACTTTTTCGCATCGGTCAGCGACCGATGCCACAATGCCACGGACATTCGAGAGGAATGGATAAACTTCCGGAGCCGAATTCACGGATCCGTCGAGGAGCGGGCGTGCCCGCCCGCGGGCCCGGCGGAGAAAAGGGGAGCGCGCAACGCGCTTTCCAGCGGAAACGCTCGGCCTTGTTGAACGCGGGCTGGACACGGGCAGGTCAGCCCGTGCCAACTCGGATGCGTGCTGATGCGCGCAAAGAAAAAAGGAAACGGGTCTGAGCGGGAGCGGCTAGGCCTTGGGCGCGTCGCCGGTCTTGGCGGCGCTGACGAGGCTGCCGAGGCTGGTGCCGCTGGCCGTCCCCGTCGTCGCCGGCTTGGCGGCTGCGGCGCCGTCGGACTTGGATTTTGGCGCATCGCTGGATCGCGCTTCTTCCCCGCCGCCGCCGCCCTTCTTTTTGCCGGGGCGCGGTGCCAGCACCAGAATCGCACTGCGCGCGTTGTCGCGGTGCGGGAGCATCTCGGCCTTCGCGTAGGGTTCCATGTCCTTGTTGATCTGTTCGAGCACCTTCATGCCCAGTTCGGCGTGGTGAATTTCCCGGCCGCGGAAGCGCATCGTGAACTGTACGCGGTTGCCTTCGGCCAGAAATTCGCGGGCGTGTTTGAGCTTGATGTCGAGGTCGTGCTGGTTGATCCGCAGGCCGACCTGGAGTTCCTTCAGCGTGGTGCGCTTGGCCTTGTTGTGCGACTTGTCCTTGCGCCGCTTGAACTCTTCCTTGTTGTAGTCCTGGATGCGGCAGACCATCGGTTCGGGGTTGACCTGCACGAGGTCCAAGCCCATTTCCTCGGCCTTGGTGATCGCGTCGGTGACCTTGACTGTGCCCAGCTTTTCGCCTGCGGGGTCAATCAGCAGGGTCATCTTGCCGGGGTTGAAGCGGTCGTAGATTTCGCGATTGAGCAGCGGGCGCTTGCTGTGACGTTTTTCCTTTTCATCCTCGAAACGATCGGGGCGTTCGGGACGTTCGGCGGGCCGCGGCGGCCGCGGCCCGCTGGAACCCAGCGAAGGTCCGGACGGCCGTGGGGAGCTGGAACCTGCGGAAGGCGCGGACGGTCGCGCTGGACTGGAACCTGCGGAAGGCGCGGACGGTCGCGCCGGACTTGAACCTGTGGAAGGCGCCGGCGGCCCGCTGCGCCGACTGGGAGACCCATCTCCGGACTTGCTCGTATCAATGGCCAATGCATGCTCCTTGCTCAATCGCTCGACCGTACGCCCGAACGCCCCCGGTCCAAAAAAAGGGAAGACTGCGTCTCGATCGGCAATTTATTCGATCCGGCGGCGGCTCTGGACCCCAGCCGCGCCAATCCTTTCATTTTACAAGCATCGTCCCAACGATAGAAGCGGCCAGACGATATTTTTGTCCGATCCCCCGGCAAACTCATGGCAGCCCGGCCGGGCGCGTTCCCAGCTTCATGGGCACGGTGGCGATTTTTCCATCCCGCACGTAGGTCACGGTGGTCGAATATTCCGGCCCCAGCACCGCCACCGCAGTGAGCAAATCGGTCCAGTGTTGGATCCGCAGCGGGCCTAGCGCGATGATGATGTCGCCGGGTTTGAGCCCGGCCTGCGCCCCGGCAAAACCGTCCTGGACCATCGCCACGCTCACTCCGCCCACGAACGGCAGCCCCTTGCGCGCCGCTTCGTCGGCCGACAGCGCCGGTGGAATCACGTCGAATTCGATCCCAATGTAGCCCCGGCCACGAATATCGACCAGCATCCGCAGGCAGGTGTCGGCGACCTGCGGATCGGGGCTGGCCACGCCCCAGCTCAGGTCGGTCACCGCCGCGCCGCCCATCCGCGCGAGTTCCGCCGCGGCGCGGCTGCGCTGGTGGAAATCGGCGGCGCCAAGATCCTCCACGTCGCTGCGCGCGCGCAGGCGCAACTCCAGTGTCGCCAGCAGGTCCACCGTGGCGGTCAGATCGGCGGCGGTGCCGCCGGCGCCTGCATCCTCGCCGGACGCGCCGGTGCCGGGCGGTACCGCCGGCCCGGTCGTTCCGTTCGCCAGCGCGGCGTCGGGGCTCTGCGGCGCGGAAGCCGAAGGTGTAATTGCCGGTTCGGCGGCGGATTTGGCCGCTGTCAGCAGAGCTTCGACCCGTGCGTGTTCGCGGTGCGCCTGCACCGCGAGTTGGTCGATCCAGACCGCTCGATGCTGCGAGTCGGCGGCCAGATACCGCGC
>JBOHNC010000171.1:0-2548 GCA_050730415.1 Planctomycetota bacterium
CAAATCCACCTCGAATCACGGGACAGGCGACCCGTGCCACAGTGCCTCGGTCATTTACAGCGCACTTTCCGTCCCCCGATCCGAGGCCTTTTTCACGCCCCCCGCCCCGAGGCACGGGTCGCCAGTCCCGTGCAAGAAAAAGGCGCGCGAAGCGCGCGCCTTAAATCTTCCGAAACGGCGAAAACCCACCCTGGTCCCCGGTTTCAGACCCCCTTTCAACGCATTGCAAATCCACCTCGAATCACGGGACAGGCGTCCCGTGCCACAGGGCCCCCGCCCTGCCAAACGAACCAATATTCACTTTTATGCGTAAATATGCGCATATTATACGCATATGGCTTCGTTTGGCACAGGAGGCGGCCGAACCTGCCGCTGCCGTGAACGGCGCGTGGCAGCAGCCCCTACTTCAGCTTGTCCACTTCCGCCAGAAGCTGTTTGACGGTGGGCCGGTCCGACGGATCCTGCCCGACGTAGGCGTAGCGCACGATGCCGGTGGCGTCGATGACGATCGAGGTCGGCTTGGCCAGTTCGCCGCGGATGCGGAACAGGTGCACCGCCGACAGCTCCACATCCATGCCGATGGGGAAGGGGATTTTGGTGTTCGGGTCCAGCTTGTTGACCGCGTCCAGAAACATCGGGACGGTGTCGGCCTTGCCGGGGTAGACCAGCACGATCTGCGCGTTGCGCTGGGCGAATTCATCCGCCGCGCGACTCAGCGCCAGCGTCTGCGACGAACAGTACAGGCAGATCGAGCCGGCAAACCCGCGCAGGATGATCAGCACCACCGCCTTTTTCTGCTTGGTGTAGTCGTTCAGATCGAGCACCCCGCCGTTGACCGACAGAAACCGCGTCTGGGGCAGCTTCGAACCGATCAGGTCGACATCTTCGGGCGCGGTGGCGATGGGTTGGCTGCCTTCGAAGCGCGCGGTGTAGGTGGCGATCCATTTTTTCTCGTCGGCGGTCCAGGCCGGCGCCGGCAGCCCGACGACCGGTTTGCTGGACGCGGCCGGCGTGGGTTCGGCCGGCGTTTGGCCGGGGGTTGGCGCCGGCGTGCCTGTCGGCGTGCCGGTCGGTGTTTCGGGATGGCCGCCGGTCTGCACCGCCGCCAGCCGCGCCGACAGATCGTCGAGGCGGGCTTCCAACTTCCGGCTGCGCTGGTCCTCGGCGACGCTGACATCGTAGAGCACTTTCAGGGCTTCATCGAGTTTCCCTTCGACCGCGCTCAGGTGGTCATCCAGCGCCTGTTCGGCCGGGGAAAGCTGGACCGGCGCGGACGCGGCCGATCCATTCGGCGGCATGGCCCCCCAGCTGTTGCCGGACATGGCGGGTGGTGTCGTTCCGTTGCCGGCGGCGGGCGGCGGCGCCCAGCCGGACATCGGTTTCGACGACGTGGTTTTCGACCCGCTGGACCAACTGCGCGGGTGCGTGGCGTAGGGGTCGAGCGAGGAGGAGTCCGACGGACCGGGGTTCGCTCCGGCGGCCGGCGCGCTGTCGCAGCCGGCGAACAGCAGCAGCGCAACCAGCGGTGCTGCCAGTAACCATCCCGTGCGCATCGAGATTCCCTCCCCGGGGCCCATGTGTTCGGTGACCTGTCGGCTCAGCCTTGGTTCGGCTCAGCATTGTACGCGAAGCGGTCCTTTCATGCTGGACCGGTGCGAGGCTCCGGCGGGTCGAGCCACTCCGGGGGCGTCGGCGCAGTCGCGTCTGATGGGTCTGCCGGGGCCGCCGGCGGTGCTGGCGGTGTAGGCGCAGCAGGCGGCGTAGGCGGCGGGGGTGGCGGGGGTGGCGGGTCGCCGGCTTCGCGACGCCGGCGGCGGATGGCCTGCACGACTTCGTCCATGCGCGACAGGAACCGCGAGCGATCCTTGGGCTGGAACGGCGCCGGGCCGCCGGTGCGTTCGCCCTGGTCGCGCAGCGTTTCGAGAATATGGCGCGTGGCCAGCGCGTCGGCGATGGATTCCTCGGTGTGCAGCCGGCCTTTCGGCCCCAGGCCCCAGGCGCCTTTCTGCAGGCAGCGGTCGACCAGCGGCAGATCGGAGGAGACCAGAATGTCGTCGCTCTGAATGTGTTCGACGATCCAGTCGTCGGCGGCGTCGAAGCCGCCGGACACGAGAATCGATTCGGCCCAGTCGCCCTGCGGCGCGCGGATCAGGGAATTGGCGACGAGGATGACATGCAGCCCGTAGCGCTTGGCGACTTTGTAGACTTCTTCTTTGACCGGGCAGGCGTCGGCGTCGACGTAAACGGTGAGCATGCGGTCAGTGAACTTCGGTCGGGCTGACGCGGTAGGTATAGTGATTTTCTTCGCTCAGGTCGCGGTCGTTGACGATGCCCGGCTGCGGATACTTGGGCGTGTCGTAGTTGGTGTTGTGGGTCATGTTGTCGGACCAGTCGACGACCTTGGGCGGCGGGTCGGCTTCGAGGTACACCGTTTCGAAGCCGGAGGGCGCGGGCCAGAAGGGGTAGTGCGTGCGCAGATCGGTCCGCGGGGTAATGTCGGCCAGCGTGGTGGCGGCGGCGGCATCGCCCGATTTCGCGGGAGTCGCGG
>JBOHNC010000172.1:0-16530 GCA_050730415.1 Planctomycetota bacterium
GCACAGGTCGTTGCTGATGGCCGGCGGGAGCATCGGGTAGACGACGCCCGGCAGGTAGGTGCTGTTGCCGCGCTCGCGGGCTTCGATGTCGAGCAGGGAATTTTCGCGCACGAAATGGGAAACGTCGGCGATGTGGACGTAGAGGGTCCAACTGCCGTCGTGGTGGTGTTCGATGGAGATGGCGTCGTCGAAGTCCTTGGCGTCGTCGGGGTCGATGGTGCAGGTGGTCAGGCGGCGGTAGTCGACGCGGCGGGCGAGTTCGGCGGGGGTGATTTCGAGCGACAGGGCGGCGGCTTCGGCCACCACGGGCGCGGGGAAATGCGTTCGCACGCCGTAGTTGCGGACGATGGCTTCGACTTCGGCCTTGGCTTCGCCGGAGGGCCCGAGGACCGCGACCACGCGGCCGTGGAGCATGCCGTGCCGGCTGCGGGGGTCGTCGAAGAGCAGTTCGAGTTCGACCTTGTCGCCGTCGCGAGCATCGCCTTGGTCTTCGGGGGCGACGAGGACGGGGTCGTACCAGCCGGCCATTTCGGGCACCACGCGGCCGCCGTTGCGGGGCGCGGGGGCGTCGGCGGCGGCCCGGCGCGGGGCTTGGGTGGCGTGGCGAACGGGGTGAGCCGGTTCGTGGCCGCGGCGGCCCTTGTCGCTCCGACTGCCCCGGCCGGGGCGCGGAGCAAATTCGCTGCGCCGGCCTTGGCCGCTCCGGCCGCCGCGCCCGCCACGGTGGCCGCGGCTGTCACCGTCGGTGCCGGCGTCGGCGGGGTGGCCGGCGGATGTACCGGCGGAGGGCGAGAGGGCGGCGGGCAGATAGGGCCCGGCATCGTACCGGCCGGTGGCGGCGACGAAGCTGCCGCAGAGAGTCTGGCGGGAGCGTTCGAGGATTTTGACGACGCGGCCGACGCGGGAATCGCCGGCGCGGGCACCGCGGCGGTCGCCGGCTCCGCGCCGGTTGCCGCGCCGTTCGCCGGCGGCGCGGCGTTCGACCACTTCGACTTCGACGCGGTCGCCGTCGTGGGCGCCGGCAAGGTTGGGGGCGGGCAGGAAAATATCCTCGCCGGCGGCGTCGATATCTTCGCAGATGAGAAAGCCGAAGCCGTCGCGCTTGAGTTGCACCCGTCCGACGATGGCGCGGCGGGCGCTGCCGCGGGCGATGCGGCCGTCGTGCAGGGAGAGCTTGCCGGCGGAGATCAATTCGCGCACCTGGCGGCGAAAGGTCCGTTCATGGTTCGCCGCGACGCCCATTTTCTGCATCAGAGTGGCGAATTTAAAGCCCTGTCCGGCCGGGAGGTCGGCGAAAAAGGCCAGAATGGCTTCGGGGTCACGGCCGGAAGCGTTGGAATCGCCGGAGGGGGAGGGGTGCGGCATTCGGATCGTGAACTCGCGGCAAGGTAGCGAAAAAGCAGGGTGCAGCCGCCAGCGATTGTATCCGCCCGGCCGGTCGGACTGCTCCGCGGCGGCAAAAAATCGGCTGAAACTGGGGGCGAATTTTTTGAAAATTCTTGAACTTGGCGGCGCTTCGCGCGTCCATATTGCAGTGCGGCAAGCGGCGCTTCCGTGCGCCCGGCGCTCTACGACGGCCTTCTGGGTTTCCAAGAGGGCCAGCCACTCGAAGGAATCGACACCATGCCTGTCTACAAGAGTCCGCTCCACCAGCCCGCCGTGAATCCCGACGAAGTTCGCAAGGATTCCAGCGTGGTGATGAAGCTGGTGATCGGCTTCGCGCTGGTGGCGGTGCTGGGCGGGGTGGGGCTGATGGTGATGCAGTCGCGCTCCGACCGGCCGGCGGTGTCGGCGCAGACGCGGGACGAAGTGGCGAAGTTGCTGACGATGCCCAATTTCAACGCGTTCGACCAGGCGCTCGACCAGAAAATCGCGCAGGCGGGCAAGAGCGGCATCGACCGGAGCTACCTGGAGGCGCTGGTGGACCGAGTCAGCGACCCGACGGAGGTGGATACGGTGCTGCCGCCGGACACCTATCTAAGTTCGCAGTTGCCCGCGAAAGTGGACGGGGCGACGCGGATTTTGCACCACGATGTGCAGATGATCGGCGGGCGCGCGACCTATGCGCTGCACAAACTGACCGGCAAGACGGTCCCGTCCGTGAAGGCGACCGACGATCTGGCGCGGCTGGCGCAGATCAAATCGCAGGTGGCGGAGATCGTGCTGCGCTGAGTGGGGCAGAGTTCCTGGAAAAAAAAGAGGGGCCGGGCCGAGCGGGCAAGAAGGACAGGGTGCGAGCTTCGCTCGCACTTTTTTTTGCGTCGGTCGCTGACCGATGCCACGATGCCTCGGGTGTCCGAGAGGGATGGATAGACTTCCGGAGCCGAATGCGCGGTTGAAACGAAGAGCGGGCGTGCCCGCACGAAGTCCCGGCAACGAGCAACGACGGGAAGTCGGTTGGTCCGCGGCTCCTTTCGAAAATCGAGCTTCAGGTTTGGCGCGCTGGCGACGTATACTGATGCGGAGAACGGAGTGCATCAGGGACATGATCGCCGGAACGCTCGGGCGCTGGATCGACTATCTGGTCATCGGCATGGCCTGCTGGAAAGTGGGCGGGGTGTTTTCACGCAATGCCAAGTTCAAGGCGGATTTGCGGGAGCGGATCGACGCGCGCACCGTCCGGCCGATCGAGCAGGCCGGGCTCCGCCAACGGCAGATGAACTTCACCCGCCACCGGGTAGCGATCGAATCGGACCGCGGGCGGCAGGAAACGTTTTACGATTTCTACCGCCGTCGGGCCGGCGGATCGAATCATGTCGACGGCGGAGATCGCGGCGGGTCGCCGCGCCCGCGGGTGTTGATGATCTACCACCACGGCATGGGCGAAGTCCCGCACGACCACACCTTCGCCAACCTCTTCCTGAGCGACGACCCGCTGGCGGGAGTGGACTTGGTGACGATGAAGGCGACCTATCATCCGCCGCACCTGGTGCCCGAACCCAACGACATGTACCTCGCCGACGCCAGCTTCTGGGTCGAAATGGTGGCCGATTCGGTGGCGGTGGCGGAGTCGATCGCGGTGTCGCGGCGCAGCGAGTACGACGGCATTTTTCTGGGCGGCATCAGCTTGGGCGGCGTGGTGACGCTCGCCGCGCTGGCGCACCGGGACTGCTTCGACCTGTACCACCCCATGATGGTCGGGCCGAATCTGCCCGCCCAACTGCGGCATTCGTTGTTCATGCGATTCACCAGCCCGCAGGTGGTGAGGTCGCTGGAGGGCGACCGTGACCTGGCGGCGCTGAATTTCCAGGCGGCGGTCGAACAGCACGCCGAGCGGGTGCATTTGATCGCCGGCGAATTCGATCCGGTCTTTCGCATCGAACCGATCCGCGCGCTGGCGGCGGCGCTGCCGGCCCTGACGGTGGACGTGCTGCCCTACGCGCACATCGCCGGCTGCCTGGCCGGGGAGCTTTTGCGGCGGCGGCTGACGCGGCGCTGGCGGCAGTGGGCACGGGAACGCGCCAGCCTGGCGGCAATCTGAGCACCCCCCGGTGGAGCGAGGCAGTGATTCGCCAGATTTCGGGTCCGGGCGGACAGAGGAAGAAGAGAGCCTCGCGCCAAGTTCGCAAAGACGCCAAGAAAAGAGGGGCTTGATCCATTGGGCGGCGGCGGCGGGGCTCCGGCCACTGAATCCGAGTCGTGGACCGCCGGATCGGACCGTTTCGGATTGCTCCACCGCCGCCGGCCTTCTACAATGGCCCCAATGTCCGCCGGAACTCCGCGGGTCAAATGTCCCGCGCGTTCCATCCATCGTGGGTCGGAGGTGCACCTCCCCGGAAGCGCCGCATGCGTTTTGTCGCCGCCGCTCGCATCGTTCTGGTTCTCTGCGCCACGCTGGCGGCGGTGGCGCTGTACGTGTCGGGGGATTCCGCCGGCTGGATCGTCTGGACGGTGGCCACGGGGCTGGCGGCGGTGCTCAGCATCGACCTGTTCCGGTGGGTGCGGCCGCTGCCTTCGGCGTTGGGTTTCATCCCGATTCTGGCCGCAGCGGGGTTCGGGGTGTGGGAGTGGCAGGCGCTGGGCGGCGGATCGTTCGCGGCGGCGGCCGGCTGCGTGCATTTCGTGCTGCTGTCGCAGACGGCCGCGGTCTGTTCCGACCTGATGGGCCCGCAGATCAGCATGAGTCTGGCCGGGTCGCTGATCCTGCTGCTCGTATCGGTCAAGCGGCAGCCGAGCCTTTTGCATCTGCCGGTGCTGCTGGCGCTGCTGGCGGTCGCGACGGCCGGGCTGATTTTCCGCGCGATCATGATCCGCCAGCAAGAATTTCAGACGATGACCGCGCGGACGCAGCGCGGGCATGAACACGGCTTCGTGCCAGCGGACCGCCGGTTTCCGGCGCGGCTGATCTACACCTCCCTGGTGCTGACGCTGCTGGCCACGGCGCTGGGGCTGGCCGGGTACTTCTTTTTCCCGCGCATCAATCTGCAGCCGGCCAACAGCCGCACGGCCGACGGGAGCGCGGAACCGGGCGGGGAAACGACACCGCCGGAGCTCGAACCGGGCCGGCTGCCGCCGCCCGGTCAAGACCACGGGGAGTCCCAGGAGCGCAGCGCAACCCGCCTGTACGGCGGCACCCGGAACAGCGGCCCCGGGGGCAAAAGCGGCATTTCCAATTTCGAACCGGACGTGACGCTCAATGACATCGGGCGGATCGGGCTGGATTCGACCGTCGCGATGCATCTGACGCGGGAGAAAATCGACCCCTCCAAGCCGCTGCCGGGCGGCACCATCTACCTGCGCGGGAAGACGCTCAGCCTGTACGAAGGCGGCCAGTGGCGCAATGCGGAGCTCCAGATCAAGGCGCCGCTCGAGCAGACTGACGACGGCCAATGGTTTCGGTTGGACTTGCAAAAAAATGCCAACCAAGTGCTGGGGCTGGGCGTCTGGGAGCTGCTGACGGTGCGGCTGCGGGACTGGGATCAGTTCCCGACGCTGTTTGTGCCGGGCAACGCGGAGTACCTCGACAAGAACCTCCAGGCGCCGCCGTGGCGCGGGCTGGACGGCACGATCGGCGTGGACACGCTGCCGCCGGCGGTGTACCGGTTTCGCTGCCAGGTCACGCCGGAGCGCCTGCGGGCCGACGATCCCACGCCCTGCGCCAATCCCTCGATTGCGATGACGGGGGTGAGCATCGACCGCACGCCGGCGCTGCTGGAGCTGGCGCGGCGGGCGGCGGGGGACGCGAAGACCGACCAGGGGCGGGCGCTGGCGATCCTGCACTTCCTGCGCGACACGGGGACCTACACCTACACGCTCGATCCACCCGCCACGCCGCACGGATTCGGCGATCCGGTGCTGTATTTTCTGCTGGCCGGCCACCGCGGGCATTGCGCCTTCTTTGCCACCGCCTACGTGCTGCTGGCACGGCTGAATCACATCCCGAGCCGGCTGGCGACCGGTTTCGCGGTCGATGTGCGGCCGGATCAGCGCGAGGTGGACGTGAAACACAGCGACGCGCATGCCTGGGCCGAGGTCTGGGTTGCGGATCGCGGGTGGATCACGGTCGATCCAACGCCGGCGGAGGCGAACGAAAAGGCGGTTGCCGACCGGGAACGGGCCAACGGCGGCCATCCGGTCAAGACCGCGACGACGACGCCCGCCGCCACGCCGCCGGCGGCCGAACCGCCCGGGGGCGGCAGCGATCCGATTTTCAACTACACCGATCAGCGCCAGAGCCGCCTGTACCGGGCGGTGCTGAATATTTTCGACTTGGTGCTGCTGCCGTTGCCAGGGCTGACGATCCGGCTGTGGCATCTGCTCGGTTTCGCGGTGCTGGCGGTGGCGGGATGGCTGCTGTGGCGGTGGTTCCGGGCGCCGGAGGAATCGGGGCTGCACGCGCTGGTGGGGGCGCGAGCGCTCCGGCCGCGCGTGGCGTTCTACCGGCGCATGCTGGCGATCATGAAATCGCGGGGGTGGGTGCGCCGGCCGCAGCAGACGGCGACGGAATTCGTGCAGATGCTCCAGCGCCGCGGCGATCCGGGCGCCGGCGCGGTGCAGCAGCTCACCGACGCCTACCTGCTGCTGCGCTTTGGACTGGCGGGGGAAGCCGAACGGCGGACGGTTCTGAAGCGGTTGAAGCCGGCGGTGCAGGACAATCTGAAGCGGCTGGAAATTCTGCTGGCGGTGGAAAAAGCCGAACGGGCGTGATCCGGGCCGGCCGCATAGAACCACGGTCGGATTAGCGCCTGTCCCGAATCGATTCACACCTTGCGGCCTCCGCAAAGCCGCGTCGCTCCCAGCGTTCTGCCGGTTGCGTTTCGGCCGAATCCCGCGTCTGCCTTTCAGTGCTGTCAGGCACGGCCGACTGTAGCCCAGGAGGCGGCGCGCAGGACGCAGTCCGAAGCCCGCCTCCTGAGAAAGCGGCAGGATCAAAACGATCTGCCGCGCGGACCGAGGCGACGGCTACGGCTTCCCGGAACCCCCCGCGGAACTTCCCGGGCGCCAAGCAGGAACCAAGCCGCCTCCACCGGACCGCCCCAACCGGCCGGCGCCGCATTTCACCGTGTGATTTGAGTTGAATTGTGCACTACGACCGGGCGGCGCCGTACAGCTTGTACCGGCGGATGTAATCGAGGACATCGCCGCGGACGAACCGCTTGACCTCCCGCCCCGACTGCAGGCGGCTGCGGATTTCGGTGCTGGAAATTTCGACCGGCTCGATCGGCACCCGTGCCGACAGGATGCGTTCGGCGACTTCGGGGCCGAAGCTCTGGACGAAACGCCGCCGCAGTTCGTCGGTGGGCGTGACGCCGGGGCGCGACACCCAGAGGAAATCGCCGACGGTGGGAAGCTCGGCAGCGTCCTTCCAATCCGGCAGACCGGCCAGGGCGTCGGCGCCGAGGATCATCACCGGGCGCACGCCATCGGCGTGCCAGGCGCGGAAGGTGTCGATGGTGTAGTTGGGCGGAGGGAGTTTAATTTCGCAGTCGGAGACTTCCAGACCGCGCAGATTTTTGGCGGCCAGGCGGCACATGGCGAGGCGGTGCACCGGGGCGGCCAGGCCGTCGGCGTCCTGCTTGAAGGGGCTGCGATTGTTGGGGACCAGCACGACTTTCAGGAGGCCCACCTGGGCGCGGACCTGCTGGGCGATGGACAGGTGGCCGAGGTGGACCGGGTTGAAGGAGCCGCCCAGAAAGCCGATGCGGCCGTGGAAATCCGGGCCGGTGTAGGGTTCGAGTGGCGCGGGAGCAGGCTGCGCAGGCACGGAGGATCTCGCCAAGAGGAAAGCCGCTGCGGAGCGACCCGCGCTCCGGCGGTCAGTTCAATTTCGGCTGGAAGGGCAGCCAGGCGCAGATCGCCAGATGGCTGCCGTGGCCGGACATGCCGTCCAACAGGTGCAGGACGTGGGTGAGCTGCCGCACGGCCGGGGTGTTCTGCACTTCGGCCAGCAGCGGGAAGGCTTTGGCAAAGGCGCTGTCGCCGATCGGCAGGACGGTGGCGTCGTTTTGCAGGGCGTCGAGGAATTCCGCCAAGCCGGTGAGTTCGGGGTACATCGGGAAGTACTGGCGGTCGCAGTCGGCCGGGAGGTCGGCGAGTTTGGCGGCGGCGGCGACGGCGTCTTCCATCGTGCCGATGTGATCGACCAGGCCGACGGCCAGCGCTTGACCGCCGGTGTAGACGCGGCCCTGGGCGATCTTGTCGATCTCCGCGGGGGTCTTGTGGCGGCCGGCAGCGACGCGGTCGAGGAAGGTCGAATAGGCCTCATCGACGTCGCGCTGGGCCACCTGGACCTGGTGCGGAGTGAGCGCCTGCATGCCGGACATGGGCACCGTGCCGTCGACCGACAGAGTGACGGTCTTGACGCCGATCTTGTCCAGCAGCCCGCCGAAATCGGGGACGAGGCCGAAGACGCCGATCGAGCCGGTCAGGGTGGTGGGCTGGGCGAAAATTTCCTTGGCCGGGGCGGCGATGTAGTAGCCGCCGCTGGCCGCGTAGTTGGACATGCTGACCACCAGCGGTTTTTTCGCCGCCAGATCGGTCAGCACCCGGTTGATGCGTTCGCTGGCCGAGGCCGACCCGCCGGGGCTGTCGATACGCAGGACGACGGCCTTGCAATGGGGGTCGTTCATGAGCTGGTGGAGGACGTTGATGGTGGGGATTTCGGCGATTTCCTGGGCGCTGGAATCGCCGCCTTTGCCATCGACGATGTCGCCGGACAGAAACAGGATGGCGACGCCGTCGCCGCGCCAGTCGGCGGTCGGGTTGATTTTTTGCATCGAGAACAGCGACATGAAATTCAGTTCGGGCGGCGGCGGCTTGGGTTTTTCGACCAGGTCGATTTCAGTCTTCATTTCTTTGGCCATGATCTGGGGCATTTCCTCGATCCCGGCGAGGTCGTCGACCAGCCCGGCGGCGAGGGCCTGCTTGGCGGTGAGCACCTGGTCCATGCGCAGGGCGCGGAAACTTTTTTCGGTGAGGTTGCGTCGGCCGGCGAGGACCATCTTAAGCACCTGGGCGTCGAGATCGGTCAACAGGGCGGTGTAGTTCTCTTTGAATTCCTTGGACATCGTGTCGCGGGTGAAGGGTTCGACCGCGGACTTGTAGGCGCCGACCCGAATCGGCTGCATTTTCACGCCGATGTCGTCAAGGGTGTCCTTGTAGAACTGCACCTGCATGGTGGGCGCGGAGATCTCGAGGTTGCTCAGCTGCGGCATCACCACCACGTCGCAGTGGTTGGCGATCATGAACTGGAGCTTGGTGCCGCCTTCGACGTAGGCGAAGAGCTTGATGCCGGCGTCATGCAGCTTGTCGATGCGCGGCAGCAGCACGTCCAGTTCGGCCTCGGTCAGGCCGATGCTGGAGTCCTGCATGTCGATGAAAATTCCCTGGTATTTGCCGTCGGTGGCGCAGCGGTCGAGGAAGCCGATCAGGTCGAGGAACGATTTCTGCTTGATGTGCCCCTGCAAGAGCGCCAGCGGGGAGGTGGGCAAGGGCAGTTTGTGCTCGGCGTATTCCCCCTGCAGGACGAGGTGAAAGATTTTGGCTTTGGCCCCCGCATCGGCAGGCGCGGCGCCTGCGTCGGGCGCGGCTCCCGCGCCAGCGGGCGTTGGCGGCGCGTCGGCGGCATGGGCGGCGGCACAGACGCTCAGCACGAGAACCAACAGCAGAAGCCGCAGAGCGGCCTGGGGCATGCGTTTCATCGATTTCTCCCGATTGAGGCCGTCGCGAAGCAACGGCCGAAACCAAAATTGTACCGCCGGAAACCGTTCCCGGCCCCCGCTTTTTTTTCGCTCCCTGCGCGCTGCTCGGCGAAACGGAATCTCCCGCCCGGGTCCAGATACCTTCCGCGGCGCGAATGTTACCGGCCCGAAGCCGGGGTCAGCCGGTCGAGCATCGCCTTTGCCAGCACCGGGGTCATCGCCCGGTGGTAGGACGGGTACATGTGAATGTTGTCCATGCACAGGAAATTTTTACGGTCGGGATGCGTGTCCAGAAACTTCCGCGTGGAAACGCAGGTGGCGCCGGTGGCGCGGGCGATTTTCTGCACGCGCTCGCGATCGGGCCGGGCCCACTTGACCAACGGCGCTTCGTGCGCGAGCGTATCGAAGAACAGCGCGCGCCCCTGCAATTTGGTGCAGATGGTCTCGAGCGCCGTGTAGTCTTCCTCACTGTACAACGCCAACACCATCACGGTGAAGTCAGGCCGGAAATTCAGCACCTCCTCCATGCAGATTTTCAACGCCTGGCTGTAGTGCATGCCCCCGCGGTTGACGTGCTTGACCTTCAGCCCCGGCACGTGCCGCTTCAGGCTGGCGGCGTGAATGCAGGCGAAGGTTCCGTGGCTCGACCAGTGCACCGGCGAGGCAAAGCTGTGGCCAAAATTGCACAGCCGCAGCGGCGGCAGCGTCTTCATGCGTGGCACCAGCGGCAGCAGACCCTGCGGATCGAGTTCCAGATCGGCCGCCATCGAATCGATCGTGATCAGCCCCGAATGGCGCTCGCCCCAAAGCTTGATTTTGGTCAGCGACATCGCCGCCGCATAGGCCACCGACATCGGCGCTTCGCTGCCGGGGGTCTCGTAGTTCCCGGTCTGGAAGGGATAGGTTCCGCCGGCGGCGACATAGGCCTTGCCCAGCTTGCGCAGCGAGACTTCGTCGGCGGCCAGGCCCAGCGCGCCAAACTGCACGGCGATGCCGCGGCGTACATACAGTTCGAACAGGTCCTGCAGTTCGTTGCCGTCGCGATGCTCTTCCAGCGCCAGCGCCCACAGGCCGGCGACGGCTTTCACGTCGGCCGGCCGCGCGTGCGGCGCCGCTTTGGTCAGCAGCCGGGTCATGATTGAAACCGGCGCGCGCGGGGGCAGCTTCAGGCCGGAAACCAGCAGAGCCTCCACGGCCGCTTCGTCGCCCTGCGCGGCGGCGATGAAATGGCGGTCGAGCGCTTTCAGATCGGCTTCGCTGCGCCGGCCGCGCGGGAAGGCGCCCTTCAGAATCTGGCCGGCGTGCGCACCGATCAGGTGAGCCTCGACCAAGCGTGCGGTGCTGTCCAACATGAGCGTGCGATCCACGATGGGGGTGGTATTTCGACCCCATGAATATACGCGCGAGGCGGCGGGTGTGGCGGGGGCGGGGGAAAAATGAGGGGCCGGGGAGGTAGCTCAGGCTGTGGGGAGTCGAATATTGGTTTGGGCGAAAAACAGGTGTGCAGGCGAATTCGTGGTTTGAACGTGGTGGGGGCGCGGGCGCGAAGCCGAATTCGTGGTTTGGGCGAAGAGCGGGCGTTCCCGCCGAATGGCGCATTTTTAGGCACAAGTCATTTTCCTGGCAACCTTTGGGCGCTGTTCTGACCCACCGTTCCAGGTGTTTTTCTGGCTGCTTTCAACTCGCCGTCCAATCCCCCTTGTGCTCCTTCCCACCCTGAGGCGGCTGGCTCGTGCCGTCCGGCCCGTGACACCGGCGGCGGGGGGCGCAGGGAGCGATCCGAGCAGCCCTGCGCTCGGGTGCAGCGACCGGAGCCCCCCGCCGCAGCCGCCGACCCCCACGCCTCCCCCTCTTCTTTGCGACTTGGCGTCTTGGCGCGAGGTCTTCTCTTCCCGCGTTGGAAACCTCCACCCGCCTTGATCGATCCCCTCCAGCGCACCGTTCTAAAAATAGCGCCATTCGGCGTGCCCGCGCGCGGTCCCGGCGAAGCGCCCACGGCAAAAATTTAGCGCCGAACGGTTCTATCGAACCCCCAAGCGCGCGTATAATTTGGACCAGAAACCGACACGCGGGAATCTCCGTTCAATAGGGGGGCTGGGCTTCCGGCGGCCGGACAGACGTTTTTGCCTGGTTGGGTGCTGACGACGCGATTTTCACTGAAGTTTTTCAGCCCAACCTCCGAAATGGGAACGGGGTACTGTACCCCCGGCGGAAGATAACCGGCTCCCCATGAAACTCACCCATGTGATCCTCCACGGTTTCAAGTCCTTCGCGGACAAAACCGTCTTCGATATCCACGCCGGGATCACCTGCGTCGTGGGGCCGAATGGCTGCGGCAAATCCAACATCGTCGAATCGGTTCGCTGGGTGCTGGGCGAGCAATCCATCAAGCAGCTCCGCGGCACCGACCGCACCGACGTGATTTTCCAGGGCTCTTCCTCCCGCAAGGCCCTCAACCTCGCCGAAGTCTCCCTCGTCTTCGAAAACAAAAGCCGCAAGCTGAACTACCCCGCCGACGAAGTCACCATCACCCGCCGCCTGTACCGCAACGGCGAGAGCCAATACCTCATCAACCGCAACCAGTGTCTGCTGCGGAACATCCGCGAGCTCTTCCTCGACACCGGCGTCGGCACCAGTTCCTATTCGATCATCCAGCAGGGCCGCGTGAAAGCGCTGCTCGAAGCCAACGGCAAGGACCGTCGCCACGTCTTCGAGGAAGCCGCGGGCATCGGCAAATACATGGTCCACCGCGGTCGGACAATGCGCACCCTCGAACGCATCCAGAACCGGCTCGACGCCTTCCGCGGCATTCTGGCCGATGCGCGCAAGCAATACAAAACTGCTCTGAAACAAGCCGAACGCACACTCGAAGCCGAACGCATCCGCAAGCAGCTTGAAGCCCAGCAGAAAGTGCTGTACCTGATTCAATATTCCGACGCCACCGAGCAACTCGACCGGCTGCAGACCGAACTCAGCGGCCTCGAAGGCGACCTGAACGTCACCGACGAACGGCGCGCGGAGCTGGCCGAGGCCGAAGCCGCCACGCAGAAACGGCGGATGGAATCCACCAACGCGTCCTATTCGATCAAAAGCCGCGCGATCGAAATGGAAGGCCAGATCACGCGCCTGACCAGCGAAAGCGTCAGCCAGAAGGCGATGGCCGACAGCGAGGAAAAACTTTCCATCCAGACCGCGCAGCGCGCCGATGAAATGCGCAAGCAGGCCGGCGAAGCGCGCCAGCAGGCGGAGTCCGCGCGCGCCGATCTGGCCGCCGGCGAATCGGAGCGCCAGCCGCAGGCGCAGCGCTGCGCCGAACACGCCCGCGATCTGGCCGAAGCCCGCAAGCGCCAGGAAACGCTGGCCCAGGATGAAGAATCGGCCGCCCGCGCCTACACCCAGGCCCATGAAGAACGCTCGAAAACCGCGGCCGACCTGAGCGCGCTGGCCGCGCGCATCGAAGCCGCCGTCGACGGCCTGGCCGCCGCCGACCGCCTGCTGGCTGAACAGGCCGCCGCCCTGGAGGCGCTCGAACAGCAGGCCGCCGCCGGCCAGGTGGAACTCGCCGCGCGCCGCCAGGATGCCGACGGCAAGCAGACCGATCTGACCGTCGCGATCGCCGCGCGCGAAAGCCTCGAATCGCGCCGCCGCGAATGCCAGGCCGCACTCGAATCCGCCCGCGAGGAGCTCGCCCGCGTCCAGTCGCGCCAGAGCGCCGCCGAAGAACTCCTTGGTGCGCAACTGCGCGCGGCCAACAGCCCGGCGCGCGTGGCTGAACGCCTGCGCGCCGCCGCTTCTTCCATTGACGCCCCCGGCGCTTCCACCGCTTCCACCGCTTCCACCGCTTCCACCGCTTCCGCCGCTTCCACCGCCCCCGCTGCCCCTGCTGCCCCCACCGCCCCGGCCGAGCACGCTGGGAATGCCGGCGTGGCCGAGCCGGTCCTCGGCGCGCTGATCGACCGTTTGCAGGCCGACCCCGCCTGGGCCGGCGCGATCGAAGCGGCCCTGGGGCGTTTCGCGCAGGCGGTGGTGCTGAAGGACGCCGCAGCGCTGGCCTGGGCGCTCACCCAGCCCGCCGCCGCCGGCGCCACCCTGGTCAGTCTGCACGCGCCGCTGGAAGAACCGTCCCGCGGGCCACAGCCGCCCGAAGACCAGCCGCTGCTGCTGGCGCCGGCCCAATTCGTACAATTGCCCGCCGCCGCCGCCACTCTCGCCACCGCCGAGGCCGTCGCCGAACGCGCCACCTCCGCCACCGGCCCCGCGCCCCTGCGCGCACTGGTCGATTGGCTCCTGGGCGGCGTGGCGCTCACCGAACGCCTCACGCCGGAAGCCATCGCCGCCGCGCGCGCCGCCGGCATCAGCCTGCTCATCGACCGCGCCGGCGCGCAGTGGCAGGCCGGCCTGTACCGCGGCGCGACCACCATCGCGGCGCTCGCGCCGGCGGCCGAGCTGACCGGCGCGACCGGCGCAGCCGATCCCGCCGAGGCCGCCGCCGCACCGGAACTCGCCGGCATGGGCGTGCTGGCGCTGCGCAGCGAACTCACGCGGTTGGGCGCGCTGCGCGCAGAACTCCAAGCGCGCCGCGCCGCCGTGCAGTCCGATCTGGCGGGCCTCGCCGAGCATCTCGCCGCGCAGGAACGCGTCCAGGAATCGCTGCGTCGCGAACTGGCCGATCTCCACATGCAACTGCAGCGCCTCACCGACCACGCCGCGGCCCTCGAGAAACAGCGCGCCGCCTCCGCCGCCGAGACCCTCCGCCGGCGCGAAGAACGCGCACGGCTCGCCGCGCGCCTCGTCTCCGACCGCACCCGCGCGGGTGAGCTTGAAGCCCGCGAGCGGGACCTCGCCGCCGCCATCGACGAACAGTCCCGGCGTCTGGAAGAACTCCGCACCAGCCGCCGCACCACCGCCGAGCAATTGCACGCGCTGGGCGAAACCTACCGCGAAGCCCAGGCGCAGTTGGCGCGCCTGGAACAGATTTGCGAAAGCCGCCGCCAGGAGGCCGAAAGCGCCGAACGCCGCGCGCTGCGGCTGGAAGAGGAAACCACGGCAGTGCGGGAAGCGGCGGCCGACCACCAGCGCCGGGCGCAGGAAGGCTGGAAGCGCGCCGAGGCCGCCCGCCAGCAGGCGGAGGCGCTCGTCGAGGAAGCCGCCGCGCTCAAGACCCAGGCCGATGAACTCGAGGCGGCCGTGGAGGAACTCAGCCGCAGCCTGGCCGAAATCGCCGGCGAAAAAAATGGCCTCGAAGAAAAGCTGCGCCAGGCGCGGGAGCGGTTTTCCGGACTGCAACTGGACCATCAGCGCGTCCGCATGGAACGCGATGCGATCCTCGAAAAGGCCCAGGCGGAATTCCGCGTGGACCTGGCCGAAGTGCTGAAGAAAAAGACGCAGCCGCCGCCGGCGGTCCCCGCGGAGGGCGACGCCCCGGACGGCCTGGACGGCATGGACGGCCTGGACGGCTCGGCCGAGGCGGGCGCGGCAGAAACAGCGCCCGGGGATGAAGGCGAGCCGGCGACATCGGTGGCCGAAGGTGCCGCCGACCCGGTCGACCGGGCCGCCGCGGCCGATCTGGCCGAAGCGCACGCCGTGGCCGCCGGTGTCGCGGCCGAACTGGGCGATGTCGCGGCCGAAGCCGGCTTGAATGCCGCCGGAGAATCAAGCGGGACGCCCGCCGACAAGACCGAAATCACCGTCCCGCGCGAAATCGATCCCTTCGAAGAGGCCACCCTCGATTTGAACCTGATTCCCGCCATCCGCGAACGGATCAACCGCCTGCGCGAAGCCCTCGACGGCTTCGGCGAGGTCAATTGGAACGCGCTCCAGATGAAGCGCGAGACCGAACTGCGCGTGCAGTTTCTCGAAGAACAGTTCAACGACCTCGAAACCGCCCGCGATCGCCTGCGCGACATTCTCGCCACGATCAACCGCAAATCGCGCGAGCTGTTTTTGGCCTGCTTCAACGATGTCCGCGGCCGTTTCAGCGGGATGTTCCGCAAACTGTTCGGCGGCGGCCAGGCCGAAATCTTCCTCGAACAGAACGTCGATGTCCTCGAAGCCGGCATCGAAATCGTCGCCAAGCCGCCGGGCAAGGAGCCCCAGCACCTGTCGCAGCTTTCCGGCGGCGAGAAAACCATGACCACCATCGGGCTGCTGATGAGCATCTACCAGATCAAGCCTTCGCCCTTCTGCATCATGGACGAAATTGACGCCGACCTCGACGGCCCCAACGTCGACCGGCTGAACCTGACCATCAAGGAATTTCTCGACCGCAGCCAGTTCCTGGTCATCTCCCACCGCCCCCGCACCATGACCTACGCCGACGTGCTGTACGGCATCTCGATGAACATGGTCGGGCCCGACGCCGGCGTCTCCAAGCGCGTCTCGATTGCCTTCGAGGAAATCGAAGCGCAGTTCGGCAGCGACGATCTGCCCGAAGCCGCCCGCGCCAGCGCCACCCAGCAAGCCGCCGGCTGATTTCTCCCCTCCCTGGGAGCGCCGGGTCATCAGACCGGCTTCTTCGTCCAATCCGTGCATTCGGCTCCGCTGGCCAAATCTTCTCTCTCGAACGCCCGCGGCATCGCGACCTCGGCCGCCGCTCGATCCCAAAAAAAGCGCCGACGAAGTTCGCACCTTTTCCCCTACGCTTCATCCCTCCTCGCCTGCGCGCAACCCCACCTCCGCTCTTGAATTCCCGCCCGCGCGCGATATACTCACGGACTCAGGGCAGTGGCAGGAACCGGGAGGTCCTCCCCATGACCAACGTCCAACGATTCCGAATTGATGGCCTGTGTTGCGATGGCTGCACCGGGAAAGTGCACATGGCCCTCAAGCGCATTCACGGCGTCTCCAAAGTCATCACCGACCCTGACACCCACGAAGCGGAAGTCACCTTCGACCCCTCCAAGGTCTGCATCGTCTCGCTGATCGAGAGCATCCACCAGGTCGGCTTCAGGGTGCTCACCGGCAGCGGCGCCTGATTCCTCATTCTGCGCAAATCCTTCGCACCGGCGGCCTGTTCAAGCCGCCGGTTTTTGTTTCCCGACCGCCGTTTCTTTTTTCGCCCGCCTTTTGCATGAACTTTTGCGCCCCCCCAGCCGATATGGTCTCGGGGTCGATCCAACCTCCGGCGCGCGGCGCCGGGAGCCGGTCGAACCCGGGGGCAAATCGGGGGGCGTGGCCGTGAGTTTCGGGCGGATCTTCTCAGGCGCTTTGATCGCCATCGGCGCCGGCAGTCTTTGGGGCGCCTACGCGCTCATCACCCAGGGCACACCGGCACAGGCCGAAAACCTGCTGACCCAACCGTTCCTGGTCGTTGCCCAGCCGGCCAGAACCTTCCCCACCGGCCGCACGCTGGCGCTTGCCGGGCGCACCCAGCCGGCCGCCGCGGCCGGCG
>JBOHNC010000173.1:0-19963 GCA_050730415.1 Planctomycetota bacterium
TACCCTCAGTCGCGGTCGCGGCCGGCGCGTACCGCGGCGACGATCTCAGCCGTCGTCGCGCCGCCGGCTCTCGATCCCGCTCGACGCCGCCGCAGGGCCCCGCGCCCGAGGCGGGCGCGCCGATCGACACCGACGAACCGTCCGGGACCGCGACTACGCCAACCCAGCCGTCAGCACCGGCCACGCCTGCCAACGTGGGCAAGGGGGCCGAATCGTTGGTGGCGCATCAACCGGGGGTGACGCCGGAGCCACTCATGCCGGGGACACAACCGGCCGTACAAACGGGGACTGGAACGCGGACCGCCACTGCGCCGGACCATCCCGCCGTTCCCGGTGGAGAATCGGCGGGCGCGCCGAATTCCGGCAGCGGGCCGACACCGGAGGTTCATGCCGCAATCGCCATTTCGGCTTCGGTGGCGGAGCTTGTCGCCGAGGCCGACCGCAAGATCGACCCTGCGCTGGAGCGTCAATTCGGGCCCGACGACTGGCAGGATTTCACGGCCGTGATCGGCGGCAAGCCGCAGGGCGCGGCATTGGCCGACGTGCCGGAGGAAATCTACCAGGAATACGAAACCGCCGAGAAAGCACTGCGACAGGCGATCTGGGACGGAGTTCTGCAGCGCGACGACGAAAGCGGCCAGGCGGCCGAACGTGCACGAGCGCTGTATGCACGGGTCGCGCCGGAACTGCCGCCGGGGGACGGGGTGTACAACATTGTCCAACGGCTTTCGTGGGGGGAGCGCATCCGCAAAAAGTACCTGTCGCGGGATGTCATGTTGGTGCCGGGGGAGCGGGTGCTCGAATCCGAAAACATGGCGGCGCTGATCCGCGAATTCCGCCTGTACCTGGTTTACCACGGGATGGATCCGATCAAGCAGCGTCACAACCGGGTGATTTTGATCGGCGAAATCTGGCGCACCGAGCGTGACCATCACATGCCCGACCGGGCGCTCGCCGCGGTTCACCAAGCGCTGACCGAGATGGCGGAGAGTATTTTTAATGAGGACACGCGCGACGAGAATCCCATCGGTGCGCTGATTCCCACGGCAGCCGACACCATGGCGGTGCTGGGACGGCGCGACCGGCTGCTCGATCAGTACGAGGCCATGGTGAGTCAGTACGACCTTTTCTCGAAACGGCAGCGCGACCGGTTGGACGACGTGGGGTATCACTTGAAGCTGGAAAGCGACGCACGCGCGGTGTTCGACCGGCGCCAGGCCGAATTCGCCGATCTGACGGCGCACGGCCGGTGGGAGGAAATCAAGGCTTTCGCGCTGACGGTCAGCGGGGAGCGGGACAAATACGGTCGCACCTATGCCAAGGAAAACTGGAACCGATTCGAAGCTTCGGTGGAGGCTGCACTGAAAGCGCAGTCGGACCGCCAACTGGCCGCTTACAAAGGTCAACTGAAGGCCGACGACGACGGCGGAAAACTGGTGCAGCTGCGCACGGATGTCGCGAAGGACACGCAGATTTTCGGCGGCATTGACGCGCAAAACTGGGACACGCTGGCGAGCAACGTGAACATCAAGATTGTCGAAGTGAAGCAGCGGCGCGGCGAGGACTTCCTGGCCGGGATCCGCACCGACACGCAAAACGCGGTCACCAAGGCGGCTCTGGACGGCATCATGGAGAAGCTGGATGCGCGCAAGAACGAACTGGCGGCGCTGAACATGGTGACCGAGTACGACGGTGTGCGCAAGGACATCAACGACCGGATCAACCGGTTCTCGCAGATCGAGCAGGCGCAGGCGCAGCAGCAGTTTTACCTGGGCGAAATACCGAAGCAACAGACCTCCGACGAACTGTCGGCGCTGATGGACAAAATCCGCACCGACCGGGGCCGTTTCGACGCGGTGATCGATATTCCCAAATGGAACGATCTGCAGCGGGTTGCCAACGACCGGCTGGACGTGCTTGTGCGGGGTGAATTTGTCGGCCGCCTGACCGACCTCGAAGCCAAGGCGCGTGCCCACCGCAACGATCTGGCAGCGTTGGACGATATGATGAACCATGACCTGATCAAGGCCGAGCCGGACGCCAAACGCTTCGGCATGCTGGACCGCTTGTCAAAGCTGAACGACCTGGTCGATGGCTACCAGCGCGCGGCGCAGATCGCCGAGATCCGCGCCACCATCAAGCGCTACAACGACGCGCTGGCGCAGGCGCGCAACGACACCGATCGGGCGCGGGTGGTCAACGATTTCAAGGCACTGAACGAGTCTTCCAAGGCGCTGGCGCTGCCGCAGGATGTGCGGGAGGAAATCCGCCTCAATTGGATGAACGCCGAAGCGTGGCGGCGCAACACCGCCGCCTCGCAGGAAAGCCTGGAGAACGCCGAGGCGGCCCTGCGCGACGGGCTGTGATCCCCGCCGACCCGGAAAAAACAAACGGTGTCACGCCGGGGCTGCGATTGCCTATATACTGAGCGGAAAATCACTTCATCCGGAGCCTGCGGACCATGAGTAATTCGCGCATCCATTCGGCCGTTCCCGGGGCCAAAGGGTCCGGCATTCAGCCCTCGCCCGCAGCGGTGGACGATCGCATCCTGTCGCTGGCCGATGCGGCGGAGTTATTGCGCTGCAGCGACGACGAAGCGCGCCAGTTCATCGAAACCAATGCGATTGTGGGCGTCGATTTTCCCAGCGGCCCGCGGTATCTCCAAAGCGATTTGCTCGTGGCTTTCACAGCCAGTCTGAGGTTGGCTCGCGCGCAAAAGCAGGAGGCGCTCAAGCTGGACGAAATGCAGGGACTTTGGGTCACCTGGCTGAACAAGCTGCAAAGTACGCTGACGCCCTCGGAACAGGATGGGTGGGTGAAGTTTGCGCGCTTTCTGGTTGCCCGGCGGCTGTCGCCGGCCGAATTTTTTCGGCGCAGCCCCGAGGAGCGGCAGAACTTCGTGCGGCTGGCGGCGGTTGACTTCCGGCTGCGCGACGACTACGGCACGGCGCACCTGGGTCTCGAATTGTCCAAGGGCAGCGGGGTGCAGGCGGCGCTGAGCGGCACGACCCGCAGCCTGCCTTCGAGCCGCTCCGGCCCCAAACCGTTCGCCGGCTGAGCGGTTGCGGCGACGACGACGACGGGCCGCTTCGTTCGAATGCGAATCATTTTCACGCCTGTTTGAGCCGCCGAAGTTGGGGCGAGCAACCGGGCGGGCATGATTCTACGGAAGGTTCATTTGGATTCGGCTGAGGCGTCGCCAGGACTCCGGCAGGCCGTCCTCGCCGCTGGGGGTGCGGGGCAGGGCGAGCGGTGCGCCCTCCGGGCCGCCGTGGAGAAGATGGTCGCGCGCGGCGGCCGACAGGGATCCGGCCAGAATGGTTCCCAGGGCAGCTTCGAGGCCCAGGTTGCCGGCGTATTCGAGGGGCCCGAGGGCGGTCAGGAGCGGTCCGACCGACGCACGCACCGCTTCGTCCAGGGCTTCGGGATTGATTTGCTGTTCGGCCAGAATTTCGCAGGCTTCGCGCGCCAGCGCGTTGTACAGGCGCATCATCACCGGGATGGAAGCCAGGCCGTCGGTGTCCAGGAGCAACCCGGCACGTAGCATGAGGTTGGTCACTTCGACGCGGAGGTGGGAGGCGGTGGCGGGAAAGGGCTGGACCCGACCGCGGCGGAGCAGACTGGGGAATTCGGTCACCTGCAAGGCAATCAAACGATCGGGGTGGGGAAAGTTTTCCTGCAATTTTTCCCATCCGGTTGGCGGCTGGACGACGATCAGCAGGGCCTGCGCGGGGACCAGATCGACCCATTGTGCGAGGTGGGTGCGGCGGGTCGCGAGGTCGCCTTCCAAGCAGTCGAATACGATATCGGCGCGTTCGAGGGCTTCGGTGTGATTGACGACGAGGTGGGTCTGGCGGTCGGCGGCAGCGGCGGATTCCTGGGTGAGGAGGCCGGTGCGCACAAGTGCACTCCGGAGGGCCTTAAATAAGGTACGCGCGCGCATCAGGTTTTTGGTGGCGGGGTCGGTGGCTCGCACCACCAGGCCGGTGGTGCTGAGGCGCTCAGCGAGTCCCACGCCGCAGTCGCCCAGACCGATGAGGGCCAGCCGGAACAAAGTCGAGGTGGTCATGGGGATTTTCCTGAAGTGGAAAAGGATTGAGGCGTGGAACGGCGCTGTATTTTACTGCTCGCCGGACGGACCGGGCGCGGACGGTGGGCGCAGATTTTTCCCAAGAATATTTTATTCGGAACTAGACAAGCAGAGGCCTGTTCCAATAATAGTGCTTTCTTGCGAAGCGGCGGTAGTGACGGTCGTGACGCAAGAACTCAATAAAAATGTTCGCGGGGAGACGATTTTATGCGTTCCGTCATTCGGAAGCTATTGGTACTTGTGGGGGTGGCTTGTTTTGTGGCGGCGTTTGGTTTGCCGGCAGCGGAGTTTGCCGATATCGCCGGCACTTCTAACGGGCAGACGGGCATTTACGCAAAAGATGCCCGTAAGCATTTGATCGGCACCAAGCTGCAGGCGCAGGCTTATGCGGGGATTGACTTTCACTTCGATTCCAACGTGCTGCTGCGCCGGAACGACGTGAAAAGCTCCGTGATTTCGTCCGGGATCCTCGGCACGCGGCTGCTGTACGAGGCTCCGCGCTTCAATGCCTCGCTGCTGGCCCAAGTCAACGGGAAGGCTTACTCCGGGTTCTCCAATCTTTCCGGGGTGACCGGCAACGCCGACCTGACCGGTGAATACACCGTCAGCGACAGCACCAAGGTGAACCTGGAAGACGTCTTTTACTACGCGCAGGACCCGGTGGACATCACGCAGGATCAGCGCGCGGAGCGTTTCGACAACACGGTCGATGCGGTGCTGGCCAGCGAGTTCGCTCGGTGGGCCCTGACGGCCGGGTTCGTGAACGAGGTCCTCTCGTACAACCAGAGCCGCTTTCACTACTTGAATTACGTGATGTACAAGGGGTATGCGGAAGGCGCTTTCGACCTGCCGTTTGCCTCGGAGAAGCTCAACCTGTCGAAGGTGAAGGGGTACATCCGCCTGGCGGTGATTGACTACAAGCATCCGACCCAGGACTTGAACGATCCGTTCGTGTTCGAAGCCATCGCCGGCTGCCGCGGCAAGTGGAAGGAAAAGTTCACTTGGGACTTGGGTGCGGGCTTCGATTCGGTCACGATCAAGAAAAACATCGACAACCCGGCCGACTCCGACAAGACACTGGCCTTTGCTTTCGAAGGCTACGTCCAGTATCAGTTCGATGAGCGCTCGATGCTGATTCTCGCCGGGTCGCGGCACGTCGGGACCTCCCCGGCTTCCAACTACGAACTGGACACGACGGCATCGCTGTCGGCGCAGCACTTTTTCACGCAGCGTTGGAATGGCGCGGTCTCAGGCATCTACCAGTACGCGCAGCGTTCGGTCTCCAATGCCAACCTGACGGTGGATTCGGTCAACGTCAAGACTGCGTACATCGTCCGCCAGGGCGGCAGCAGCCCGGATGTGAGTGTCTACGCCGACTACACCTTCAGCGGCCGTCACGGCGATCAGAAGTCCGACCAGTACAACGACCACCGGGTGGGTGCGGGCATCTCCGCCATCTTCTGAACCGGTTTGCCGGTTCGCTTGAAAAACGCAGGCCTTGCGCCTGCGTTTTTTGTTGGTTTTATCTTGGGACGCGGTCCCGGCCGGTCCGGTGTGGCCGGATTGGGCCCAATTGGGTTATGGGTTGGCGGTGGGTTCGAGCGGCACCCGATGGTGGTGTGGAGTTCTCGCCGGCCGGTTACGCTTCGGGGGTCGGTGGTGTCTGGTGGAAGTAGCGGCACTGCGTGCGGAGGGTGCAATCGCCGCAGCGCGGCTTGCGGGCATCGCAGATTTTGCGGCCATGCCAGATCAGTCGGTGGCTGAAGTCGATCCAAATGTCTTGCGGCAGAAGCGCCATCAAGTCGCGTTCGATTTTTTCCGGATCCGTTTCGTCGGTCAGGCCGAGGCGGTGGCTGATGCGCTTGACGTGCGTGTCCACGACTACTCCTGCGGCGATGCCGAAGCTGGTGCCGAGGATCACGTTGGCGGTTTTCCGGCCGATGCCCGGCAGCGGCTGGAGCGCTTCCATGCTTTGGGGCACCGCGCCGCCATGGTCGCGGACGAGCGCCTGGGCGAAGCCGATCAGCGATTTGGTTTTGTTGTTGAAGAACCCGGTGCTGCGGATGAGGTCGGCCACGGCGGCGGGATCGGCCTGCGCCAGCGCCGCAGCATCGGGGTAGGCGCGAAACAGCGCGGGGGTAACCATGTTTACGCGTGCGTCGGTGCACTGCGCAGAGAGGATGGTCGCGACCGCCAGTTCGAAGGCATTGCGGTGGGTGAGCGCGCAGAGGGCCTGGGGGTAGGCGGTTGCCAATGCCGCCAAGAGTCGTGGCAGGTCAGGTTTGAAATCGTCGGCCCGGGTTGCGGTCCGGGCGGCGGGGGTCTTGGTCGGACGGGAGGGCGATTTTTTGCGCCGGCTGGCCGGTTGGGGCGAGGACCGGGTTCGCTTCATGTCCGCCAAACATCCTGGTTCAGCGGGGCGCGCAGGGGAGGCGCATCCCCGGTCGAATTGGTTCGGAAGGCAAAACCGGCACCAGGCTGACTACGGCTCATGAAGCAAAAGCTTATGGCTGCTGATTTCTCTCTGACCAGGTTCACCCTACTTCATAGCATAGGGCCTGGCGCCGGTTTCGACTTCCGCTGCCGCGGCGGCCGTGCAGATGTCTCTGCGATGCCGCCGTGCGATCGGAATATTCTCACCGCGCGGCGCGGAATCGCAAGTCCGAACCGTTTATCCGACGGCGGCGCGATTTTCCAGTCCGTGCGGCCGTGATAATGCAGAAGCTCGGAGCGTCTTTCCAACCGGTTGGCGGCCGCCGCCGGTTGGCTTGGCTTGTCAGGGGCCGGATCCAGGCGGTGTGCCTCCGTGGTGCTATCTAACGATATAATTATCATTCAGTCGGCACTGACCGCGCGGCGGTTTCCGCGCGCTTTGTCGCGGAGAACCTCCCGCCAATGCGCCCTTTGTGCCATTTTTGTGTGGTCCCGGCGGCGGCCTTGAGCTTCGCGCTGTGCGTGGCCACGCCTGGCTTCGCCGCTCAGACGGCCGAACCCGCGGTGGTTGCGCCTCCGCCGGCGGTTGTGCCGCGGTCTCCGGCCGTGACGCCGGCGGCCACGCCGGCGCTGCCGCCTGGGGATGCGGGCCGGATCGTGATCCCGGAAAGTTTTGACCAGCATTTTCTGGTGTTCCAAGCCTCCCGTCAAATCGGGATCGAAGTCGACCGGTCCCGGCTCGATCTGTCCAGCGGCGAGCGTTCGGTCGTTCAGACGGTTGACCGGCAGACCGCCTTTTCCGCCGGCGGCGGGACGATGCAGAAGACGTACCACCTGAGTTGGCGGCGCACCGCGGCCGGCTTCCCGCTGGTAGTGAGCCGGATCGTCGAGGAAGCCGATTCTCGCGTGGTGCTCGATGCTTTCTGGCAGGCCGACCAGCAGCGGTTTGTGTATCGCATTTCCGACGAATCTGGCACGCACACGGGATCGTTTGCGGTGACGCATCCGGAAGCGACGGTGCTGGAACTTGACGGGGTCATTTTGCGCGGCGCCGGGGAACTCAAGGCCGGCGGCAGCCTGGAACGTTATGTGCTGCGGCTGGATCCTCCGGCGATCGGGCTGGGCCGTGAGCGGGCGAAGGTCATCAAGGTAGACGCCGGCCCGAAGGGGCGCGGCGTGGTGTACACCCTCGAAATCAGCGATGCTTCGGCGCCGGACGGCAGCCCGGCGCCCAATGCGCCGCTGCCGCGCACGTTGATTGTCAACGAACTGGGCCATCCTCTGCAGACGCTGGATTTTCCGATTCGCCACCTGGCGGTTCGCCCGGACCTGGCGGTCATGCCCGCGACGCCGCCCGAGTTTTCCAACAGCCTGAAAGTGCGTCCGGCGAATCCGAAGCAGCCGCCACCCGCGACCGTGCCGGGAGTCGACCGGCTGGATCGCGCCTTCCTGGTGCTGAGCGCTCCGATCCTGGAAGCGCTGCATTCGGCGGCCTACCAGGACGTGGCGGTTACCAAGGATCAGGACCGGATGGTGGCGGTGGTCAAGCTGCGCAGCGTCCGGGCAGACGGCCGAACGCCGATGGAATGGCTGAGCGCCGCTCAGCGTGCGCAATTTCTTGCACCTACCTCCCAGATCCAATCGGACCAGCGCGACATTGAAGCGCGTGCACGCAGCATCGAAGACGCGGTGTTGAAGGCGTACGCTCGCCGAGCCGCCGCCGCCGGGCGCCCCGCCACGGCGATGCCGGCTGCCGAGCGCGACTACGCGCTGGCCGTTGGCATCGAGCGGTGGGTCTACAGCAATCTCGAAAAGACCGCGGCCGGGCCGGCCGACGCATCGGCCCTGCACGCGCTGTACTACCGTGAGGGTGACTGCACCGAACACAGCAATCTGGCGGTCGCGCTGGCGCGCAGCCGCGGCCTGCCGGCGCGCATCTGCCGCGGGTTGGTGCTGGAAGACGGCGAACTCACGGCGCACCAATGGGCTGAAATGTTCATCCGCGACACGGGGGGACCAGCGCCGTTGCCGCCGCCGGCTGCGGACAACGGATCTGGGCCTGCGCCGGAATGCGGGCTGTGGCTGCCGGTGGACCCAACGCTCGACCGCGTCGGCGTGCCGGCCGCCTACGTGTTGCTGGGGCACGACGAGGCGGGGCTGGACAATACGTTGCTGAGCCTGATGCTCGACGGGGACGCGACCTGGATGTCAGGCGCGGCCCAGGTCGATCAGCCGGCGGCGGCGACGCAGGGGGGGCGGTGATATTTTTGCGCTGATCTGGCTGCATCTGTCGCCGCCATGGGCCGCCGCCTTACTGGCAGGGCTGATCGTGCTGCTGGCGGCCGCCTGCCTGCGGGCGCTGCGGCGGCGCCGCGCGGTGGTGCCGGGGCTGGCAGTTTTTCGACGGGCGCACGCACGGAACCTGCCGCCGCCGCCGCGCTGGCTGGATCGGGTATTCCTCCTGAAGTCGCTGCTGCTGGCGCTGCTGGTAGCCGTCATCGCGGGTCTGGCCTGGCCGCGCAGCGTGACGCACCCGCGCCGGATCGCGGTGTTGCTGGATGATGGCTGGGACGGTCTGCATCGGACGCTTGATGGCAAGCCGCTGTCGGAAATTTTGCAGGCTCGCGCCGACGGCCTGCGCCGGAAGCTGGCGTCAAGCGGCGAAAGCGAGGTCGAAATTGTCTCGGCCTCCGGTGCCCGCGCGCCGTGGTCCGGGCCGGTGGATTTGAATCGCGTATTGGAACAGATGCGGTTGGCCGATCCCCGGCAGTTGTCCGCACAGCCGCCCGGCGTTGCGAGCAGATCGGAGGCTTGGGATGAAATAGACGTGGTCACGGCGCGCGCGCCTGCGGCGGACGCGCCCCGGTCCGCCGGGACTCGCATCGTCTGGCACAGCCCGGCTGCGGCGCTGGCGCCCAATCTGGGAATCGTACGGGTGTGGATCGAGCCCACGGCCCCCGGCACCCTCGCCAATTCAGCAGATGCGCCTCCGGCTCCGCCCGTGACGCCCGCTGCGCCGTCCGCGTCGGCTGGCAGGGCCGGAACGGTGGCGCTGTGGGTGGAATTGGGTGTGGGCGGAGCAGCGTGGCCGTCGAACCGGCCGGCGCCATTGGCCGCGCTCGCGGTGGAAACCTCGGAGGATGGCCGGCAGTTCAGGCTGGTCGATCCACCGGTGTCGGTGGCGGCTGCGATCGCCAAGGCGGGCGGCGTGATGGGCCCGTTGGAACTTCCCACCGGCGCCGCCGTCGCCCCTTGGCTGCGCGTGCGATTGGTGGTAGCCCCGGCCGCAAGCGGTGCGCCTCCTGCGTCTGGCGATGCCGGCGGGTCGGGTCAGTTTCCGGCCGCCTGGAGCGACGGATTGGCGCTCGACGATCAGGTCCTTCTGGAGCACGCCGGCGCCGGCGCGGTGGTGGCGGAGGTGGCTCCGCGCGCAGTTCGCCCGATGATCACCGCTGCGCTGCAGGCGTTGAATATTCCGGAGCGGGCGTTTGGTGCGCCGGCGGCCAAAGCTGCGTCCGAAACCGGTGCGACGACGGGAGTCTCCGGCGCACCTGAGCGCGCCGGGGCGGCGGTGCTGTTTGTCTGCGACGCCGGGCCCGAGGCGCTGGCGCGATTGGCCGAATTGCAGGCCGAAGGGCCGGTTCTGCCGGTGTACATGAATCCGCAGTTCGATCCACCGGGCCTGCATTTGTTCGATGAACCGCTGCGCGCGGCGACAACGACCAACGTGCCGACGGGCAGTCCGGAGTTTGCAGTGCTGGGCCGGCAGTCCTGGCAGATCGCCGGCCTGCGGCGCGGGCTGCTGCTATATGGTGGAAGTGTGGCGGTCGATTCTCCTGCCGGACCGGCGATTGTCCGGTTGCTGGATGGCGCCGGGAGGCCGGGGTGGGCGTTGCTATTCGACCCGGCGCAGTCCTCGCTGGCCAACCGCCACGCCGCCGCCTGGCTGGCGCTGTGGGATCTGCTACGTGCCGATGCCGCGGCCTTGGCCACCCGGCCTGAAGATGGCCACGCCGGGTGGTGCTGGCATAGCGAGATGGGTTCGGCCGCCGCCGCCTTGGCGCAGAATGCCCTCGCCCCGGCGTTGACCCAGCGCGATGCCAGCTGGGGCCGGGACGAAGTTCTGGCAACCGGATCGGCGCCGAGCGAGGCTGTTCTCGGCGCCAGTAGCGTGGATCCCGGCGCCGGCGCCGCGATCCCGCTGGCAGCGCCGGCTGCGGTGGCAGCGCTCCTGGGAGTCCTGCTGCTGATGGCGATGCTGGCCCGGCGGCGATCGCCCGATCCGGCGGGCTGAGCCGGTCCCTGCAAGTCCAGCGCGCAGGCGCTTGCGCGGCGGCGTCAATTATTCATGTCGAAGGCTTGCGGCAGCAGCGGCATCGAGAGGATCATCGCGCGCACGGTCTGGCGGGTGGTCAAATCGTGCGAGCCGTGCTCCAGAGCCAGCAGGGCCGGCAACGCGTCATTGCCCATTTCGATCAATTCCTTCTGCGCCTGGCTGCGCAGGTCGCCGCGTGGACTGGCCAAATCGGCGGTCAGTACGGGCAGGCGCTTTTGGAGTTCCGGCGTGAGCGGCAGGTTGACTTTGGCCAGCCGCTGCATGTACCAATCATTGAATTGCTCGCGGGAGGCGATTTCAATTTTCAAGCGGCTTTGCAGGTACATTTTGGCGGTGGCGGTCGCACCCATCAACATGCCGACTTCCGTCGGATCGTCGCTGTGGACCTCGCCGACGGCGTAGCGCACTGCGTACTCGATCAGGCGCGGATCGAAAGAATTGTCCTGGCTGAGCATGAATTGCAAAATCGTGTGCACGCCCGCATCGACCAGCGCGAAACCGAAGGGACGTTTCACCTCCTGCGGCAGTTCGTTGTAGATTTGGAAGACCATCTGTTTGAGTTGCGGGGAGGCGCGAATCGCGCTGGTCAGGTCGACATACGCCGGCGAGCCGACATCCACCGCCGCCAGACGCACAAAATCCAAATGGATCCAAATGTCCATCGCTCCATTGGCGTTGCGGTCGTCCCAGTGCGTCATGACCGCTTTGGCGTCCGGCCAGACACTCGAACCGGATAGCTCCAGCCAGGTTCGCGCGACCAGGGTCGCGTCGGCGGCCTCCGGCGTCGCTTTCACGGCCGCGGCGATGAGGTTGGTGAGCGCCGGCGACTTGAGCTGTTGCGCCAGGTACAGCAGTTGAATTTCCTGACGGTCGTAGTCATGGTTGTCGAGGGCTTTTTTGAGCAGGGGTTGAATCAGTTGCGCGATGGCATCCTTGTCCGTGACCGAGGCATGCTCGATCAGCGGGCCAAACGCGCGCAGTCCCAGCGGCGTCGCGGCCAGCAGTTTGGCCGCCAGGTCGGCGGGTTTCAGATCGCTCCGCAACGCGTACAGTTTCACGATGACATACAACCGGCGCTCGAAAATTTCCTGATCCCGCAGCGAGGCCTTGTCCGGCGACGCCGGTGCGGTGTTGTCTTGGGCAAGCGTCTTTTTCAGGAGGTCCTCCGCCAGGGTCTTCAAGTCCAGGTCGGCGGGATCGAGGCGTTCGGGATGTTCCAACGCGGCGAAGGCCAGGATTTCCTCGCGCGAATCGCTCAGGGTGTCCCCGCCCGGCAGCGCTTTGTACAATGTGCACAGCGCTTTCGTGAAGGCCGCCGGATCGGTGGGCGAATGGTCTCCCAAGGTGAATTGCATCACCTTGTAATGCGGGTCGTCACGATAGTCCTTGCCGATTTCCACGGGCTGCTGGCGCAGGTTGGCCGGCATGGTGTTGCCCCAACGGTAGGTTTCAAAGAGGTAGTTTTTGCCCGGCGTGAGCTGCAGATTCCAGCATTGCACGGGGATCGTGTCGCCCTCGGCAACCTGGCCGGCGTTGGCGCCGACTGACACCGCTGCGATGACTTTCACGTCGAGCCGCCCGGGTGAACCGCCTTTGGCAGGCGAACCTACGAAGATTAATTCGTTGGCGGCGATGTTGGGATTCTGGGCGCCCTCGTAGTCGTAGCGGGGCACCTGGTTGGTGTCGGGCAGATGCTGTTCGAGTGCGGTGTCGCCGGTGACGGTGGCGGAATCGGCCGCGATCGCGGTGCGGGGTGGGACGGCGGCCAAAATCGTCCAGCTCGCCAGCAGCGCCAGCGTCGCTGGGCGGCGCCACTGCCGCAGGATTCGCCTCGCCGGGCGTGTACGCTCCATGCCGACCTCCGTTTCCGACCCGCTGAATGCCGCGGGTTCTCATTGTACCGCCGCTGGATTTGGATGCGGGGCTTTCAGAGGCTGCAGAATGATTCCGGCCGCCGCCGGTGAACCGTTGCGCGGAATACCCTCCACTTGCCCACCTGCCCCGGCGGTCGCTTTTGAAGTAGAATAGCCTCGGTCAATCGGCGCAGGAAGGAACCCGCCACCATGGATCTCAACCGCATGCTGAACACCACCGGCGAGTGGCTTCAGGGCACCGGGCCGGAGGCGGAAATCGTCATTTCCACCCGCATGCGGCTGGCGCGCAACATCGCCGGTATTCCATTTATGACCTCGCTTCAAGGCAACGAGCGCGAGAAGGCGGAACGGAAAGTGCGGGAAGCGCTGCTGCGGGCCCGCATCGTCGAGCCGGACAATTACCTGTACATGCCCGACCTTTCCACCACCGACCGGGCTTTTCTGGTCGAACGCCACCTGATCAGCCGCGAACTGGCGGACTCCACAGGCCCCGCCGGCGCCGCCATCTCCGACCAGGAAACCGTCAGCGTGATGGTCATGGAGGAAGATCACCTGCGCTTGCAGGTGCTTCAGTCCGGGCTGCGGTTGAGCGAAGCCTGGAAATTGATCGACACGGTCGATAACAAGGTCGAAGGCGAACTGGAATACGCCTTTTCCAATCAATTCGGGTACCTGACCGCCTGCCCCACCAATGTCGGCACCGGTTTGCGGGTTTCGGTGATGATGCACCTGCCGGCGCTGTGCATCACCCGCCACATCGACAAGGCCACGCAGGCGGTCAGCAAGATTTTCCACACCGTGCGCGGCATCTACGGTGAGGGCACCGAACCGCTTGGCCATCTGTACCAGATTTCCAACCAGATCACGCTGGGCAAAAGTGAGGAAGAAATCATCGCCAATGTCGAAAAGGTGATTCCACGCATCATCGAGTACGAACAGAAAGCGCGCGAAACGCTGTTGATGAAGGACCGGATTCAGATCGAAGACCGTGCCTGGCAGGCGTTTGCGCTGCTCAAGTATGCCCGGATTCTGACCAGCGAACAGGTCTTGACGCTGCTGTCGGCGGTCCGGCTGGGCGTCCACATGCAGATTCTGCCCGCCATCGACATCCGGCTCATCAATGAACTGATGCTCTTCAGCCAGCCGGCTCACCTGCAGAAGATCACCGGCGAAAATCTGAGTCCCGGGGAACGCGACGAGCGCCGTGCGCTGTTCGTCCGGGAAAAACTCAAAAATATCGGATGAGTCGAGGCGGGGGAGTAAACCTGCTTTTGGCCCCTATTTCCTTAGGCTGCGCCCTGCGATCGGCCGGGCAGCACCATCCTTTCTTCCGCGATTGCCCCCCGCCCGGATAGGTTAGAATGAAGCGGGTAGGGGAGGTTCCGGCAGCGGGGCCTTTTCTGCGCCCCGAATCCCCGGCAACGTGAGGCTGCTCCATGGGTTGGTCGCAAATCCTTTCTGCATTGGCTTATATCGCGATCGCACTGGCGGTTGGCGGCGGCATGCTGGCGGTGTCGCACCTGCTGCCCTGGTATCTGGGCGCATACCGATTCAAGCGCGACAAGCTGCAGCCCTACGAATGCGGGGTGCCGCGGTTCGCCACCCGCCATCGTCAATTCTCCGTCAAGTTCTACGTCATGGCCTTGATGCTGGCCCTGTTCGATATCGAATCGGTTTTTCTCATCACTTTTGCGGTGAACTACAAGGATTTCCTAGCCGCAGGCCGTGACACTAGCCTACCGGTCCTGATCGAAATGCTGGTCTTCCTGGGTGTGCTGGTGTTCGGACTTTATTACATTATTCGCCGCGGGGTGCTGGATTTCAACGAAACCAACACGACCGAGGACGGACTTCCCGCCGATGGTCAAGTCGCTGGGGAGCAACCCGCGTCCGCTGGCAAATCCGTCACCGCTGCACTCACCCCGTCCGCCACACCTGCGGCCGCGGCCTCCGTGGCTGTCGGCCACGCCGCCCTTTCCCGGGAGAGCACCGCCCATGCATAAACTGGAAACTGTCGACCAAAGCAAATCCGGCAGCGCCGGATTTTTCACCACCAAGCTCCAGGAACTGCTCAAGTGGGGCCGCAAGAACAGCCTCTGGCCGATGCCCTTCGGCACGGCCTGCTGTGCGATTGAAATGATGGCGGCGCTTTCGAGCAAATACGACATGAGCCGTTTCGGCGCGGAGGTGATCCGATTTTCGCCGCGGCAGAGCGACCTGATGATCGTCTCCGGGCGGATCAGCATCAAGATGATGCCGGTGCTGATCGAAATCTACAACCAGATGCCCGAGCCCAAGTGGGCGATTTCGATGGGCGCCTGTGCCTCCACCGGCGGCGTCTTCAACACCTACACGCTGGTCCAGGGCGTCGATCAGTTCATCCCGATCGACGTTTACATTCCCGGCTGCCCGCCGCGTCCGGAAAGCCTCATTGACGCGCTGCTGCTGATCCAGAAACGGATCGAAGGCGATCAGCGGCAGACGCAGGTCTATGACCCGAGCACCCATCCGCTCGAGCGCGTCCCGCCCAACATTCCGGCCACCCAGCAGGTGACCAATGCCACGCCGTTGGCATTCCCCTCGCGCTACGTCAAGAGTTGACCTGCGCGCAGTTTTTTTCCGCTGAGACCCCATAGTCTGGAATCCGCCGCCATGCCGCTCAACGATTTTCCCATCGATCCTGCCAAGCTGAGCGCCGAACTTTCCGAGCGCTTCCCGGTGCTGGTTTTCAAGCTGGAAGTCTTCCGCAATCAGGCCACGCTGTCGCTGCCCGGCTCCTCCGCGCACGCCGTGCTGAAGTATCTGAAAGAAGATTTGAAGCTGGCAGCGCCGGCCGGTTCTGGCGACAAGGCCGCCGCGGAAAAGCCGCTACGCTTCGATGTGCTGTCCGATCTCACCGCCGTCGATTACGCCAAGTATCCGCAGGATCTGCCGGAACGTTTCGCGGTGGTGTATCAACTGACCGCCTTCGGGTCTCGGCCGCATGTCCGGCTGCGGGTGAAGGCATCCATCACCGAGGAAACCCCGGTCATCGATTCGGTCACCGATCTGTGGGCCTCCGCGGATTGGCTGGAACGCGAAGCCTTCGACATGTATGGGGTGCAGTTTGCGGGGCACCCGAATCTGATCCGAATCCTGCTGCCCGATTACTATCAGGGCCATCCGCTGCGCAAGGACTACCCGCTCAAGGGGCGCGGCGAACGCGACTCCTTCCCGAAGTACACCGACATCCCCGAGGAAACCGCCGGCCGCTAAAGGGCCCCGCGCGAGGACGAGACCGCCATCATGACGACCATCACCGAACTTCAAAGCAAGGGCCAGGTGCAGATCGAGTCGGACGAACCGGTTGCCGGCGGCCGCCGTCTGCTCAAGATGAACCTTGGCCCGCAGCATCCGGCCACGCATGGCACGCTGCGGCTGATTCTGGAACTGGACGGCGAGATCGTCGTCAAGTGCACACCGGAAATCGGCTACCTGCACACGGGTTTCGAAAAGCTCGGCGAGTCCATGTCCTACAACCAGTTCGTGGTGGTCACCGACCGCATGAACTACCTGTCGCCGATCTGCAACAATGTGGGCTATTCGCTGGCCTGCGAGGAACTGCTGGGGATAGAAATTCCCGAGCGCGGCCAGTGGGCGCGGACGATCATGAGCGAGCTGACTCGTCTGGCCGACCACGTCGTGTGCGTCGGGCTTTCGGCGATGGACCTGGGCGCATTTTCGATCATGCTCTGGACCTTCATCCAGCGCGAGAACATGTACGACATTTTCGAGAGCGTGACCGGCGCGCGGCTGACCACCAGTTGGACGCGGGTCGGCGGGATTTTTCGCGACCTGCCGCCGGACTTCGACGATCTGGTCCGCCGCAAGACCAAGGACTTCGCGAAGGTGCTCGACGAAATCGAGATGATGCTGAACAAGCAGCGCATCTGGCGAGATCGCACCATGGGTGTCGGTGTTATTTCGATGGACATGGTCAAGCGCTACGCGCTGACCGGGCCGATCGCGCGCGCCAGCGGGTTTGACTACGACCTGCGCCGCGACCGACCGTACCTCAAATACCCGGAGCTTGAATTCGAGGTGCCCACGCACACCGATGGCGACGTGTTTGCGCGCTACCAGCAGCGCATTCTGGAAATGCGCCAGTCGCTGTCGATGGTCAATCAGTGCTTGAAGAAAATGCCCAAGAAAGGCCCGTTGTCGCTCGACGATTTCAAAATCACGCTGCCGGAAAAACAACTGGTCTACACGCAGATGGAAAGCCTGATTCACCATTTCAAGCTCCTCATGAAGGGCCACGGCATCCACCCGCCGGTGAACGAAATCTATTCGGCCACCGAATCGCCCAACGGCGAACTGGGGTGGTATATCGTCTCCGACGGCACCGGAGTGCCTTACAAAGTTCGCGTGCGTCCGCCCAGCTTCGTCAACTACGCCTGCTTCGCCGAACTCTGCCAAGGCAGTACCATTTCGGACCTCGTCGCCAGCCTGAGCAGCTTCAATACGATCGCCGGCGAACTGGACCGCTGATTTTGGGCTGGGTCCGCCAACTCTGGGAGCGCCGCGCGCCTGCGCCGCTGCTTGGATTGCTGCCCTATTTTCTAGACGCGCAATTTCTATTGGTGCGCAAATTGCCACTCTTGCAATCGCCCCTCCGCAAGTTGTATACTGACTAACAACGCCCTGGAGGGATCAAGTCATGTCTGCATCCATTCATCACCCCTCGACGCGGCACCTCAAACCCGTCAAAACCGGCTGGTTCCATCTGCGCACCGCCGGCGCAGACGAAGTGCTCGATGCCGATGCCGCCGCACGCCGGCACATCATGCGTCGCCGGACAGTCGGACTCGTGCTCAATCTGGTCAACGTCGCGGTGCTGGTATTTCTCGGGTTCGCCTTTCAGCACGTCGGACCGGAAGGATTTCTCGCGCTGGGCTTCTCGTTTGTGTTCGGCGCGGCGCTGTGGCTGGCGGCGATTTTCACGCAGGTTTTGGAAGCTTTCGACAAGGTCGAATGTAAATCCGCGCTGGTGTACATCAACCTGAGCCTGATCGTGCTGATGCCGTTCATCGAACTGTTATGCATCACGGGCCACTGAACCGCGCGACCTTTCATGGCGTCGGCTCCCTGTGAGCGCCGCGCTCTAGCGCGGCTTCATGGATTTTGTCTCGTACTTTAAGTGCGCACCGGCCTGCCCGAACGCACATCGATTGCCAATCGGGTCGGTGCTGGACCCTGGGGTTCAGGTCGATAAAATATAAACGTCATTTCCAGGAGCGACTGCGTGGCTCGATCCGACCATGATATTGAACCTGCCTCACCAACCTGGGACGAACACAAACTCCCACCGGCCGCGCACGTTCCCATCCTGGCGACGTCTTGGTCGCAAATGGATCGATTTCAACTGGTGCTTTCCCTGTTGCCTTGGTTCGGCCTGTTCCTATTGGCACTGATTGCCGGCGTGGGCGACGTGCAGGACGCCCAAGCCGGCCCGGCGATCCTGATTTTCGTGGCCGGGCTGGCTATCCTGGGCATCTTGATGACGGTCGTCAGCGCCATCGGAAGTCTCCGAACTTTCCACCGCAACCGTGCTTCCTTTCGCGTCAACCTCGTTTGTACTGCGATCGCCGGAGCGGCCTGTCTGGGCTACGGTGGCTTTGTTATGTACGCGGTGAATCAAATGCTTTGATTCGCCCACGTTGTCGGCGGCTGAGGTTCCGCGCGGGGAATCGACGGGTGCGCGTTGATCGGTTCAGGTCGCGCGGAAGAACGAATTGGATGGATCGTGGCGCGGAAGCCGCGCCACGATACACCATTCCGTAGGTTTTCACCCCCGGCTACCCAAATTCGCCCCCTCGCGGGGGCAAGAAAATATCTGGAGGAAAGATGTACGAAATGTACAAGCATGATGCCGACTTTCACGGGCAGTGGACGTTCCTATCGGCAGCGCAATGGTTACACTCGTTCTTCCCCTGAAAGTCTCTCTTCCTCTCTGTGCCTCGGTGTCTCTATGGTGAACGCGTTTATTTTTCGAGGAACGCGCCGCCAGCGGCTTGGAACCGGTAGGTTTTCAGAATGATGCCGAAGGTTTTCTTGTAATCTTCCGCCAGTTCCTCGGCGGCGCGTTCGGCCGCCTTGGGTTCGGCCAGCACCACGACGCAGCCGCCGAAGCCGCCGCCGGTCATGCGCGCGCCGTACACGCCGTCGATCATCGCGGCCTTTTCGACCAGGTGATCCACTTCGAGGCAGGTGATGCGGAAGTCGTTGCGCATGCTTTTGTGGGAGCCGTAGAACAACTGGCCGACTTCGGCCCACTTGTTGAGCCCCATCAGTCGCACCGTTTTCTGGACGCGCTCGTTTTCGGTCATCACGTGGCGCACGCGCATGAATTCGCTGTCGGTGAGTTTCGCCAGCGGGCCTTTTTGCTGGCTGGCTTTGAGCAGCGGCAGCAGTTTCGCCGGCAGCGCGCGCAGCAGGCCGGGCTTGCCGAGCAGTTTTTCCGCCGCCGCTTCGCATTCTTGCCGGATGCGGTTGTATCCGCCGTCGGCCAGTTCGTGGCGGATACCCGAATCGGCGCAGATCACCGCGACTTTCTTCGCGCTGATTTTGACCGGCTTGGCCTTGAGTGTTTTGCAGTCCAAAAACAGCGCGTGATCTTTTTTGGCGTGGACCGAAACGAACATGTCCATGATGCCGCATTTGGTTCCGATGAAGCGGTGTTCGATGGCCTGCGCCAGCGCGGGGATTTGATCCCGCTTCAGCGGCAGGCGGCTCGCCTGCGCCATTCCCTGCAGCAGCGCCACGCTCAGCGCCGCGGAGCTGGACAACCCCGCGCCGATTGGCACGGTGCTGGTGATGTCCACCGCGTAGCCCGGCAGCTTGATCTTCGGGAACTGTTCGCCAAGCATGATATACGCTCCGTGCACGTAGCGGGCGAAACTGGGCGCTTCGAGCGGAAATGCGCCCTCGATCCAGGTGAACATTTTGTTGAGGTCGGTGGCGTGGACCTGGATGTGGCGATCGGGCCGTTCGGTGATGCGCGCGCGGGTGTAACGATCGATCGCCATGGGCAGGACCAGGCCGCCGTTGTAGTCGGTGTGTTCGCCAATCAAATTAATGCGCCCCGGCGCGTTGGAAACCACCTGGCCCGGGCCGACGGGCGTCACGCGGGCGGTGGCTTTGAGGGCAGCCGGTTGGGCGGATTTGGCGGCCGGCCGCGCGGCTTTGGCG